>NZ_JBHXFE010000025.1:72320-124119 GCF_042722475.1 Streptomyces sp. NPDC127092
GGGTAGGGCGGGGGGGGGGGGGGTGGAGGGTTAAACGCACAGGAAGCCCCGCGGAGGGGAAACCGGCCCCCCCTGGCGCGTGTGTTGCCCCCCGCGGCAGAAACCCCCGAGCGGGCCCCCGCCCCCGGGAGCACGGGTGGTGAGCGGGATCGGTCAGCCGATGGTGATGCCGTCGAGCAGGAAGATGGTGGACAGGTAGGTGTCTTCGGTGCCGGTGAACTCCAGCTTCACCGTCTGGCCCCTGTGGGCGGACAGGTCGACGGTCTTCTGGACGTATCCGGAACTCGCGTCGGCGTTGGAGTAGGTGGCCAGCGTGGCGCCGTTGACGTTGACCTTGAGGGTGTCGTAGGCGGTGGAGCCGGACTCCTGGGTGGAGACCTTCAGCCAGAAGGTGAGCTTGGGGGTGCCGGTGGAGGGCACCGCGACGTTCGACTGGGAGAGGGACTCGATGGCGTCGGCGCCGTAGCCCATCATCCAGGCGTACCAGGACCCGTCACGTGCGGCCTGCAGGGACGAGTTGGTGATGATGCTGTCGCTCTGGGTCCAGCCGCTGGTGCCCTGTTCGAAGCTGCCGTTGGTCAGCGCGTTCCCGCTGGGGGGCGTGGACGGCGAGGGGGTGGGCGTGGACGGCGAGGGGGTGGGGGTGCCGGTGCCGGGGTCGGGCAGGGCGGTGCCGACGCTGACGGCCGCCCATGCCTTGGAGAGGAGGTACCGCTCCTGGGAGTTGGCGCCGTACAGGTCGGCGGCGGCCTGCAGGGTGGCGGTGCGGGCCCCGGCGTAGTTGGTGGTGGAGGTCATGTAGGTGGTAAGCGCCCGGTACCAGACGGCTGCGGCCTTGTCCTTGCCGATGCCCGCGAAGGTGTCGTTGTTGCAGGTGGTGCCGGTGTGCGAGCGTCCGCCGATGGTCTTCGCCCCGGTGCCTTCGGCGGCGAGGTAGAAGAAGTGGTTGCCGATGCCGGAGGAGAGGTGCACGTCCACCGAGCCGGCGCCGGAGTTCCAGCAGGACAGGGATCTGCCGTCGGCGGCGGGGTTGTCCATCCGGCGCAGGGAGCCGCCGGACATGTTGAGCTTCTCGCCGATGTAGTAGTCGCCCGGGTCGCCGGCGTTGTTGGCGTAGAACTCGACCATGGTGCCGAAGATGTCGCTGGTGGCCTCGTTGAGGCCGCCGGACTCGCCGGAGTAGGTGAGGTTGGCGGTGGCGGCGGTGACGCCGTGGCTCATCTCGTGGCCCGCCACGTCCACCGCGGTGACCGGGGTGTTGCCGTTCTGCGAGGAGCCGTCGCCGAAGTACATGCAGAAGCAGTTGTCGTCGTAGAAGGCGTTGACCAGGCTGTTGTCGACGTGGACGTAGGCGCGGGCACCTCGGCCGTCGTTGCGGATGCCGGAGCGGTTGAAGGAGTCCTTGTAGTAGTCCCAGGTCTTCGCCAGGCCGTAGGAGGCGTCCACGGCGGCGCTCTCGCGGCTGGAGCTGGTGCCGTTGCCCCAGGAGTTGGTGGTCTTGGAGAAGGGCCGCGCGTTCTGCCGGGGGTTCGACTGCGGGCTGTTGTACGAGTCGTAGACGATCGTGCCGCCGTGCGCGGCGTCGGTGAGGGTGTAGCCGCCGGCGGTCTGGGTGGTCTCGATGGAGACCTGCCCGACGGTGACGCCGTTGCCGGTGCCCGTGACGCTCTGGTGCAGCTCGTACTGGTCCAGCGCCGCGCCGCTGGACGCGTCGACGATCACCGCCTCCCGCGAGGCCGGACCGTTCTCGCCCTCGCCGGTGACGGTCGAACGGTAGGCGAGGACGGGGATCTTGCCGACCGCGTACACCACCAGGGCGCTGTCCTTGCTGCTGGCCTTCGCCTTCTTCACGTGCTTGGCGTGCTTCACGGCCTTGGCGGAGGCGTCGGCGGCCGTCAGTTTCGGGGTGGTGCCGACGATCCGGACCGCGCCCTGGTGCGCCAGGTCCGAGCCGGTGATCGTGCCGTCCTCGGCAAAGTGCACCACCAGGTCTCCGCCGATCACCGGCAGGCCCCTGTAGGTGCGGTCGTAGCGCACGTGCCGGGAGCCGTCGGCGTCGATCAGGACGTCCTTGGCCACCAGGCGCTCGTCGGGGCCCAGGCCGAGCTCGCGGGCGGTGGCGGCCGCGTTCCGGCCGGCCGTGCGTATCGCCTCGCCGCGCGCGTCGGCCGTCATCGCCTTGAACCCTGCGCCGGGTTGGCCGGCGGAGGCGCCGGCGGCCGCGGTGGGGCGGGGGGCCGCGGTGGACTGGGTGGCCACCATGGTCACGGAGCCGAGGGCGAGGGCTGCCGCGACACCGGCTGCCAGGGCGTTCTTGCGGTTCATCGCAATCCTTCCGCCGGGCCTTGTCGGGGATGTGCCGCAGAACGTCATCTGGGGTGCGGGGGGCGTTCGGCAGCGGTTGGCCCGGCTGTGGCCATGAGGCTAGGGACGCGGGGCCCGGCCGACATCGGGGCAATCCCTTGACCTGGACGGCGAGGGCCGGCGGGCGCACCATGGCCCGATGCCAGACTCCGAGATGTGGATGAGCGCGTCCCACGAGGCCGGTCCCGGGCTGCCGGTGGTGCCGGAAGTCGTCGACGGCACCCGCCGGGTGGTCCTGTTCGGGCCGCCCGGAAGCGGCAAGACCACCGCGGCCAGGGCCCTGGGAAGACGGCTGGGCCTGCCCCTCCTGCGGCTGGCCCCGGGCCCACAGGACACCGGGATCCCGTACACCGGGTTGCTCGAACTCGCGCTGGCCCTCCAAACGCTGCCCGCGGCACGGAAGCTGATGGCGGGACTCGACGAGGCCGCCGACCGGCCGGGCTCCCCGGACAATGCCGGCTCGGCCCTGCGGCTGCGCCGGCAGACCGCCGCTCTGCTGCGGGAGGCACCGCCCATGACGCTGATGGTGGACAACGCCCAGTGGCTGGACCCGGCCAGCGCGGCCGTCCTGGGCTGGGCGCTGCGCCTGGCCCCGGACCTTCCCGTCATCGCGGCCGAGCGCACCTGGCGCCCGGAGGCCGCGGGTCACTGGTGCGGGGAGAACGCGTACGCGGTGCGTGTTCCGGCTCTGACGGTAGACCAGGTCGCGGCTCTGCTGTCCCCGTACCCTCTCGTCCCCCGTGAGGTCACGCGCATCCACACCCACAGCGGCGGGAACCCTGCGCTGGCTCTGGCACTCGCCCAGGTGCGCGGCCACACCGCCGCCGTGCCGATCGCCTCGGACGCCGAGGACCGCCCGGTCCTTCCTCCCCCGGGCCGCCGGTTGGTGGGCGAATGGCTGGGAACCGTGTCGGGGGAGGTCCGGGAACTGCTGACGTTCGCCGCACTCGACGACCGGCCCGACCTCGACCTGCTGAGTCGTCTCGCCGGGCCGGCAGCCGAAAGCCTCCTGGCCGAGGCCGAGGCAGCCGGACTCGTCGACCTCGAACAGCCCGACCGGACGGTGCGGTTCACCGCCTCCGCGATCGGCACCGAACTCGCGGCCCGGCTGCCGGGCCACGCACGCAGGCTTCTGCACGCCCGCCTGGCCGAGGCCAGCCACGACAGCGTCCGCCGCGACCGGCACACCGTGCTGGCGGCCGACGCCACCGACCCGCGGTCGGCCCGCCACGCCGCCCGCGCCGCCGCACGCGCCCGGCGGCGCGGCGACCACGCACTCGCGGCAGAGCTCTCCCTCCTCGCCGCTCAGCGCACCCCGTACGACGACGGCGAACTGCTCACCGAACGGGCCCTGACCGCCGTACGCGACGCCGCCCACTACGGCGACCTTCCCCGCGGCCGGACCGCCGCCCGCCTCGTCCTGGGCCACGACACCACCCCCGCCCAACGCGTCGAAGCCCTCGTCGCCCTGATCGACGCGAGCGGCCAGCACCTGCAGAGTGCGGACGAACTGTTCGCCGACGCACTCCACGCGGCGGCCGGACGATCCGACCTCACCGCGCAGATCCTCATCCGCCAATCCATCTGGGCCAACGTCAACGAGGGCGACCCCCACCGGGCGTGTGCCCTGGCCGGCCGGGCCGCCGCCCTCGCCGAGGCCGTAGGCGACACCGCCACCACCGTCATGGCCCTCACGATGCAGGCCCGCCTTCAACGCGTCCTCGGACACCCCGACGCCGAGACCACGCTCAGCCGCGCCCTGTCCCTGCCACGCGCCGCCTCCATTCCGGTCAACGGCACACCTCAGCACCTCGCCGCCCGGCACGCCCTCTTCGACGATCGCCCCGAGGAGGCCCGCGCCGCGCTGCTCCCCCTGCTCGTCGAAGCCGAGCGGACGGGAGACGCCGAGGCGACCGTGGACATCCGGCGCAGCCTCGCCGAGGCCGAACTCCGCGCCGGACGGTGCGCCAGGGCGCTCGACCACGCCCACCGCGCCCAGGCGCTGACCGACGGGACCGCCCTGTCACCCGCACCGGCGTGCTACACCTCCGCCCTCGTCGAAGGCACCGCCGGGCGGACCGACCTGGCCCTCGTCCACGCACGCCGCGGAGTCGACGCCGCCCGGCAGGAGGACAACAAGGTCTTCCTCTCCCGCAGCCTCTTCGCCCTCGGCCACCTCCTCCTGGCCACCGGCCGCCCCAAAGAGGCTCTGGAGGCCCTGGAGGAGGTGCGGGACCTCGAGGAACTCCAGCAGGTCCGCGACCCGTCCGTCCTGCGCTGGCACCCCGAACTCGCCGAGACCCTCATCGCCCTCGGCCACCTCGACCGGGCGCAGGGCCTCCTGGACGACACCCGCCGCACCGCGACCGACCTCGGCAGGCACATGGTCCTCCCCCCGCTCGAACGCGCCCAGGCGCTCCTGGACGCCGCCCGCGGCGACTACGACACCGCGGCCCGGCGCCTCACCGTCGCAGCTGACCGGCTTCGCCACCTCCCCCTCGAACGCGGCAGGACCCTGCTGGCGCTCAGCCACACCGAACGGCGCGGGCGCCGACGCGCCAGCGCCCGCGCCGCCGCGCAAAAAGCCGCCGACCTCTTCACCGCCCACCAGGCACACCCGTGGGCCGAAACCGCCGCGCACACGCTCAGCCGACTGGAAGCCGTCCCGGCGGGCGAAGACGCCCACCCCCGCCTTACCTCCGCCGAGCAACGCTGCGCCGAACTCGCCGCCGCCGGAGCGAGCAACCGCGACATCGCCACCACCCTCACCGTCAGCGTCAAGACGGTCGAAGCGACCCTCACCCGCGTCTACCGGAAACTCGGCCTGCACTCACGCGTCCAACTCGCGCACACCGTCACACCGGCACACGAGTGACCCGCCCGGACGGCTCCAGCCGCATCCGGGTTCAGTCGTGTACCGGGCGACGACGTCGGGCCCGCACCACCGATCGGGCAGACGGACGGCCTCCGGGCCCCAGCACGACGTCGTTTCGGGGTTACGGGCTGCCGGCTTGCTCGGTCGGGCGGGTCCAGGTGTTCATGATGATGAAGGTCTTGGTGCCCTCCACCTTGCCGGTCCGGCGTACGGCGTTGATCACCTGCTGAAGATGCTTCACGTCCCGGACCCGGAGCCTGAGCAGGGCGTCGGAGGTGCCGGCGATGCTGTGGCTCTCCTCGATCTCCGGGATGCTCTGGGCGATGCCCTGGATCTCGTCACTGTCGGTCGCGCCGAGCAGGCGGATCTCGATGAACGCCTGAAGCATGCCCGCCCGGCTGTCCTCGATGACCGCGGTATAGCCGCGGATCACACCCTCCCTCTCCATGCGCTCGATGCGGCGGGCGCACGGAGCCGCCGAGAGTCCCACAGCACGCGCGATCTCCGACACGGGCGCCCGCCCGTCCCTGCGGAGGATGTTCAGTATGTGGCGGTCGATCGTGTCCACGGCCAACTCCCCAAATCGTGCGCGCCACGCACGAGTCGCGCGTCGAAAGCCCCATAGCTTCTTGCAGGTCGAGTGAACCACGCTCGACATGTGCGTGATGATGCCCGGCCTGTCGCCTGGAGGGCGTCGCCCTGTCATCGTCTTGGTGTCCGGGTGATCCCGGCAGGAGGCTCGCACCGGCCAACCCCTACGGCGCGAACTCCGACCAGGTGACAGGTGCGCGGGTATCCCCAGCACCCCCCGCGGCCGGCCCCACATCCTGGGGTCGGCCGGGCACCGAGCCAGGCCCGCCGGCAGCGATCACCGCGTGGGGACCTCATTCCGCCTCCCTGCGTCGCGGCGAGCTCGCTGTGGACCTGTGAGAGCTGGCCGAGGCCGTCCGCACGCACCCACGGTGCGCGTCCTGGACGCCGGAATAGCCCAGGAGCATCCGCTGCTGAAGGCGGCGCTGCAGGAACGCCCTACAGTGTGCTGCCCGGCGGAGCCCCGGCTGACCGAAATGGACACGGCACAGTTCCCAGAACGGGAATCGGACGCTTCCGCCGATGCCTTGATACGCCGTGCCAGCCCAGTATTTGAGTCCCACATAGACGAGGACTTCGATTATCTCGCGCTGTCACTCGGTGGTGAGATAACGCCGTTGCGGGCTGACTCGAGCCGAAGGCGGGTCATGGGAACGGCAGGTCAATGAGCGGCAGCTTTCGGCGCTGCAATGGGTGAGCGCTGGTTCCCCTGCTGGCGAGTGGAAGACGAGCTCATAGAAGACCACGGGCCAGGCACTGCAGAATCGGGGGCTGGTCACGGTCTCCAGGAAGGGCGGCCAGTGGAGCGTCATCCTGTCGAGCGCCGGCCGGCATTACCTGACGCACGGCACCTACCCTCTCCGCAAGTCTCGCCCGCGGAAGACTCAGGCAGCCCCTCCCTCCGCAACCGCCGCCCATCCAAGCGCAGGAGATCCCGGCCGCCAGGCGAAAAAGCCGCGCCCTTTCCCACAGGCGCGTTCTCGGAACAGCTGTTGCAAGAGCTCGCGGAGGCGGCGGCCGGATCGTCATGAGTGGGTCCGGAGTTGGAGAAGTGGCCCTCCCGCGTCGCCGCGGCACGCAGGTCCGAAGGGATCCCGGAGACGAAGGAACTGTACGGGGGCTGGTGCCGTGGCGCGTACGAGATCAAGCTCGTCGACGTCCCCGCCTGGCGCCTGGCGGCCCTTGAACCCGTCTCTGTGCCCTCGCGGCTTGCGCGGCCGCACAGCGCGGTGCGGGCCATGCAGAGCGAACCGCAGCCGCTGGGTCTGACCAAGCCGGTCCAAGGACGTGCCCTCAGGCTTATCCAGGCGCTGATCACCGCCGCCGAGAAGGCAGGACATTCCAGTGCGGCAGGGCAGACCGGCTTCGCGCCCCCGTCCCATCGCCGACGAAGGGCATCTCCCCACTTCACCATCACCGCGCAGGGCCAGACCGTGGAGTTCCTCGTCCTCCAGGAGCAGGACCGGACCGAGCACGTCGCCACCGACAAGGAGGTCGCCGAGGCCAAGAGGAACCCCTGGATCAGGATCCCCCGCTTCGACTACACCCCGTCCGAACGGCTCCGCTTCGTCCTCAGCGGCGGCCAGCCGCACCGGGCGAGCGAATGGGCCGACACCCCAACCGTCCCCTCGAAGACCAGCTCGCCGAGATCGCGCAGGAGGTCACGCTTCGCGGCGAAGCCGCCGAACGCAGACGTCTCGACGAGATCGAGGCGGCCCGCCAGAAGCGCATCCGCTGGGAAGCCGCCATGAAAGAAGCGCGCGTCCAGTACGCCGAGGCGTACCGCGTCCGGCACTTCGAAGCGCAGGGAGCGGCATGGCGCCACACCACCCGACTCGGGGAGTACGTGAGCGCCGTACGCACCCGGGTCGAGACCATGCCCCCAGGCCAGACCAGGACCGAAGCCGAAACATGGATCGACTGGGCGGCAGCACGCGTGGAGCATCGGAACCCGCTGAACACACCGCCCCGGCTGCCCGACATCCCCGAACCACGAGCCGACGATCTCAGGCCCTTTCTCGGGCGCTGGAGTCCCTACGGCCCTGACGCAACACGCGCCAGACACCCCACCCAGTGTCACGGAACGTCATTAGCGAGAAGCCGATGGGACAGGGGCAGCCAACAGCTCGGCAGCCAATGCCCCAACCACTTCAGGGTGCCTCCCACCACACGGCTGAGGACTCCATCCGGCGGTCACCAATCACGCATGACCACCCATCAGATATCACGCCGTCCGTGCGTCAAACGTGCGTCACGTGCGTCAGATATGCGTCAAGATATCGCCCGTAACACACGTAACGCCCATCATGCACACTCAGAGAAACAACAGGTCAGCGGCCCTTTTCAGCAGGCTCAAGGATCGCCACGCACTCCACGTGGTGCGTCATCGCAAACATGTAGAGCCAAAACAGGTTAAGGAAAACCGCTGGTCAGCGACGCGCGAAGAGCAAAACGGACGCAAGGCCAATGTGCATTACGGGCGCGATGGGCACTGTGCGCGATCTCTGACGCACGTCCGGATCGTGTATCGACCCACTGCACAGACATTAAGGAAGAAAAGGGGTAGAACTGTTGCGGTGAGAAGTACGGCAAGTGCTGACAGCAGGAATGTCCGGCTTCCAAGGGAGTCGACCGCCACCGGCGCGACCGCGACGCCGAGGGGCCTGAGGGCCTAACGGCTCAGCATGTCGAGGGAAAGAACACGACCCAAGGTCTCGTTCGGGACGCTCCGCTGGAGAGTGCTGATCCAGACGACCCCGCCGAAGGCGTATCCGGCCCCAGTGGCGAAGGCCGCCAGCCCGATCAGCGGCACGGGCGCGGCGTATGCCAGGCAGGCGAGCTGGAGCCTGCGGCCGCTTGCGCGCAGATGACGCTGGCGCCCGCGTTCCGCGGTGTCCATCGCGCGGCCACCATGCCTCCCGCCAGAGCGCCGAACGCCTGGAGGGCGATGAGAGGCCCGTAGGAGGTGAAGCGGCCTCCTTCCCGCAGCAACTCGGGAAGGAGGAAGAGGAGCGGGCCGATCACGACGAGGGCATGTACCGACCCCAGCATCATGATGACCAGCATCCAGGGCCTGAACCGCACCTCACCGAATCCGGCGCGTGTTTCCACCATGCGTTGCGCGACGGCGACCGCGCCGGTCGAGGGTCCTTTGCGCCGAGGAGCGCGAGGATGCTCACCAAGAAGGTCACCACGTTTGAGGAGCAGGACGCTGTCCGCGCCGTGGACCGCCAGGAGGATTCCGCCCAACGCCGGGCCTATGACGGCGGAGAACTGGAGGGCGGCCGACCGCAGCGCGTTCGCTGCCGGAATCGACTCCGGAGGCACGAGCGACGGTATGAGGGCTCCGAAAGCGGGCCTGACGAAGGCAGCGCCGACGCCCATCATCGCGGCCAGTGTCATCAGCAGCCACAGAGGGAGATCAGGGGTTGCGAAGAGAAAACCGAGGACGGCCGCGCGAGTCCGAGAAGGTCGGCCGCGGCCATGTCTCGCGCCCGGGACGACCGGTCGACCCACACGCCGGCGAACAGGGGGTCACGGGGATCGTTCGCGGCGCGTGGAGTGTCGCCGGGCATTGCGGATGTGCAGCCCTGGGACAGGAGGGGGCGCTTTGGGGATAGCAGTGAGTAATTTCCCTTTCCTACGGTGAGCGCGATCAACGGCGCGGAACGGAGCACAGACGCCTGTCCGCCGCAGCAAGATGACGAGCAGAGAGGCAACCTTTCGTGAACCACTCCCACGGGACGCCCCACCGATCGACCCACTCCGCACACGCCACCGGGCCGGAAGGCACAGCGCACCACCGCACAGGCGCTTCCTGGGGCATCGCGGCAAAGGCGACCGCGCACTGTCTGAGCGGTTGTGCCGTCGGCGAGATCCTCGGCATGGTCGTCGGTACCGCCTTGAGATGGGGCAACCTTCCGACGATGGTCCTCGCGATAGCACTGGCCTTCGTGTTCGGTTACGCGACCACCCTGACCGCCCTCCTACGGGCCGGGCTCGCCCTGAGCGCCGCGTTCAAGGTCGCCCTGGCCGCCGACACCGTCTCCATCGCCGTCATGGAGGTCGTCGACAACGGCATCATCGCCCTGGTTCCGGGCGCTATGGACGCTCATCTGACGGACGGCCTGTTCTGGACATCGCTGCTGGGCGGATTCGTCATCGCGTTCGTGGTCACCACTCCGGTCAACAAGTGGATGATCAGCCGCGGAAAGGGGCACGCCGTCGTCCACGCCCACCACTGACACCACCACGACCAGCGGTGGGCGCTCCTGTCGGCAGCGTGTTCACACCGCGCGGGCGTCCGTGTGCTGCGGGACGTACGCCGACCGGGCGACACACATCTGACGGTGCCACAGGTCCGGTGGGCACCTGCTGGGGCGTCGTCCCGGGCAGCGCCGGGGTTCCGGCGGGGGTGGTCGTGTCCGGAAAGCAGTGGCTGGATAATCTGCGTCCGGCGTGCGGGCTCCCGAACGGGTGCAGGCCCGGACGCCTGCCACAGGTCGGCCGGCCACGGGCCCCGCTGTCGCCGTGTGCCGGGCGACCGTCGCCCTCCGGACAGGACACGACATGCTCGACGAGGCGCCCGCCAGAACCACGGAGCCGCTCGAAAGGCCCGCCGGCCCCGACCCGTACACCGGCCGGGCCGCCTCTCCACCGGCCGGGGATCCGCCCACCGAGCCCTGGGCGGCGATCACTCACTTCGCCGAGCGGACCCCGCACGCTCCGGCCCTGCGGGACAGCCGGCGCACGGTGACGTACGTGGCACTGGTCGAGCGGGTCCGGCACCTCTCCGCCCAGTTGCGCGGGAGGGGAATCGGCCCCGGTGACGTCGTGGGCGTCCTGCTGCCGCGGAGCGCGGACTTCGCGGAGACGGTCCTGGCGATCTGGCACGCCGGAGCGGCGTACCTGCCCCTCGATCCGGCCCACCGGACAACGTGGACGGCCGAGGGCCTCCGGCAGGCCGGGGCCGTCCTGTGCGTCACCCGCTCGGAGGCCGGGGCCACGGGCGGGACAGAGGTGCCGGGCGTGTCCGGACTGCCGGTGCCGGTCGTCGACCTGGCCCGCCTCGACACATCGCGGCCGCCCGTGGTCCCCTCCCAGGGCCGGCCGGAGGCCGGAGCTCCCGAGCCCGACAGCTGGGCGTACCTCATCCGGACGTCGGGCAGCACTGGGCGCCCCAAGCTGGTGCCGGTCACCCACGGGGGTCTGCCCCATCTGGTGGCGGGACAGCGCCACGCGATCTCCGGGCTCGGGCCGGGCAGCGTGGTGCTCCAGGTGTTCACTCCGCTCTTCGACGGCTGGGTCTTCGACCTGCTCCTCGCGCTCGGTCACGGCGGGCGCCTGGAGGTGCTCGACGAGGAACGGCTCGGCCGCCCGCTTCACGCCGTGGCAGCCGAGACCGGCACCACGCACGCGACGGTGCCGGCGGTCCTCGCCCGCACCCTGCGTCCCGTGGACTTCCCCGGCCTCAGGGTGCTGCTGAGCGCGGGGGACGTCTGTCTCCCGGAGACCGCGCGGCAGTGGGCCGGGCACGTCCAGTTCGTCAACGGGTACGGCCCGACCGAGACGACCGTCTGCGCGACCCTGCACACGGTCGACCCCGCGGCCCCTCCGTCCGGCACCGTGCCCGTCGGCCGTCCGGTCCCCGGTCGCCGGATTCTGCTTCTGGACGAGGAACAACGACCCGTCATTGATGGCGAGTTCGGTGAGATATGCATCGGTGGATGGGGACTCACCCCCGGATACGTCGGTGACCCGGAGGAGACGGCGCGCCGCCTGATCACCGATCCCACGGGTACCGTCCCTGGCGGCCTGATCTACCGGACCGGAGACCGGGGGCGTCTTTTGCCCGACGGTGCGCTGGAGTTCGGTGGACGCCTGGACACGCAGACCAAGGTGAACGGCTACCGCGTGGACCCGGCCCAGATCGAGTCGGCGCTCGTACGACTGCCGGATGTCCGGGACGCGGTGGTCGTGGTGGACGAGAGCGTGGAGGGACGGCGGCTGCTCGGCTACGCCAGACTGAAGGACGCCACCTCCCCGCGGCAGAACGGGCGCGACCTGCGGGCCGAGTTGCGGGAGGCGCTCCCCGCCCACCTCGTGCCGGCCTCGGTGACGGTGCTGGACGCATGGCCGCTGACCCCGTCCGGCAAGGTCGACCGCGCGCTGCTGCCGCCGCCCGGCCGGGAAGCCGCGCCCACGGCTCCGGCGTCGGGACCGGCCGCCCGTCTGTCGCGCATCGCGGGAGAGATCCTCGGAACCGGGGCACTGGGGGCCGACGACTCCTTTACGGCGCGCGGCGGGGGCTCGCTCCAGGCCATCGAGTTCGCCGCACGTGTCCGGACGGAGATGGGGGTGACCCTTCCGCTGCGGGCAATCCTCGAAGGGGCGGTCATCACCGACCTCGCCGTGCGAGCCGTTCCCGTCGCGGAGGACCGCCCGCCGCTCCCCCCGTGCGCGGGCGAGCACGCCGACGAGTCGCACGCACCTGCCGACGAGAGCGCCGGGCCACCGCCCTGCTCGGCCGCCCAGCAGCGTGTCTGGCTCGCGGAGCACATGGCCGGCGGGACGCCCGCCTACCATGCGGCCTCCGTGGCCCGGCTCCGCGGCCCCCTGAGCGAACCGTCCTTGCGGGCTGCCCTGCAAGCCCTGGTGGACCGCCACGAGGTCCTGCGCTGCCGGCTCCCGGTCCACGACGGAACCCCCCGCTACGTAGTCGACCCCGACGCGCGCGCGGAGCTTCGGTACAGCGACCTGCGGGCTGCGCCGGACGCCGAACGAGCCGCGTCCGAGGCCGCCCTCGCCGAGGCCCGCCGGCCCTTCGACCTGTCGGCGGGACCCCTGATCCGCTGGCACCTGATGCGAACGGCGGACGAGGAGCACGTCCTCGTACAGACCGAGCACCACGCCGTTCACGACGGCCACTCGGCACGGCTCCTCCTCTCCGATTTGGTGCGGGGCTACGCGGAGCACGTCCGCCGAGGAAGCGTCGACACCCGTCGGGCCGCTCCCGGCTACGGCGCGCTGACGGCCGCCGAGCTCCACTGGACGACCGGGCCGGAGGCCGAGCGGCAGAGGGCGTACTGGCGCGCTGCCCTGGACACGCCGCCGGCGCCCTTGCCTCTGCCTGCGCGCAAGGCGTCGGCCTCTGACGCGGAGAAGGCGGCGGCCTCACAACCGGGCGCGGAGCAGCGCCTGCACCTGGACGCTGAGCTCATGGGCCGAGTAAGGGCGTTGGGGCGGGCTCACGGAGCCACTGTCTTCATGGTCGCCTTCGCCGCGTTCCTGGCCGTCCTGCACCGCACGACCGGCGCACGGGACGTGCTCGTCGGTTCGGGCATGGCGAACCGGCGCCGTCCCGGAACGGCCGGAGTCGTGGGCATGTTCGTGAACACGGTGGTGCTGCGCGGGAAGCCGCGCCCCACCCTCTCCTTCTCCTCGTTCCTCGCGGAGGTGCGCTCGACGTGCCTCGACGCGTACGAGCACCAGGAGCTGCCGTTCGAGGAGGTGATCGCCCCGCACCCGCGCAGCTCCGCCGGGGAGAGGAACCGGCTCGTGCAGACCGCCTTCAGCTTCCACGACTCCCCTCTGGCCGCCCTCCCCGAGTCACCGCTCGACATCACGGTCCGCGAGGGCCTGCCCCTGGGTGCGGCCAAGTTCGAACTCGGCGTGACCGGCTTCCCTCACCACGAGGAAGAGCCGGACCGCAGTGGGATCGGTCCGGACGGTCTGCTGCGCATACCCCGGTCCCGCGGCCCCGTCCTCCCGGCGGACCGGCCGGCCGGACTCACCCTGACCTGGCAGTACGAGACCTCGCGCCTGGACGACGACGCGGTGCGCGGCATGATGGACTGCTACGAGGCCGTCCTGCGCGCGGTGGTCGACCGTCCCGACACGCCGCTCGACGCGCTTCCGCGCTGGGCGCCCCGGACGGCGGAGTCCGTGGAGCCCGCCCCGTCGGCTCCCGGCGCGCGGGCGGAGAATCCGAGCGGTCGTGGATCCTCAGCGTCCGGCATCGGGGCGTACGGTCGCGCCGACGCGCTCGCCCGGCTGATGGGCCGGGTGCTGGGGGTGCCTGGCATGCGGCCGGAGGACGATTTCCTGGAGCTCGGCGGCGATTCGCTCGGCGCTCTCCGTTTCACCCTGCTCGCCCGTTCCGAACTGGGTCTGGACATCCCCTTGAAGTCCTTCCTCAGGGCGCCGACAGCGGCTGCGGCCGCCGGTCTGGCACGGCCGGCGGCCCAGGACCTCATCCCGGCGCGCCCCAGGAACCGTGGGAGGGAGGGTGAGTAGCGACATGCCGTCGTACGACCGTGTGTGCTTTCCGCTCGCGGACCCGCAGCGCCGGCTGCTGGGCCTGCTCGGTACCTGCGCCGACCCGTCCGCGTACGTGAGTTTCCTCGCCCATCACGTGCGCGGCCCCCTCGACCTTCCGCGGCTCCGGCGCGCCATGGACGCGCTCACCGCCCGTCACGAGCCCCTGCGAACGGCCTTCCCTGCCGACGAGGACGGCACGGTCCGGCGGCAGTGCATCGAGGAGCCCGACGCGATGCCCTGGGAACTGACGGTGCTCGACACACCACCCGTCCCTTCGAGCCCACCGCCCCTGCACAGTGAGGAGGACGCCCTCTTGCAGGGCTTCGCCCGGCGCGCGTTCGATCTGGCCCGAGGGCCTCTCGCACGCGTGCTGGTCGTACGCCGAGCGGCCGAGGACCACCTCGTCGTCCTGGCGGTCCACCTCCTGGCCGCTGACGGCTGGTCGCTGCAGATCCTGCTGGACGAACTGGGCGAGTACTACGCTGACGCGGGACGTGCGACCGCACTTCTCCCGCCGCTCGACATCCAGTACGCCGACTGGGCCCACTGGCAGGCCGGGAGAGCGGCCCGCCCGGAGGGCCCGCGGATCCCCGCCCGCCCGGTCGTCGGACCGGGGCGGCGCCTGCGTACGGCTCCCGTGCCGGTGTCGGCGGCGGAGCGCCTTGCCCGCCAGGAAGGGGTGCCGCTGTTCACCGTGCTTCTGACCGCCTTCGCCCTGGCGGCACGCGGGCCGGCGGCGCCCCGCGTGATGGTGGACGTTCCCGTCTCCGGGCGCGATCACCCACAACTCGCGGTACTCGCAGGCTACTTCACTCGGTTCCACCGTCTCGCCGTCTCGCTCCCCGACGACATCACCTTCCGGCAGGCGATGCGCCGGGTGCAGGGCGCCTGGGCCGAGGCCGAGGAGACCGATGCAGTCTTCGCCAGGCCTGCGCGCCCGCACACAAGCACGGGTCTGGCCCCGGATTCGGTTCTGGCGGACGGCGTCCCCCTCTTCTCCTACCGAGCCAGTGACGTGCAGCCGCGGCTGCGCTTGGAGGGCTGTTCCGTGACCGAAGCCGACTGGCTTCACAACGCCGCGAAAGTGGATCTCGGCCTCATCACGGACCTCGTCCGAGACGCGGTACACCCCGTGCTCGAGTTCCGTCCGTCCGTCGTCCCGGAGCGGGTGGCCGAGCGCCTGGGCCGGAACTTCGCGGTGCTCCTGGAGGGAGCAGCGGCCGACCCGGATGAGACGGTGGATCCGTTGGAGGGAGGAGTGCCCTGACGACCGCCGGAACGGGGCGCTCGGCAACTCACCCGTCCCTGCGGCCGGCACCCCGACTGCTCCGGTTTTCCGAGCCGCGGCGTGAGCATGGGCGGTACTCTCCCTGTCGGCGTCGGCACGTGCGGAGAACGGGCACAAGTCCGCCGACAGACGGGGCTTGGGGGGCGACGTTCGGTGTCTGCGACGGAGGACGGTGAACTCCTGGGCCGGGAGCGGGAGACGGCCTTCCTGGACGGCATCCTGCAAGCAGCGATTTCCCACGGTGAAGGAGCAGCGATCCTCCTCCGGGGCCCGGCCGGCATCGGCAAGTCGGCTCTGCTGGCCTGGGCACGGAACGCGGCGCGGCGGCACGGTTTCGCCGTCCTGGGAGCGGTGGGCTCCGTGGCCGAGTCGGAGCTCGCCTTCGGGGGCTTCCACCAGGTCTTCTGGCCGCTGCTGAAGCGCTCTCGGACCCTCCCACCACGGGACCGGGAAGTTCTGGAGCGCGCCTTGGGGCTGGGGGAGGAATCGCCTGCCGGCGCGACCCCGCTGGGTGCCTCGGCCCTGACCCTGCTCACCGAGGCCGCGCGCGACCGGCCGCTGCTGGTCGTGGTGGACGACGTGCACTGGATGGACGGCTCCAGCACCGCGGTGTTCACCTTTCTGCACCGGCACATCGCCGCCCTGCCCGTGGTCTTCATCGGAGCGGGCCGTGAGGACAGCCCGGCCACCGACCGGTGGACCGCGGAGCCGCTGCGTGTGGAAGCGCTGGACCCGTCCGCCGCCGAAACCCTGTTGCGCCGGTGTCACCCGACCCTGCCCGTGACAGCGGCCAGGCGGGTGCTGACGGAGGCCGCAGGCAATCCACTGGCCCTTCAGGAACTGCCCGTGCTGCCGGACGACGAGCACGACACCGGCCTGCCCGGTCGGATGCCCCTGGCGCACCGGCTGGAGTACCTCTTCGCCGAGCGGATCCGGTCGCTGCCGGCTGACGCCGCGCACACCCTGCTCCTGGCCGCTCTCGGCGGCCGGGTGGGCATGCGGAACACGGGCGCCCGGGCGACTGCGGCAGCACCCGAAGACCCGTGCGCTGTTTACCCTCCTGGCGACCCTGCGGCGGTCCTCGCCGCCGTCGAGGCGAGTGGGCTGGCGCACCTCGACGGGAACGGTGTTCTGGCCTTCCGCCATCCCCTGGTGCGCAGTGCGGTGATCTCCCTGGCTTCGCCCGAGGAGGAGCGGGCGGCCCACCGGTTCCTGGCGGGGCGGCTGGACGCCGGCGACCCCCGACGGCTCCGGCACGAAACACTGGCCGCGGTCCTGCCGGACGCCTCCCTCGCCGAGCGGCTGGCAGACGCCGCGCGGCAGATCGCGAGACGCGGCGGCGACGCGGAGGGGGCGGTGCTGATGGACCGGGCCGCCGCTCTGAGCACCGATGCCGCGTCCCACACGGCACGCCTGACGTGGGCTGCCGTCATGGCCGCGCGGGGCGGACGACTCGCTCACACCGCCGAGTTGGTGGAGGAGCTCAAGAGAAGGCCGATACCACCCGGCTCCGCTCCGCTCTTCGCCTACGCGGTGGTGTACGTCGACCAGAGTCACCGGATCGATTTCGAGTCCTCCTTCACACTGCTGCCGCAGGCGCTGGACCTCCTCTCGCAGACCGGGGTCGAGCCCTTCGAGGGGCTGGCGGAGCAGATCTACTTCAAGCTGCTGCTCGCCACCTCCTACACCGACGACCCCCGAGGCCGGCGCGCCCTGGAGAAGCACGCCGACGCCGTCTCCCCCCTGGCTAGGCTGTGCCGCGCTGTCTGGTCCGACCCGCCCCGGACCGCGCACGGCGCGACACGTGCACTCGACGTGCTCAACAGGGAGATGAGCGAGGAGCAGGAGGCGGGAGCCGCGTGGTTGCTGCTGTGGACGGCGACGGCGGTGGACGCCGCCGACGAGACGCTGTGGCGCCGCTTCACCGGCCAGCACGCCTACGCCACCCAGGGCTCGGTCGCGAAGGCCCGGTTCTACCAGGACTATCTGCGAGGCCGGTGGGAGAGCGCGGCCGCGTGCCTGCGGGAGGCGGAGGCCGCGGACGACCGCGGATACCACTGCAATGCCCTGCTGTTCCGTCACTATTACGCCCACTTCCTGGCCGGCCGGGGCGACGAACAGGGACTGCGGGAGGTGGAGGCGCTCATCGAGCCGTCGGCCTCGGGGGCTCGGATGCGGTTCGTCACCGACCACCTCGTCCACCTGCGGGCCCTGGTCGCGCTGGCGCACGGCCGGTACGAGGAGGCGTACCTGCACCTGGTCCAGCTCATGTCCCCCGGTGTCCTGCCGCGTGGTCTGCCCTGGTTCCACCTGCCGTTCTTCGACCTCGTGGTCGCCGCTGTACACACCGGGCGCCGGCGGGAGGCCACCGCTCACGTCGAGGCCGGCCGGGCGGCGCGGATGGACGACATCTCCGCTCACCACGCCTTCCTCCTCGCCGCGGCCTCGGCCGTCGCCGCCGCCGATGAGGTCGCCGACGCCTGCTACCGGGCCGCGTACGCCGTCGAGGACGCCGAGACCTGGGTCTTCGGCATGGCCCGGTTGCGGCTGGCCCACGGCTCGTGGCTGCGCCGGCGCCGGCGCGCGGAGGCATTCGACGTGCTGCACCGGGCACGCGACGCGTTCCGGCGGCTGGGCGCCGAGCCCTGGGCGGAGCGTTGCGAGGAGGAGCTGACCGCCGCGGGATCCCCGATGGCGGCGGTCGCCGGACGTGGGCGGTTGACGGGCCAGGAACGGCGTATCGCCCAACTCGCGGCGACGGGGCTGACGAACAAGGAGATCGGCACGGCCCTGCAGGTGTCACCTCGTACCGTAGCGGCGCATCTGTACAAGATCTTCCCCAAGCTCGGGGTCACCTCCAGGGCCGCGATCTCCCGGGCGCTGGCCGACGCCTCGGCCGATCAGGACTGAGACCGGTTTCCGCCAGGCGTCGGCGCCTACCGGTGGTCGCTCGGCGCGCGCAGGTACGCCGCCGACCCCGTTTCCTGGAGCGTGTCGGGCAGTGGCGTCACCTCGGCGGTGTCGTACTCGGCCCTGTGTTCCCGCCACTCGCTCGGTGACATCCCGTATCGGGCACGGAAGCACCTGCTGAAGTGGGCGGCGGTGGCGAAACCCCAGCGCTGGGCCACCACCTGGACCTTCGCCGTGCCGCCGGCGCGGCCCAGTTCCCGTCGGCATTCCTCCAGGCGGCGCTGCAGTATCCAGCGGCTGATCGTGCCGTTCTCACCCGTGAAGAGCTTGTACAGCCTGCGCACGGAGATGTGGTGGGCCTCGGCGATGGCGTCCGGGCGAAGCCGGGGATCCGGAAGCCTGGAGTTCACCCAGCGGCGGATCTCGTGCGCCGCCCGATGGTCGGCGTTCGAACGGCCGCTTCCCCCGGGGCGGGCGTTCCGCTCGGCCTCCTCGGCCACCAGGCTGGTGAGCAGGTCCGCCGCCTGGTTCATCAATCGCGTCGCCAGTCCGTCTTGTCTGGCTTCCGCTCCCCAGGGGCCTTCGGCCGTGGCCAGGGAGAGGAGCAGCGGGAGCAGCAGTGAAGCGACGCCCGTCGTGGCGTCGTACGCCCGGCCGGTCGTCCGGAGCAGGACGTCGTCCGGGTAGGGCACCAGTCGGCGGGGGACGTGCAGCACGGCCAGGGCGCTTCCCGCCGTCCAGCTCACGGTGACCGGTCTGGCCGAATCGGCCAGGACCAGGTTTCCGGACGTCTCCCTGCTCTCGTCCGTGCAGGAGAGGCCGCCTCGGAGCGGGCCGCAGACCATGATCTCGCGCGCGTTCGAATCGTCGGCCGGCATCATCGGGAGGGTGAGCGCGCGGGTCGGGTCGTCACTTGGAACGACGCCGATCCGGACGTACGGCGGCCGTCCCGGATGCACGTCGTGGACGACCGGACCGGGATGCGGGTGCGGGCCCGCTTCGTGGCGTGAAGACACAGGGGACGGCACCGTGGGCTCCTCCGGATGTTGTGCGCGACGGACCGTGCCCCACTCTCGGCGTGCCTCGGCTCCGGCACGTAGGTCGGATGACTGACGGCCGCGGCAGGTCACTTCACGGCGGCACGCTGTGCGCCCCGGGGCAGCTCCGGGCCGGGAAGGTCCTCCTCCGGGGTACGCGCGTGTCTCCACTGGCGCGGCGCCATGCCGAACGCCCCCTTGAAGGCGCGGCTGAAGTGGGCGGGACTGTGGAAGCCCCATCGGCGGGCGACGGTCGAGACCGTCGGGCTGGAGCGTTCTCGGCGTGCCAGTTCCCTGGCGCACGCCTCGACACGGCGCCACAGGATGAGCCGCCCCACCGTCGTGCCCTCCGCTTCGAAGAGCCGGTGGAGGTAGCGCACCGAGATGTAGTGGGCTTCGGCGATCCGTTCCGGGGTCAGGTCCGCGTCGCGGAGGTTCCGGTCGATGTACTCGCGGACGCGCGGCACGAGACGGGCGCGCGTGGTGCCTGGTGGCTCCTGGTCCCTTCCGAGCAGTTCGTCGGCGAGGAGGGCGACGAACTCGACGGTGTTCCCGGCGAGCAGGTCACCGGTGGCCGGAGTCACCTGGCCGGCGACGAGGGGGAGGCGTTCGAGGTAGGGGATCAGCAGGGCGGCGACGCCGCTGCGTCCCTGCACGGCGCGTCCGGTGAGGCGGAAGAGGTGGTCCGCGGGGTCGCCCAGCGTCTGCCGAGGGAGGGAGAGCAGCAGCATCCGGAAGGACTCTCGCTGGTCCAGGGCGAAGGGCCGGCGCGGGTCGATGAAGACCAGATCCCCCGGCTCCAGCGCGGTGCTCCTTCCGTCCTGCGTGAGGAGTGCCGTGCCCGACTGCTGAAGGGCGACGGCGACCCGCTCGCCCGGACTCCGGGCGATGTGCCGGGGGGTGCGGCTCAGCTGGGACGGTCCCGCTTCGACGAGCAGCAGGCTCAGGTAGCCGAGGTGAGCGATCACTGGTGACGGGACGTCGGCCGGAAAGGTGCGCATCACAAGCCGGACGGGGGCGATGAGGCTGTCGAAGGCGTCCTGCCACAGGCGGGGCGCCTCGTATTCCTGTCCCGCTGTCATGTCTCGAAGAACGTGTCCCACGCGTGCTCCTTGTTCTCGGACGCCGGCCGGTCGGCGAACTCGCCGCTCAGGGGGTGCGAACGGCCATGTGCGTTCCCCTTCATGCTTGGCCGCGCGAGAAGACCCCACATAGGTCATTTGACGTGCGGCCGTGAACCCGGCTGGAGCGTCCGTCGGCCTCCTGGGACAAGAGGTGTGCACGGACGGGCAAGTACGGCCGGTACGGAGGGGAGGCGGGGCCCGTACCTGTCCGTAGGCTTGGGGCCGTTGCCCCGGCTGCCGCTGCAGCGGTCAGGAGCGGACCGGGCCCGACGGATTCGTCAGCTCTTCCATCCCGGAATCGCGCCCATGCGCGGGAGTGTGTCGTGGAACATGTAGCTGGGCCGCCTCCGGTCCTCGAACCCTTGGCCCAGGCCTTCGTCGAGGCCCACACATGTCCGGGCGTGCCGGGCGGAGCAGGGCCCGTACCCGCCAGCGAGGTACTCGCCGCCCTGCACGGGGAGGCGGACAGGACGCCGGACGTCGAGGAGGAGTGGCTGGCACTCCCCGGCTGCGACGGCGAGCGCATCCGCGTGCGGATCCTGCGGCCGGCCGCCAGCGAGGAACTCCTGCCGGTGGTGCTCTACCTGCACGGCCTGGGCTGGACCCACACGTCCGCCACCACGCATCAACGGCTGCTGGAGGACTTGGTGCTGGGTTCGGACGCGGCCGTCGTCGTGCCCGAGTACGACCGTCCGCCGGCCGCCCGCTATCCGGTGGCCGTCGAGCAGAGCTACACCGTGGCCCGCTGGATCGCTGAGAACGGTGCCGACTGGCGTCTCGACGGCTGCCGCATCGCCGTGGTCGGCGTCTCGGCGGGCGCCAACCTCGCCGCCGCTCTGACCCTGGTCGCCAAGGAACGCGGCGGCGTGGACTTCGTCCACCAGGTCCTGGTCTGCCCCGTCACGGACGCCACCGGGCAGACGGCGTCCTACCGGCACTTCGCCGAGGGGTACTTCCTCGGCAGCGCAGTCATGCGGTGCTTCTGGCAGAGCTACGTCCCCGACACGGCACGACGCGGGGAGATCACCGCGTCGCCGTTGCTGGCCACCACGGACGACCTGCGGGGGCTTCCACCGGCGCTGGTCCTGACCGCGGAGGCCGACGTGGTGCGCGACGAGGGCGAGGCGTACGCGGCGAAGCTGAGGGCCGCGGGCGTCTCCGTCGTCTCCGCGCGCTACCACGGCACGATCCACGGCTTCATCCTCTTCGACATGCTCCGCGAGAGCGACGCGGGCCGCGCCGCCCGGACGCAGACCGTGGACATCCTCCACGTCGCCTTACACCGGGGGTGGTGAGGGGGCCGTCCAACCCGGGGCGACGGGTGGGCGGATGCGCCGTGCAGCCTCGGGCAAGGCCTGTGCACGGGGCGCCGACCCACGCCGCGCGAAGGGACATAACGTCCCGGTGTGCCGCCTCTCGGCGGTACGCCGAACGTCTTCCGTCCTCACGAAACGGGTTCTGCCATGCACGAGTTCCCTCCTGTCACCCCTGTCCTGGAGCCGGCCGCGGCGGCCTTCGCCGAGGCCACCGCCCAGCCGCCGTTCCTCTTCCAGATCCCCGTGGCGGACGGTCGCAAGGCCGTCGACGACGTCCAGTCCGGACCGGTGGACAAGCCCGACGTCGACGAGGAGTGGGTCAGCGTCGCCGTCCCCTCCGGTGGCTCCGTCAAGGCGCGCGTCGTGCGTCCCGTCGGCGTCCGGGGCGAGCTGCCCGTCATCCTCTACATCCACGGCGCGGGCTGGGTGTTCGGTAACGCCCACACCCACGACCGGCTGGTGCGGGAGCTGGCCGTCGGGGCCGGTGCCGCGGTCGTCTTCCCGGAGTACGACCTGTCGCCGGAGCACCGCTACCCGGTGGCTGTCGAGCAGAACTGGGCCGTCGCCCGCTGGGTCGTGACCGATGGGGCGGACAAGGGTCTGGACGCCACTCGTATGGCGGTCGCCGGGGACTCGGTCGGCGGCAACATGAGCGCCGCGCTCACCCTGATGGCCAAGGAGCGGGGCGGTGTTCCCCTGCTCCAGCAGGTCCTCTTCTACCCGGTCACCGACGCGTCCTTCGACACGGCCTCCTACCACCAGTTCGCCGAGGGCTACTTCCTGCGCCGCGACGGCATGCAGTGGTTCTGGGACCAGTACACGACCGACGAGGCCGAGCGCGCCCAGATCACCGCCTCCCCGTTGCGCGCCACCACCGAGCAGCTCACCGGCCTGCCGCCCGCCCTGGTCATCACCGCCGAGGCCGACGTGCTGCGCGACGAGGGCGAGGCGTACGCGAACAAGCTGCGGGCCGCCGGCGTCCCGGTGACCGCCGTGCGCTACCAGGGCATCATCCACGACTTCGTCATGCTCAACGCGCTGTGCGAGACCCACGCCGCCCGGGCCGCCATCGCGCTCGCCGTGGCCACGCTCCGGACCGCGCTCGCCAAGGACTGAACCGGCCCGGGCGGCGACGCCCGGTGGCAGGGGCCCGCCCCGCGCGGATGCCCCGGGGTACGCGGGCCGCCGGGCGTGCGTACCCCGCTCTTCCCGTTCCCCATCCGAGCAGTCAGGCAGCCCATGGACACCCCCGACAGCCCGTCGCCCGATCCGGGCGGCCCGTCGCCCGACCCAGGCGTCCCGTCGCCCACCCCCGGCGGCCGGCACCACGAACCCGATCTGCGGGGCATGACCCGCATCAACCTCCGTCCGATCGCCTCACCGATGCCCCTCGGCTTCTACGCCGTCGCCATCGCCTCGGTCATCGTCGGCTGCTTCCAGCTCGGCGTCTTCGAGCAGAACGCGGACCGGGCCGTCGCCTTCACCGTCCTGCCCGCCTTCGTGCTGCAACTCCTCGTGGGCATCCTGGCGTTCGGCGCTCGCGACGTCCTCGCGGCCACGCTGATGGCCTGCTTCTCCGGCACCTGGCTTGCCACCTCCCTGGTCCTGGCCCTCGACCCGCCGGGCGGCACGGCGGTGCTCGGCGTGCTGAACCTCGCCTTCACCGTCTTCGCCGCCCTCATGGCGAGCGTGGCCAGGGCCAAACGGGCCCTGTGGCTCGTGCTGTGCGTGGCAGTCCCCCGGTTCGCCGTGGCCGCCGCCTCCAACCTCTCCGGCATCGCCTGGCTGGGCACCCTCTCGGGCGTCCTCGCCCTGGTGCTGGCCTCCGCGGCCCTGTACGCGGCTTTCGCCCTCATGCTGGAGGACATGCGCGGTGAGCAGGTCCTGCCGATCGGCCGCAGCGGCCCGGCGCACCACGCCGTCGAGGGCGACCTCTCCGTCCAGTTGCGCAACCTCGAACGCGCGGCCGGTGTCCGTCGCACGCTCTGAGTCGCCCGGCCCCGTCCGCCCCGCGTCGGCGGCACCGGCACCCCGTCCCAGAACCGTGTTCCGAGGAGTCTCCGTGAGGCCCATCCAGCAACTCGTCACGGCGAAGGTGTTATCGCCGGACCACGGTGCGGCGCGGCTCGTGGTGGGGATCCGTCACGATCCCGGCGACCCGCTGGCGGTGCGGCTCGATTTCGCCCCCGCCGAAAGTCCCGACGAGGGTGGGGCGGCGACCTGGGTCTTCGCCCGGAGCCTGCTGGAGGACGGAGTGGTGGGGGCCGTCGGCGAGGGCGACGTCCGGGTCCGGCCCGGCGACGTCGGCGAAACGGACATCGAGCTGGTCTCCCTGTACGGCTCCTGCGTGGTGCGCTTCCGCACGGACACGCTGCGCTCCTTCCTCTCCCTGACCGAGACCCGCCTCCCGGACGTCTCCCCCCGGATCCGGACCGAGCTCGACCGGACGCTCAACGCCATCCTCGGGCGGCGCGTCTAGGGCCTCCCACCGCCCTCCCCTGTCCCGTGCGGGGCTTGTCAGGCCCTGCCCCACTCCTCCCGAGAACGAGAGGCCCCGTCATGACGACGATGCCGGTCAGCGGTGTCACCCCCTTTCCCGATCTCGACGACGGCGACGCCGCGGACCTCGTCGTCCGCAACGCCAAGATCCATACCGGTGATCCGGAGCGTCCCGCCGCGACGGCCCTGGCGGTCCGCGACGGCAGGATCACCGCTCTCGGTGACGAGGCGACGGTCGCGCGGCACGTCGGGCCGAGAACGCGGGTGGTCGACGCGCTGGGCCGCCGGATGATCCCCGGTCTCAACGACTCGCACCTGCACGTGATCAGGGGCGGTCTGAACTACGTACTGGAACTGCGCTGGGACGGTGTGCCCTCGCTGCGGCAGGCGCTGGCCATGCTGCGCGAGCAGGCCGGCCGCACCCCCAAGGGTCAGTGGATACGCGTCGTCGGCGGCTGGACGGCCGAGCAGTTCGCCGAGCGGCGGATGCCGACCGTGGCGGAACTGAACGCCGCGGCCCCGGACACACCGGTCTTCGTCCTGCACCTGTACCAGTCCGCCCTGATGAACCGCGCCGCCGTACGCGCCGCCGGCCATACCCGCGACACCCCGGACCCCCGGGGCGGGCAGATCGTCCGAGGCCGGGACGGGGAGCCGACGGGGGTCCTGCTCGCCGCGCCCAGCGCGCTCGTCCTCTACTCGACGCTGGCGGCGGCGCCCACGCTGGGCGAGGAGGACCGGAGGACGTCCACCCGGCACTTCCTGCGGGAACTCAACCGGTTCGGTCTCACCTCCGCCGTCGACGCGGCCGGCGGGTTCCAGAGCTTCCCCGAGAACTACCAGACCGTCACCGAACTGGCCCGCGCCGGGGAGCTCTCGCTGCGGATCGCCTACCACCTCTTCCCGCAGACCGCCGGACAGGAGCTGGACGACCTGCGGCGGTGGATCGAGACCGTGCGCCCGGACGAGGGCGACGAATGGCTCCGGCTGAACGGCGCCGGGGAGAACCTGACCTGGGCTGCGGCCGACTTCGAGAACTTCTCCGAGCCCAGGCCCGAACTGACCGCCGGCTACGAGGCCGAGTTCGAGAAGGCCGTCCGGCTGCTCATGGAGAACGGCTGGGGCTTCCGGCTTCACGCCACGTACGACGAGACCATCCGCCGGGACCTGGCGGTCTTCGAGAAGCTGGCGACGGACGGCCTCTTCCCGTCCGGTAACAGATGGCTCTTCGACCACGCCGAGACGGTGTCCCCGCGGAGCCTGGAGCGGATCGCGGCACTGGGCGGCTCGATCGGCGTGCAGAACCGCATGTCCTTCCAGGGCAAGGCCTTCGTCGACCGGTACGGCGCCGAGGCGGCCGAACGCACGCCGCCGGTCAGCGAGATGCTGGAGCGAGGTCTGCGGGTCGCGGCGGGCACGGACGCGACCCGGGTCTCGTCGTACAACCCGTGGGTGGCCCTGCACTGGCTCGTCACCGGGCGCACTGTGGGCGACCTCTGCCTGTATCCCCCGAACCGGCTGGCGTCCCGGGAGAAGGCCCTGGAGCTGTACACCCTCGGCGGCGCCCGGATGACGGGCGAAGGCGAGGTGAAGGGTCTGCTGCGGGAGGGTTTCCTGGCGGACTTCGCGGTCCTGTCCCACGACTACTTCGCCGTGCACGTCGACGACATCCCGCACATCGAGTCGGTCCTCACCGTCGTCGGAGGCCGGCTGGTCTACGCGGCGGCGGAGTACGAGGGCCTGGACGAGGCGGTCCCGCCCGTCAGTCCCTCCTGGAGTCCGGTGGCTCACTTCGGCGGCTACCAGGCGACCCTGCCGCCGGGAACCACGGGGGCGCGACAGGCCGACCGTCTGGCGGAGGCGGTGGCGGAGTCGGAGCAGCACCGCCAGTGGCGGGTCGCCCGTGGCTTCGCCTCCGAGGACGGCCCCCAGGTCTTCGATCCCTGCTTCGTCCTCTGAGCGGACGGCTCGGACGAGCGATGCAGTGCGGGAACAGTCCCGGCCACCCTGAGCAAAGCGCCGGGACCCTCACGGCCGTAGCGTTCAAGCAACAACAAGCCTCGTTGTCAGTCGAGTTGACCACAAGTCAGCTGCTTCGACACAGCCCGTTCCCCGCTTGCTTCTTCATCCCTTCTCGGCACTCCTCTCTTGGAAGGATCAGTCATGAACAAGGTCGACTCCGTCAAGGCCGCCCCCAGCCCCGACCTGCTCACTCCCGGCAACGCGATGATGCTGTTCGTGGACCACCAGCCGCAGATGTTCTTCGGCGCGGCCAGCTCGGACCGGGCCGGGGTCATCAACGCCACCGTCGGTCTCGCCAAGGCGGCCACCGTCTTCGACGTCCCCGTCGTGCTGTCCACCGTCGCCGCCGAGTCGTTCTCCGGCCCGCTCCTGCCGCAGCTGCGGGAGGTCTTCCCGAAGCACGAGATCGTGGACCGCACCACGATGAACGCCTGGGAGGACCCGGCGCTCGTCGAGGCGGTCAAGGCCACCGGCCGCAGCAAGATCATCCTCTCCGGGCTGTGGACCGAGGTGTGTCTCGTCCTGCCCGCCCTCTCCGCCCTCAGCCAGGGCTACGAGGTGTACGTCGTCGCCGACGCCTCCGCCGGCGTCACGCCCGAGGCGCACGAGCACGCCATGGCGCGCATGACCGCGGCCGGTGCCGTCCCTGTCACCTGGCTCCAGGTACTGCTGGAGCTGCAGCGCGACTGGGCGCGCGGGGAGACGTATGCCCAGACCCTCGACGTGGTGAAGGAGCACGGCGGCGCCTACGGCATGGGGGTCGTCTACGCCCAGTCCATGATCGACCCGCACGCCGCGGGCTGATCCCGTTTCCGACGTCCACCACCCAGGAGGCACGACGATGGACATCGGTCTGCTGGTCCTGCGGCTCCTCGCCGGGCTTCTCGTCGCCGGGCACGGAGTGCAGAAGGTGAGCTTCCGGCTCGGCGGCAAGGGGCTGGCGGGCGGGGCCGCGGAATTCCGGGGCGACGGCTTCCGCGGCGGCGCCCTGACGGCCGTCGCCGCGGGCGGCGCCCAGATCGGGGCGGGGCTGATGCTCGCCGTCGGCGCCTTGACCCCGGCCGCGGCGGCCGGGGTCATGGGTGTGATGACCGTGGCCGTGACCGTGAAGCTGCCACACGGCCTGTGGGTTCAGAACGACGGCTACGAGTACCCGCTGGTCCTCGTGGTCCTGCCCGCGGTCCTCACCCTCACCGGCCCCGGTCGCTGGTCCCTGGACGCGGCCGTGGGCCTGACGCCCTGGTCCGCCTGGTGGACCCTCGTCGCCGTGACCGGCGGAGTGGGCAGCGCCCTGGTCGTCCGTGCGCTGCTCCACCGTCCCGCGCCCACGAGTCCCGGCGCCGGGCCCCGTACCCGCCCCTCAGACATCCGGAGTGGAACATGACGGCTCCCCCGTCCCTCGACACCCCGCCACCGCACCAGAGCCGGAAGGCAGAGGAGGTGCAGGCGTTCGGCACCGTGCAGCACGTGGGGATCGGCCTCTCCCCCGACGGCCGGCTGTACTCCTGCCGGCGCCTCAACCTCCTGCTGGCCGACACCCAGATGCTGTACGCGCTCTACAAGAAGCACCACTGGCTCATGCGGGGACCCACCTTCCACCAGCTGCACCTCCTGCTGGACCGGCACGCGGAACAGCAGTCGGCGATCGTCGACCTCCTCGCCGAACGCGTCCAGAGTCTCGGCGGCGTCGCCGTCGGAGACCCACGGCACGCCGCCGAGATGACCCGTGTCCCCCGCCCGCCCGACGGCGTGGAGGAGGTGCCCGCCATGCTGTCGCGTCTCCTGGAGGCACACGAGACGATCCTCGCCGACGCCCGGGACGCGGCACGCCGGGTGGCGGACCTGGGCGACGTCGGCAGTGAGGACCTGATCGTCTCCGAGGTCATCCGGACCGGTGAGACGCACACCTGGTTCCTCGGCGAGCACCTGGTCGACACCCCGCTGACCCGCGCCTGAGAGGCGCGTTCCGCCCCCTCGTTCGACCCACCCCGTACAGAAAGCGCATCCACATGTTCCCTGCCCAGCCCCTGTCAGCGAAGGGTGTCTCGCGGCGCACGGCGATCACCGCCGGTGCCGCCACGGTGGCCTCGCTCGGCATCGGGACCGCCGCCGCGAGCCCCGCCGCCGCCCAGGACCGTGCCCCCTCCGGGAAGCACCGGCCCACGATCGTCCTGGTCCACGGCGCGTTCGCCGACGCGTCCAGCTGGTCGCCCGTCATCGAACGGCTCCAGGACCGCGGCTACCGGGTGCTCGCCCCCGCCAACCCGCTGCGCGGACTGCACCACGACGCGGCCCACATCACCGCCGTTCTGGAAAGCGTCGAAGGCCCCGTGGTCCTGGCCGGCCACTCCTACGGCGGAGCGGTGATCACCCAGGCCGCCGCGCGCAACCCCGGCGTCCGGGCGCTCGTCTACGTCGCGGCGTTCATGCCCGACGCCGGCGAGGTGCTCGGCGAACTGTCGGCCCGATTCCCGGGCTCACAGCTGGCACCGGCACTCACCCAGGTGCCCTCACCCGCGCCCGACGGCTCTCCCGGCCTCGACCTCTACATCAGGACCGACCGTTTCCACCAGGTCTTCGCCCAGGACGTGCCGCGCGACACCGCCCGTACGCTGGCCGCCGTCCAGCGTCCGCTCAGCGCCACCGCCTTCGGCGACCAGGCGACGGCGGCAGCCTGGCGCGCTCTGCCGTCCTGGACGCTGATCGCCACCGATGACCACGGCATCCCGCCGGAGCTCCAGCGCTTCCAGGCCCGGCGCGCGGGCTCGCACACGGTCGAGGTCCCCAGCTCACACCTGCCCCTCCAGAGCTTCCCCCACGCGGTGACGTCGCTCATTCGATCGGCCGCCGACGCCGTCCGGCGCTGACTCCACTCCCGAAGGACTCTGCCGTGTCACTACCCTCCGAGAACTCCTACGCCCGTGACCTCGCCCAGGTCGAACGGGCCAATGCCGACGGACGCGTCCCCGTGGTCTTCGTCCACGGCCTCTGGCTCCTGCCCACCAGCTGGGAGCGATGGGCGTCCGTGTTCGACGCCGCCGGTTTCGTCCCGGTCATGCCGGGCTGGCCCGACGACCCCGAGACGGTCGAGGAGGCCAACGCCCACCCCGAGGTCTTCGCCGGCAAGAGCGTCGGCCAGGTGGCCGACCACTTCTGCGACCTCGTGCGGAAGCTCGACCAGAAGCCGGTGGTGGTCGGGCACTCCTTCGGCGGCCTGATCACGCAGATCATCGCGGGCCGCGGGCTGTCCCGTGCCTCGGTGGCCATCGACCCGGCCCCGTTCCGGGGCGTGCTGCCCCTGCCGCTGTCCTCCCTGCGCGCGGCCAGCGCGGTACTCGGCAACCCCGCCAACTACCACCGGGCCGTGCCGCTCACCTACGAGCAGTTCCGGTACTCGTTCGCCAACGCCGTCACCGAGACCGAGGCGCGCGAGCTGTACGAGACCTTCGCCGTCCCGGCACCGGGTGAACCGCTGTTCCAGGCCGCGGTCGCGAACGTCAACCCCTGGACCGAGGTGAAGGTGGACACCCTGAACCCCGACCGGGGCCCCCTCCTCATCCTCTCCGGGGAGAAGGACAAGACCGTTCCGTGGGCCATCGCGAACGCCTCGTACAAGAAGCAGGTACGCAACGAGTCCGCCGTCACGGAGATCCAGGAGATCCCGGGACGGGGCCACGCCCTCACCATCGACAGCGGATGGCGCGAGGTCGCCGAAACCGCCCTCGCCTTCCTCAGCCGCCACGTCGACCCCGCGGGTTCGGACGCGACATGATCACCGACTGACCCCCGCGCCACTCCGAGCGGCCGGTCCGGACCCCTGGGTCCCGGACCGGCCGCTCCGCGTTTTCCCCTCCGACGCCCGACGGACCCGCCCTCCGCCGGCGGGCGGAAGAGGCCGAAGAGTCACCCCGCGACCCGGCGCTGAGGAGTTCCCGCCGGTGGACACCGAGAACTCTGGCCCGTGGCTGCAGGGCTTTGGCCTGTGCGTGCGCGACCGCCGGTTCCGCTCCGCCCGCGACCTAGCGTCGAAGCGTGGTGGGAGCGCGGCCGCGCCACGGTTCGACGCAGTCACGGTTCTCAAGGAGCGGCACGATGACGTCCGACGGCATGGCGGGAGCACCATCCCGGCTTTGTACGTCACTGACCGGGCGCGCTGCCCCCTGGGCAGCCCTGCGGAACGCCGTGCTCGCAGCTCCGGTCGAAGGGCGGGCGCTGTGGCTGCGCGGAGAGGCCGGCATCGGCAAGACCGCGCTGCTGGACCAGGCCGTCTCCTTCGCCTCGGAACAAGGGATGCGCGTCCTGCGCGCCGCCGGCACCGCGCCAGAGTCAGGCGTGGCCTTCGATGTCCTGCGCCGGCTGGTCCAGCCTCTGCTGGACCGGCAGGACGTGCTGACCGCTTCCCTGCGCCACTGTCTGGAAGAAGCCGCAGCAGGCACGCCTCCCGCAGTTCCGGCCGTCGCCGCCGCCACCCTGGCGCTGCTCGGCGGGATCGCCGACGAACAACCCCTCCTCCTGGCCGTCGACAACCTCCCATGGGTGGATGCGCCCAGCGCCGGAGTTCTGGCCTTCCTCCAACGCAGACTCACTGCCGCGCCGCTCGTCCTCATCTGTGCCCTGCGCGCGGAGGACGCATCGGGCCTGGACACCACCGGTGCCGACGTCTGGGACCTCGCTCCCCTGACCCCCGCCGAATCGGCGGCGGTCCTGCGCCACCGCCGTCCCGACCTCCCAGCGAAGACCCGAGCCCGTCTGGTACGGGAAGCCGCCGGCAACCCGCTGGCTCTGGTGGGGAGCGCGTCGCGAACGGGGTGCTCTCCCAACGCGTTTCAAGTTTCAGCGCCGGCCGCACTGTCACCAGGCGATCAGCTGGAGCACGACTTCGCCCTCCGGCTGAACGCCCTGCCTCCAGGGACTCGGTTCCTCCTCCTGCTCCACGCGCTCGCGGGCCACGAGGAACGCAGTATCCGCGTGGCGCTTGAGGCAGCGGACGCCGCTGGGGCGGCGGCATCGGAAGACACTCTGGTGGCGGCCGAAAGGTCCGGCCTGGTCCGGCTGCAGCACGCCCGGCTGACCTTCCTGCACCCTCTCGTCCGCACGTCGCTGGTAAGGACGGCCTCCGCCCCGGACCTGCGCCGCGCCCACGCGGCCCTGGCCGCCGTACTGCCCCATGACGACGAACGGCGTGCCACCCACCTGGCAAGCGCCGTAGCGGGTACCGACGACGGCGTGGCGGACCACCTCGTGGAGGTCGCCCGCCGCACGATCCGCCGCGGCGGTCACCACGAAGCCGCAACACTCCTGGAGCGCGCCGCGCGGCTGAGTGCCCGTCCGGAAACACGTGGCGCCAGGCTCACGGCCGCCGCCAACGCGGCGGCCATCGGCGGACAGCCGGCCGTCGCCGCCCGCCTGCTGGCGGAGGCCGAGGACAACGGCGTAGCCGCAGACAGCCGGCCCCTGTGGGAGCTGACCGACGCCTACGTGCGGTTCGAGGTGGACGGTGACTTCTCCCCCGCCGCTACCCGCCTCCCGGCACTGCTCGCCCATCTGCCCCACCGCACGCCGACGGCGGACGACGCCGTACCGGACACCCTCCATTTCCTGCTTCATCTGACGGCCGCCTTCTCCGGCGATCCGGCGCTCCAAGACGCTCTGCGTGCGGAACAGCCTTTCCACGGGGCCGTCGCACGGTTCTGCTTCGACCTCTGGAACCGGCCCGCCCTCCAGGCCCCCGGCGGAACACGGCGTCTTAGGCACCTGATCGCAGCACTTTCGCCCGAGGAGGAGATACAGCAGGCCTGGCAGCTGCTGTGGATCGCGGCTGCCCTCGACTGCGTGGGCGAGCACGCCCAACTCTGGCACCGCGTGGTTCAACGAGCGCCTTATCTGACCCAGGCTCACGTGAGCCTCGCCACGTGCGGGGATGATTATCTGCGGGGCCGATGGGACCGCTGTATCTCCGTCTCCCGCCAGGGCGCGAACACGGCTCGCGAGCAGGGCTGCGGATTCCACGCGCGTCTGTTCCGCCTCACCGAGGCCGCGGCGCACGCGGCCCGTGGCCGGCAGACAAAGGCCGAGGCAATCCTGGAGCGGATCGAGCCCTGGGCGAGGGAACGCGGCCAGTCCTACATCCTGCGCCGGATCATCAGCATCCGCGCCGTCCTCGCCCTGTCCCTGGGAAAGGACGAAACCGCGTACGCCCTTGCGGCCCTCCTCACCCCGCCGGGTACGTTCCCCGAGCAGGAACCGCATGCCCAGCACATGTTCCTCACCTTGGTCGAGGCGGCGGTACGAACCGGGCGGCGCGCCGAGGCGCTGCGCCACGTCGCGGCGGGCCACACGATCCGCATGGGAGACGTCGGCCCCCGCCACGCTTTCCTGCTGGCTGCTGCCGAGGCGATGGGCGCCGAAGGTGAGGACGCACACACCCTCAGCGAGGCCGCCTACGCGATGCCGGGAGCGGACGCATGGCCCTTCGAGCTGGCGCGCCTGCACCTGCGCCACGGCGCGTGGCTGCGGATCGCCCACCGCCCCGAGGAGGCCCGTGCCCACCTGCTGACCGCGCATACGCACTTCACCCGGCTCAAGGCGGAGGCATGGGAGCTCAGGGCCGCGGAGGAACTCAGGGCTGCCGGCACGGTCGTCGCGCGGGCCCGGCCGACCGAGGTCTGGCAGTTGTCCCCCCAAGAGCTTCGCATCGCGCGGCTCGTGGCATCCGGCCTGAGCAACGGGCAGATCGCCGAGCGGCTGAAGGTGTCACCACGCACGGTGGGCACCCATCTCTACAAGATCTTCCCGAAGGTCAACGTGGCCTCCCGCGCGGCCCTGGCGCACGCGGTGCGCGAAGCGTACGACCGGTGAGCGGCCGGAACGCCCGCGAACTGCGGGAGCGCGAGTCCGGAAGTCATCTGGCAGGCGACGGAGTTCTCCTCCCCGGGGGCGGTCAGGCGGTGGGCCGGGGGCTCGTCCCCTGCCTCGCCTGTTGCCTCCACTCCCGGGGGGTCACGTCATAGGCGTACCGGAACCTGCGGGTGAAGTGGCTCGGGCTGGAGAACCCGCAGCGTGCCGCGACGGCCGCGATGGTGAGGCCCGCGTGATCGGGGGAGGCCAGCATCCGCCGGGCGGTGGCGAGCCGCTCGTTGATCACCCACTGCTCGAGGCTCAAGTCGGCGTCACGCAGCACCTGGTAGAGGTGCCGGACCGAGACCCCGTGCGCGGCGGCGATGCTCTCCGCGCAGAGGCCGGGGTCGGTGTGGTGTCGGCGGACGTGGGCCATCACCCGGGTGAGCAGGGTCTCGTCCATCACCGACCGCACGACCGGCGTGCGGGGGTCGTGCGCCGCGGATACCAGGAGCGCGCGGACCAGGTCGGCGGTGGCACCTGCCAGAGCGGTCGCGCCTGGGTCCCGGGCCAGTCGGCCCGGATTCCGCCACATGTCCCGCAGATGGCGCAGAACGAGGTCATGGAGCGGACTCGCCCGCAACTGGAGAGAGGCCCTCACCACCGTCTCCACGGGCAGGCCGATCCGCTCGACGTCGAAGACCATGGCCTGGGAGCCCCCGTTGCCCGACCATCCGTAGATGCGCGGCGAGAGCTCGTGGAAGACGCAGACGTCATCGGGCCCGAAGGTCATCCGCTGACCGGCGACCTCCGCCCGACCCGTTCCCCGGTGCTGGAGCGACACCGACACGACCGGGTTGCTGCGCTGACTGCGGATGTGCGCGGGGGTGCGGTGGGCCTCGAACCCGCTGTTGTACGTGGAAAACATGGGAATGTCCCCGACGTTCCACAACTCCATCCGGGCGTGGACGCCCTCGGGGGTCTTCTCATGGACGATGTGGTTGGGCACCGACTCGTTCGTCATCCCGTGGCGGAAGGCCTCCAGCCGTTCGGCGGGAGGCAAGGCGTCAGTGTCCAGCAGCAACAACGTTCCTCCACCTGTGTGACACGGCTCGGAACCCAATTCTCTCCGCGCTTGTGGCCGTGCTCAAGACACTTCGGAAGTGGATGCCCTTCCACGGTCCGGGCTCGCCTGCCGGTCGTTCGCGCGGAGCCGCGGGACCGTGTGGAAGATGCAGAAGGAGCCGAGGTTGAGAAGATGCCCTGCGATCGTGATCCCGTATTCGGAGCTCGTTATGCGTGGCGACTGTGGCCGACCGCTGAGCAACTCCCTGGTGTTCGCGTCATCGATCCAGGTGAGTGTGATCGTCAGCTCGCGACTGAATGGCGATGCTACGCAGCGGCCCTCCACCAGGAGGCGAGCCATCCGCAGAGCAATCCGATCGGTCATAGACATGTCTGCCGGGATGGGGAAGTCCTGTTCACAGTACCGCTGAACTACATCGAGGTCCTCCAGGAACAGCTGCAGCTGCAGCTGCAGCTGCGCCCAACGGCGGTTGTCATCTGCAGTGCCGCTCTCCGGCAGACGCTGCGCGCCGGCGAGTTGGCCGTGAATCATGACCCGGAAGTCGCCGCCGAGCGAAAGGCGCCGACGCAGCCGGAACACCTTCAGTGTCTCTGCGGGACTGAGGCCGGCAAGGTCGAATTGCTACGCGAGCTTCGCGGGGGCCGATTCATCGAACGGACGTAGCACCCGACGCAACGCACCCGGTAGATCCACCTCGATCGAGCTTCCCAAGGAGCCAGAACCTCGCGCCCTAACTCGCCGAGGCCAAGAAGAACTCCTGGATCAGGATCCCCCGCTTCGACTACACCCCATCCGAACGCCTCCGCTTCGTCCTCAATGGCGGCCAGCCGCACCGGGCGAGCGAATGGGCCGACACCCCCGCGCGCTCCCTCGAAGACCAGCTCTCCGAGATCGTGCAGGAGGTCACGCTTCGCGGCGAAGCCGCCGAACGCAGACGTCTCGACGAGATCCTGGCGGCCCGCCAGAAGCGCATCCGCTGGGAAGCCGCCATGAAAGAAGCGCGCGTCCAGTACGCCGAGGCGTACCGCGTCAGGCACTTCGAAGCGCAGGGAGCGGCATGGCGCCACACCACCCGACTCGCGGAGTACGTGAGCGCCGTACGCACCCGGGTCGAGACCATGCCGCCGGGGCAGGATGCCTACGCCCCACAGCCGAGGGCTCCACCCGGCGGCCGCCAAATATGTATGACGACCCGCCAGAAACCGCCCCGTTCGTGCGTCAAACGTGCGTCACATGCGTCGAATATGCGTCACGATATCGCACCTAACGCACGTAACGCCCATAACGCACAGTCGGAGAAACGCCAGGTCAGCGGCCCTTGTCAGCAGGCTCCAGAATCGCCACGCACTCCACGTGATGCGTCATCGGAAACAGGTCGAACGCCCGCAGCGTCCGCACCCTGTAGCCGCCCTCCCTGAAGTACGCCAGGTCGCGGGCCAGGGCCGCCGGGTCGCAGGCCACGTAGGCGATGCGGCGGGCGCCGAGTTCCGACAGGTGGTGGACGGTCTGCTTGCCGGCGCCGGCGCGCGGGGGGTCCAGGACGATGAGGTCGATGTCCGTGATGCCGGTGCGCGGGAGGACCGATTCGACCTTGCCCTGTTCGATGCGGACGCGCGGGTAGTCGGCCAGGTTGTGGCGGGCGTCCTCCACCGCGCGCTTGCCGGACTCGATGCCGAGGACCGCGCCCGTCTCGCCGAGGCGGTCGGCGAGGGCGCCCGCGAAGAGGCCGACGCCGCAGTAGAGGTCGAGGGCCGTCTCGCCCTTGCGCGGGAGCAGGCCCTGCATCACGGCGAGGACCAGGGTCTGGGCCGCCTTCGGGTGGACCTGCCAGAAGCCGCCGTTGCCGACGCGGTAGGTGCGGTCGTCGGCGCGCTCGCGGACGAAGGGGCGGCCGTGGACGCGGTGGACGCCGCCGTCCTTCTCCTCGACGCGCAGGACCGAGACGGGCTTGTCCAGCTCCACGAGGGGCAGCCGGGCGCCCGGGCGCGGGGTGAGGATCACCTGGCGGTCCTGGGAGCCGGTCGCGGCGATCGCCTCGATCGACGCCATGCCCTCCCAGGTGCGCTTCTCGATGCCGAGTTCCGAGACGCCCTGCGCCGCGATCATGCAGTGGTCGATCACCTCGACCTCGTGCGAGCGGTGCTTGCGAAGGCCCGCCCGGCCCTCCTCGTCGACCGCGTACTGGACGCGCGTGCGCCACTGCGGGACCTCGCCCGCGGGAAGCTTGTCGCCCTCGGCCGGCACGACCGTGCCGTCCCAGCCGGCCTCCTCCGGCGTCAGGCCCGCGAGCCGCTTCAGCTGCTCGGCGATGACCTCGCCCTTCAGCCGGCGCTGGGCGCCGGGCTTCGCGTGCTGCCAGTCGCAGCCGCCGCACTTGCCGGGGCCCGCGAAGGGGCAGGGCGCCTCGATGCGGTCCTTGGAGGGCGTGATGATCTCCACCGCGTCGGCGCGCAGGAAGCGGGAGGTTTCCTCGCCCTCCGTGACCCGGGCCAGGACCCGCTCCCCCGGCAGCGCGTGGCGGACGAACAGCACCCGCCCGGCCTCCGTACGGGCGATGCAGTGACCGCCGTGGGCGACCGGGCCGACCTCGACCTCGTACTCCTCCCCGACCAGCGACTCGACAGGGGTGTTCTGCATGGCGGGGAGCTCCAAGGGAAAAGTGACGGTGGGCCGCCGTTCGGACGGCAGCCCACCAGTCTAGTTGCTCTTTCCGGCCGTTTCCTTCTGGCCCTTCTCGACCGGGCCGCGGCGCACCGAGCCCGGCGCGTTCCACTCCTGGCGCTTGCGCGCCCGCTTCTTCGCGGCCTCGGAGGACTGGAGCTGGTACGGGACCGAGGTCACCATCACGCCCGGGGTGAAGAGGAGCCGGCCCTTCAGGCGCAGGGCGCTCTGGTTGTGCAGCAGGTGCTCGTACCAGTGGCCGACGACGTACTCGGGGATGTAGACCGAGACGGCGTCGCGCGGGCTCTCCTTGCGGAGGTTCTTGACGTAGTCGATGACCGGCCGGGTGATCTCGCGGTACGGCGAGTCGAGGATCTTCAGCGGCACGTTGATGCCGCGCCGCTCCCACTCCTCCTTCAGCGCCTTCGTCTCCGCCGGGTCGACGTTGACGGTGAGCGCCTCCAGCTCGTTGGCGTGCAGCAGCTTCGCGTAGGCGAGGGCCCGCAGGGTGGGCTTGTGGAGCTTGGAGACGAGGACGACGGAGCGGACCCGGGAGGGCCGGACGTACTCGTCGGGGCGCTCCTCGGCGGCCCGGATCTCGTCGGCGACGGAGTCGTAGTGCCGGCGGATCGCGGTCATCGTCACGTAGAAGATCACCATGCCGAGCAGGGCGACCCAGGCGCCGTGGGTGAACTTGGTGGCGAGGACGACGACCAGGACGAGGCCGGTGAAGAAGGCGCCGAAGGCGTTGATCGCGCGGGAGCGGATCATGTGGCGGCGCTTGGCGGGGTCCTTCTCGGTCTTCAGGTGCCGGTTCCAGTGCCGGACCATGCCGACCTGGCTGAGCGTGAAGGAGACGAAGACGCCGACGATGTAGAGCTGGATCAGCCGGGTCGAGTCCGCCCCGTAGATCCAGACCAGCAGCGCGGCGGCGCCGGCGAGCAGCACGATGCCGTTGGAGAAGGCGAGGCGGTCGCCCCGGGTGTGCAGCTGGCGGGGCAGGTAGCGGTCCTGCGCGAGGATCGAGCCGAGGAGCGGGAAGCCGTTGTACGCGGTGTTCGCGGCCAGGAAGAGGACGAGCGCGGTGGCGGCGGCCAGCAGGACGAAGAAGAACGTCCCGTCGCCGAAGACGGCGGCGGCGACCTGGGAGATCACCGGGTCCTGGACGTAGCCCTCGCCGACCGGCTTGCCGTCCCGGAGCAGGTCGTGGGCGGGGTTCTCGGCCATGCGGACGTCGGTGGCCATGGCCAGGAAGATGATGCCGCAGAACATGGTGACGGCGAGGCCGCCCATGAGCGCCAGCGTGGTGGCCGCGTTCTTCGACTTGGGCTTGCGGAAGGCGGGCACGCCGTTGGAGATGGCCTCGACGCCGGTGAGCGCCGCACAGCCGGAGGAGAAGGCGCGCAGCAGCAGGAAGAGCAGGGCGAAGCCGGCCAGGCCCTCGTGTTCGGCCTTGATCTCGAAGCCCGCGGTGGGGGCGGTCATGGTCTCGTCGAGGACGAGACCGCGCCAGGCACCCCAGACGATCATGGCGAAGACGCCGAAGACGAAGACGTACGTCGGGATGGCGAAGAGGCCGCCGGACTCCTTCACTCCGCGGAGGTTCATCAGCGTCAGCAGCACGATGACGGCGACCGCCGAGGCCACCTTGTGCTCGACGACGAACGGCACGGCGGAGCCGAGGTTCTCGATGCCCGAGGAGATGGAGACCGCGACGGTGAGGACGTAGTCGACGAGCAGGGCGCTCGCGACGGTCAGTCCGGCCTTGGGTCCGAGGTTGGTCGTGGCGACCTCGTAGTCGCCGCCGCCGCTCGGGTACGCGTGCACGTTCTGCCGGTACGAGGCGACGACCGTGAACATCAGCACGACGACGGCGAGCGCGATCCACGGGCTGAAGTGGTAGGCCGACAGGCCCGCGACGGAGAGGACGAGCAGGACCTCGCCCGGTGCGTACGCCACCGAGGACAGCGGGTCGGAGGCGAAGACGGGAAGGGCGATCCGCTTGGGGAGGAGGGTCTCGCCGAGCTTGTCGCTGCGCAGGGCCCGTCCGATGAGGATCCGTTTGGGCACGTCGGTCAGTTTGGACACAACAGAGGATCGTAAGCGTTCGAAACCGGCCACGAGGACCATCACCCCGATCCGCACCGAATCTCCCAGCTCCCCGCCCGAATGGGCTGATCGCCACCTCGGCTGGGTCGGCGTCAGGGTTGCCGCATAAGCTCGGACCGGAGCGCACGCCTGTGCGTGTCCGCCACGGCCCGGGCCATGCGGGCCAGGAAAGTTGTGAGCAGGGTGTATTCGCAGGTCAGCAAGACGATCAGGAGTGCGGGGTAAGGGGACGTGCACATCGTCATCATGGGCTGCGGGCGAGTGGGAGCCGCTCTCGCGCAGACCCTCGAACAGCAGGGGCACACCGTCGCGGTCGTCGACCAGGACCCGACGGCCTTCCGCCGACTGGGCTCGGGCTTCGGCGGGCGCCGGGTCACGGGTGTGGGCTTCGACCAGGACACCCTTCGTGAGGCGGGCATCGAGGAAGCCGGTGCCTTCGCCGCGGTGAGCAGCGGCGACAACTCGAACATCATCGCCGCGCGGGTCGCGCGCGAGATGTTCGGCATCGAGAACGTCGCCGCCCGCATCTACGACCCGCGGCGCGCCGAGGTCTACCAGCGTCTGGGCATCCCGACGGTCGCCACGGTCCGCTGGACCGCCGACCAGATGCTGCGCCGGCTGCTGCCCTCGGGCGCGGAGCCGCTGTGGCGTGACCCGAGCGGCGGAGTGCAGCTCGCCGAGGTGCACACCTCTTCCGCGTGGATCGGCCACAAGGTGAGCCGGCTCCAGGAGGAGACGGGCGTGCGCGTGGCATTTCTCACCCGGCTGGGCGAAGCGATTCTGCCGACCTCTCAGACGGTGCTGCAGGAGGGCGACCTCGTGCACGTGATGATGCGCACGGACGAGATCGACAAGGTCGAGGCGGCCTTCGCCGAGGGTCCCGAGGAGGGCGGTCACTGATGCGTGTCGCTATTGCGGGCGCCGGCGCGGTGGGCCGTTCCATCGCGGGCGAGCTCCTGGAGAACGGCCACGAGGTCCTCCTCATCGACAAGGCCCCGACCGCCATCTCGGTGGAGCGGGTGCCGCAGGCGGAGTGGCTGCTCGCCGACGCCTGCGAGATCACGTCGCTGGACGAGGCCGCGCTGCAGCGCTGCAACGTGGTCATCGCGGCGACCGGCGACGACAAGGTGAACCTGGTCGTCTCGCTGCTCGCCAAGACCGAGTACGGCGTGCCGCGCGTGGTCGCCCGGGTCAACAACCCGAAGAACGAGTGGCTGTTCAACGAGGCGTGGGGCGTGGACGTCGCCGTCTCGACGCCGCGCCTGATGTCCGCCCTGGTCGAAGAGGCGGTGAGCGTCGGCGACCTGGTCCGGCTGCTGCGCTTCAGCCACGGCGACGCGAACCTGGTGGAGCTGACGCTGCCGCCGGAGTCGGCGATCGCGGGCACGCAGGTCGGGGACGTCGCCTGGCCGCAGGACACCTCCCTGGTGACCATCATCCGCGGCTCCCGGGTCCTCACCCCGAGCCCGGAGGAGACCCTGGAGGCGGGTGACGAGCTGCTGTTCGTGGCCACCCAGGCCCGCGAGGAGCAGCTGGAGGAGCTCCTCTCGGTCCGCCGGGAGAGCGCCGAGTAGCGCGAGGAGCGCGAGCGGCGCCGGATGGCGCGAGGAGCGCCGGCTCCGGAGTGCGTACGGTACGCGGAAAGGGGCCCGGGACCTGTGACAGGTCCCGGGCCCCTTTCCGTTTTTCCGGATCTTCCGCGCAGACGAGGGCTACGGCGAGGGGCTACTGCTCCGTGCGGCCGCCCTGGGCCGCGGCCTTGCGCTCCTTCTCGGCCTTCTCCTCGGCCTCCATCTCCGCGAACACGTCGATCGGCGGCGGTGCCTTGGCGAGGAACACCCAGGTCAGGTAGACCGCGAGCAGGAACGGCGGGATCTTGAGGGCGACGAGGACCCAGCCGAGCTGGGTGGTGTCCGCCCACCAGTACAGCGGGAAGAGGATCGCGCACTTGGCGAGGAGGATCAGGCCCCAGGCCCAGCTGGCCTTCGCGTAGGCCTTCTTGCGGCCCGGGTTACGGGTGCGCCAGGAGAGGTTCTCCTTGAAGACGGGGCCGAGGATCAGACCGATCAGCGGCACTCCGGCCAGGGTCGTGATGATGTACGCGAGGCCGAGGCCGAGGGTGTACAGCATGCCCGGCAGGTAGAAGTCCTTGGCGTTGCCGGTCATCATCGCGAAGACGACACCGAACGCCACGCCGAAGACGCCGCTGAAGGCGTGCTTGACGGTGTCTCGGCGGATCAGCCGGACGGCGACGAGGACGAGCGAGACCCCGAGCGCGGCGATCGCCGAGAAGTGCAGGTTCTTGTTGATCGTGTAGATCGTGACGAAGAGCAGTCCCGGCAGGACCGTCTCCACCATGCCGCGCACTCCGCCGAAGGCCTCGAACAGGGCGGCCTCGGTCACCGCCTTGTCCGCCTGGGCCCCCTGGTCGGGGGTGCCCGGGCCGGCCTCGGCGCCCTGGTCGGTGGTCGGCTTGTCGACTGACGTCACCGGCTACTCCTGTCCGAGCGGTCGGAGCTCGTATTTGGGGTTGAAGAGGACCCGCCGGCCGTGGCTCATGGAGATGCGGCCGGAGGCGATCAGCTTGCGGCCCGGTTCGATGCCCACGATGGAGCGGCGTCCCAGCCAGACGACGTCCAGCGGCGCCGTGCCGTCGAAGAGCTCGGCCTCCAGCGCGGGCACGCCCGCCCGAGGGCGCAGGGTGACCGTGCGCAACGTACCAGTCACCTTGACTATCTCGCGGTCCGAACAGTCGGAGATCCGTGTGCACCCCGAGGCCGCGGAGTCCTCCTGCAGCTCCACCGACTCCAGCTCCGCCTGGGAGGTGGAAAGGCGGTCGAGCATGCGGCGGAAGCGTCCGGCGGGCTTCTCTGTACGCGGTGCGGCACTCATACCTCAAAGCGTACCGGCCGCCGCCGTCACCGAACCCGGCCCCGGACCCCGCACCGGAACGGGCACCGGAGTCAGTGTTCGAAGCGGTAGCCCATGCCCGGTTCGGTGACGAAGTGGCGCGGGTGCGAAGGGTCCTGCTCCAGCTTCCGGCGCAGCTGCGCCATGTACACCCGGAGGTAGTTGGTCTCGGTGCCGTACGAGGGGCCCCAGACCTCCTGGAGGAGCTGCTTCTGGCTCACCAGGCGGCCGCTGTTGCGGACCAGCACCTCCAGGAGGTGCCACTCGGTCGGGGTCAGCCGGACGTCCTTGCCGTCCCGGTGGACCTTCTTGGCGGCCAGGTCGACCGTGAAGCCGGCGGTCTCGACGACCACGACGCCGTCCTCGCGGCCCACCGGCTCGGCCCGGCGGACCGCGGCGCGCAGCCGGGCCAGCAGCTCGTCCATGCCGAAGGGCTTGGTGACGTAGTCGTCGGCGCCCGCGTCGAGCGCCTCGACCTTCTCGTCGGAGGTCTGCCGGGCGGACAGCACGAGGACCGGCACCCGGGTCCAGCCGCGCAGGCCCCTGATCACGTCGACGCCGTCCATGTCGGGCAGTCCGAGGTCGAGGACGACGACGTCGGGATGGCGCTCGGCGGCGAGCCGGAGGGCGGTGGCGCCGTCGGGCGCCGCGTCGACCTCGTACTTCCGCGCCTTGAGGTTGATCACCAGGGCGCGGACGATCTGTGGCTCGTCGTCGACCACGAGGACCCGGGTCATGGAGGGGGACCTTCCTGTTCGTCGTTACGTGTACGGCTGGTCGTGTTCGTGTACGGCTCGTCGTCACGGCCACGGAGAGGGCTACGGCTGCTACGGCTACGGCTACGGCGCTGCCGCGCGCGTCACGGGCCCGGCGGGGCGGACGTCCGGGTCATGTGAGGCTGCGGACGGGCGTCGTGGCGGTGCCGGGTTCCGGGGGCTGCGGGGCTCCGGCCCGGGCGGTGCTCAGGGTGAGGACCATGGTGAGCCCGCCGCCGGGGGTGTCCTCGGCGGCGAGGGTGCCGCCCATGGCCTCGACGAAGCCGCGGGCGACCGCGAGGCCCAGGCCGACGCCGGCGCCGCGCGGGGCGTCGCCGAAGCGCTGGAAGGGCTCGAAGATGCCGTCCTTGCCCTCGTCCGGGACCCCGGGGCCGCGGTCGGTGACCCGCAGTTCGAGGCGCTCGCCGAGGACGCTGGCGGAGACGGCGACCGGGACGCCGTCGGGGCTGTACTTGACCGCGTTCTCGACGATGTTGGCGACGGCCCGTTCGAGGAGGCCGCGGTCGACGTCGACCATGGGCAGCGTCTCGGGGATGTCGAGCTCGACGCTGCCCTCGGGGACTCCGCCGAGCGCCATCGGCACCACCTCGTCCAGGTCGGTCGGGCGGATCAGCGGGGTGACGGTGCCGGTCTGGAGCCGGGACATGTCGAGGAGGTTCCCCACGAGGTGGTCGAGCCGGTCGGCGCCCTCCTCGATGCCCTCCAGGAGCAGGGTCCGGTCCTCCTCGGACCACTCGACGTCGTCGGAGCGGAGGGAGGACACGGAGGCCTTGATGCCGGCCAGCGGGGTGCGCAGGTCGTGGCTGACGGCGGCGAGCAGCGAGGTGCGGATCTTGTTGCCCTCGGCGAGCTTGCGGGCCTCCTCGGCCTCGTCGACGAGCCGCTGACGGTCCAGGACGACGACGGCCTGGGCGGCGAACGCGCCGAGCACCCGGCGGTCCTCGGCGGGCAGGACCCGGCCGTTGAGGGCGAGCGCCAGGTGGTCGCCGACGGGCATGTCGACGTCGGCGTCCTCGGGCCGTGACACCGGACGGCTGCCGACGCTCGCGGCGCAGGTCCACGGTTCGAGGTCGCCCTGGCGCTCCAGGAGGGCGACGGAGTCCATGGAGAAGGTCTCCCTGACCCGTTCGAGCAGGGCCTCGAGGCTGCTCTCGCCGCGCAGGACGCTGCCGGCGAGGTACGACAGCACCTCGGACTCGGCGCGCAGCCGGGCGGCCTGCTGGGTGCGGCGGGCCGCCAGGTCGACCACGGAGGCCACGGCCATGCCGACGCCGAAGAAGACGGCGATGGCCACGATGTTCAGCGGGTCGGCGACGGTCAGCCGGTGCAGCGGCGGGGTGAAGAACCAGTTGAGGAGCAGGGAGCCGATGGCCGCCGACGCGAGGGCCGGCAGGAAGCCGCCGAGGAGCGCGGAGGCCACCGTCAGGGTGAGGAAGAGCAGCATGTCGTTGGCGAGCCCGAGGTCCGCGTCGACATGGGTGAGCAGCAGGGAGAGCAGCACGGGCCCGGCGACGCCGACCAGCCAGCCCCAGAGGGTCCGGGCCCTGCCGAGGCGGGCGCCGCGGGCGACGGGCAGTCCACGGCCCTTGGCGGCCTCCTCGTGGGTGACGATGTGGACGTCGAGGTCGGGGCCCGATTCACGGGCCACGGTCTGGCCGACGCCGGGCCCGAAGACGTACTGCCAGGTGCGGCGGCGGCTGGAGCCGAGCACGATCTGTGTGGCGTTGACGCCGCGCGCGAACTCCAGGAGCGCGTGGGGCACGTCGTCGCCGACGACGTGGTGGAACGTTCCGCCGAGATCCTCGACGAGGGTCCGCTGAACCGCGAGCTCCTTCGGAGAGGCGGAGGTCAGTCCGTCGCTGCGGGAGACGTACACGGCGAGGACCTCGCCGCCCGCGCCCTTCTCCGCGAGCCGCGCGGCCCGGCGGATCAGCGTGCGGCCCTCCGGGCCGCCGGTGATGCCGACGACGATCCGCTCGCGCGCCTGCCAGGTGGAGCGGATGTCGTGCTCGCCGCGGTACCAGCGCAGGTACTCGTCGACCCGGTCGGCGGTCCACAGCAGTGCCAGCTCGCGCAGCGCCGTCAGGTTGCCGGGCCGGAAGTAGTTCGACAGGGCCGCGTCGACCTTGTCCGGCTTGTAGATGTTGCCGTGCGCCATGCGCCGCCGCAGGGCCTGCGGCGACATGTCGACCAGCTCGATCTGGTCGGCCCGCCGCACCACCTCGTCGGGCACGGTCTCCCGCTGCCGCACACCGGTGATCGACTCGACGACGTCGCCGAGCGACTCCAGGTGCTGGATGTTCACGGTCGAGACCACGTCGATCCCGGCCGTGAGGAGCTCCTCGACGTCCTGCCAGCGCTTGGCGTTCCGCGAGCCCGGCACGTTGGTGTGCGCGAGTTCGTCGACGAGCGCGACGGCCGGCCGGCGGGCGAGGACCGCGTCCACGTCCATCTCGGTGAAGTCGGTGCCGCGGTACTCGATCCGCCGCCGGGGTATCCGCTCCAGGCCGTGGAGCATCACCTCGGTGCGGGGCCGGTCGTGGTGCTCCACGAACGCGACCACGACGTCCGTGCCCCGCTCGACGCGGCGGTGCGCCTCGGACAGCATCGCGTACGTCTTGCCGACGCCCGGTGCCGCTCCCAGGTAGATCCGTAGTGTGCCGCGTCCCATGCCCATGACCTTACGTCCAGCCAATCGGACATTCCGCACGGGTCCGGACCAGGCGGGGACGTATTGACGTGATCCTGACGCGCACTGTCCGAGGGCTCGCTGAGCATGCCGTCTCAGTGCTCGCTGAGCGCGCTGGCTCAGTGCTCGACGAGCTCGCTGTCTCGGTTCTCGACGAGCTCGCCGGCTCAGTTCGCGACGAGCTCGCCGGCTCCGTGCTCGATGATCTCGCCGTCGCGCAGCTCCAGGACCCGGTCGGCGAGGCCGAGGAGCTGCGAGTCGTGGGTGGCGACCAGGGCCGTGCAGCCCTCGCTGCGCACCACGGCCCGCAGCAGCTCCATGACCGCGAGGCCGGTCTCGGCGTCCAGCTGTCCGGTCGGCTCGTCGGCGATCAGCAGCGCGGGCCGGTTGGCGAGGGCGCGGGCGATGGCGACCCGCTGCTGCTGTCCGCCGGAGAGCTCTCCGGGGCGCTGGGCGGCGTGATCGGCGAGCCCGACGAGGGAGAGCAGCAGAGCGACCCGCTCCTCGCGCTCCCGGGGATCGGCCTCGCGCAGCCGCATCGGCACGCCGACGTTCTCGGCGGCGGTCAGGATCGGTATGAGACCGAAGGACTGGAAGATGAATCCGATCCGGTCCCGGCGCAGCTCCAGCAGGCCTTCCTCGCCGAGCCGAGCGAGGTCGGTGCCGTCGATGACGACGCGTCCCTGGTCGGCGGTGTCGAGGCCGCCCACGAGGTTGAGCAGGGTGGTCTTGCCGGAGCCCGAGCGGCCCTTCAGGGCGACCAGCTCGCCGCGCGGGATGTCGAAGGACACGCCGCGCAGGGCGTGCACGGCGGCCGCCCCCGTCCCGTACGAGCGGTGCAGGTTCTCCACCCTGACCATCGGCGCGCCGGCCGGGTCGTCGACGACGGCCGTGCCGGTCCGCACGTTGCTCTCACTCACCGTGATACCCCCCTGGATCGAACGTGTGCGCCGTCAGTATGGGCACAGGGCGGCGACGGGTGCCAGGCCTGTGGATAACCCGCCGGGGCTTGCGGCGGCCGGGAGGACGAGGCCGGGGAAAGCCCGGTGGCCGCCCCCGTTCGGGAGCGGCCACCGGGCTCTGTCACGTGCCGCTCGCGCGGCGGTCGTGCGGCGTCGGCGTCAGCGGATCTCGGAGATCTCCGGGCCGCGCTGCAGCTGGCCCATGCCGCCCGAGAAGCGGGAGCCGCCCTGGTCCTCCTGCTGCACGCCGTCCGGCACCATCTGGGCGTCGTTCGGCAGCTTGAGGACGATCGGGTCACGCGGGGCCATCGGGCCCTCGCCACGGACGACCACGGTGTCCCGGACGATCTGCTCCAGGAGACCGGCGGCCTCGGGCTGCACCGCGCCCTGACCGGAGATCACACCGCGCAGGAACCAGCGGGGCCCGTCGACGCCGACGAAGCGCACGAGCTGGACGCCCCGGTTGCCGTCCGGCAGCTGTACGGGCACCTGGGCACGCAGCTCCCAGCCCAGCGGACCCTCGACCTCGTCGATCACACCGCCCTGCTGGGTGATGCCGTTCGCGATCTCCTCGCGGACCTCGCCCCAGATGCCCTCCTTCTTGGGCGCGGCGAAGGCCTGCAGCTGGACGGCGCTGTCGCGCAGCACGACGGTGGCCGCGACGATCGCGTCGCCCGCCACCTCCACACGCAGCTCCATGCCCTCGACACCGGGCACGAACATGCCGCCGAGGTCGACGCGGCCCTCCTCGGGCTTGCTGACCTCGGAGATGTCCCAGGGACCGTCGGGCCGAGGCGCCGGCGGAAGGTTCACCCGGCGCTGCCCCTGGGCAGCGTCGGTCGCGTCCGCCCCGTCCTCGGGGGTCACCGCGTCGACGACCTGCTCGGCCTGGCCCGCGGCGTCATCGGCACCGCTCTTCTTGCGACGTCCGAACACGTCACTGTCCTTCCCGGTCGGATACGACCGAAGCGTATCGATTCCCACCCGTAGTGCCGTCCACGGCGGCATGACCGCCGGTGGACCCGAAGCCCCCCTCGGCCCGCGCGGAGCCGGGAAGCTCCGCGACCTCGTGGAAGCGCACCTTCTCGACCTGCTGGACGACGAGCTGGGCGATCCGGTCGAACCGCTCGAACCGCACGCTCTCGCGCGGGTCCAGGTTGACCACGATCACCTTGATCTCTCCACGGTACCCGGCATCGACCGTCCCCGGGGCATTCACGAGCGCGACTCCGCAGCGGGCCGCGAGACCGGAGCGCGGGTGCACGAAGGCGGCGTAGCCGTCGGGCAGCGCGATGGAGACTCCGGTGGGCAGCACGGCCCGCTCCCCCGGGGCGAGCTCGGCGGCCTCGGTGGTCACCAGGTCGGCGCCGGCGTCGCCGGGGTGGCCGTACGCGGGGATCGGCACCTCCGGGTCCACGCGGCGGATGAGTACGTCGACGGGATTGCGCATCAGGGGTTCACCTCGAAGGCGCGGGCGCGCCTGACCTGGTCGGGGTCGGCCATGGCGGCCCGGATCTCCTCCGGGCGGCCGTTGTCGATGAAGTGGTCGACCTTGACCTCGATGAAGAGGGCGTCGGCGCGGACGGCGACGGGGCCTTCGGGCCCGCCGATCCGGCCGACGGCGGTCGAGTAGATCTTGCGGCCGTGCACGGCGGTGACCTCGGCCTGGAGATGGAGCACGGTGCCGACCGGCACGGGCCTGGCGAAGTCGGTCTCCAGGCGGCCCGTCACGGCGATGACCCGCAGCAGCCAGTTCAGGGAGCCGAGGGTCTCGTCGAGCGCGGTGGCGAGGACGCCGCCGTGCGCGAGGCCCGGGGCGCCCTGGTGGTCGGTCGTCACGGTGAACTCCGCGGTGACCGTCACGCCCTCGCCCGCCCGCGCCTCCAGGTGCAGCCCGTGGGGCTGCCCGCCGCCGCACCCGAAGCAGTACTCGTAGTGCGCACCGAGCAGCTCGCCGGGGGCGGGCGCGTCGGGGTGGCGTACCGGCGCTATGGCGTCGGCCGGCGGCGTGAGAGCGGCAGATGTTCCAGTCACAGGCGCAGACCTTACCCGCGCGGCCGGGCACGGGTCTCGCCGTGCCAAGCTTGGGGCATGCAGCAGCCCTCCGTGCCCCCGACCGCGCCGGCCTTCGACGAGCGTCTGACCGCGCCACGCTCCTGGTGGCTCATCGCCGGTCTCATCGGTCTCTCCGGCGCCCTGGTCATGTTCCCGCTGGGCACGGTGCCGACCCTCGGCGGTCTGATCGCCGCGGCGGCGCTCGCCGCGGTGGGGGTCTCGTCGTACGGCTCGGCCCGGGTCCGGGTGGTGGCCGGTTCGCTGGTCGCCGGGGACGCCAGGATTCCGGCGTCGGCGCTGGGGAAGCCCGAGGTGCTGGACGCCGAGGAGGCGCGCGCCTGGCGCACGTACAAGGCCGACCCGCGGGCGTTCCTGCTGATGCGCAGCTACGTGCCCACGGCGGTACGGGTCGAGGTGACGGACCCGGCGGACCCGACGCCGTACGTCTACGTGTCCACCCGGGACCCGGAGGGGCTGGCGGCGGCCCTGGAGGCGGCCCGGAGCGAGGCCGCGGCGGCCTGAGGCCGCCGGGGTCCTCCGGGAGCCCGGCCGAGGGCCCCGCGAGGCCCTCAGGGCGTGCCTAGAAGTCGATCTCCTTGGGGTTCTCCGGCTGCTCCAGGGGAGGCAGGGCCGGGAGGGCGTCCCAGGGGATCTGGCGGGCGCGCAGGTCCTTGCGGACGTGCCCGGCGAGCTTCTTGGTGTCGCGCCGGTTCATGACGGCGCCGACGGCCGCGCCCACCATGAACGGGGTGAGGTTCGGCAGGTTGCGCACCATGCGCTTCATGATCTGCTGGCGCAGTTCGCGCTTGAGCTGACCGCCCAGTGCCGCGTTGACGGTGGTGGGCCTGGTGGGGTCGATGCCGCGCTCCTCCGCCCAGGCGGTGAGGTATGCGGTCGAGCGCTGGGTGAGGGTGCCCTGCGGCCGCAGGCCGTAGACCTCGTGCAGCTCGGCGATGAGTTTCAGCTCGACGGCGGCGACGCCGGTGATCTCCGCGGCCAGCTCGGCGGGCATCGCGGGCGGCATGGGCAGCATGGCGGCGGCGCCGATGCCCGCGCCGACGGTGGCGCTGGCGTTGGCCGCGCCGCTGATCAGTTTGTCGGCGATCTGTTCGGGCCCGAGGCCGGGGAACTGCCGGCGCAGGGTCGGCAGGTCGCGTACGGGCACGCGCGGGGCGATCTCGATGACGCGGTCCGCGAGGTAGCCGAGGCCGGCCTTGGCGCCCTGACCGCCGCGCTTCACGCCGCGCCGTACGGCGTCGATGCGCGCGCTGTCGAGCTTGATGCGGTCGAGCTGGACGCGCGCGGGGTTGGCGACGCGTCGCAGGACGCCGCTCCTGGCGGTCCTGCCGGTGGCCTCGCTGCCGGCGTCTTCGCCGGAGGTGGCTTCGAGGGTGCCCTCGGTGTGGCCGTCCCGGTGGCCGGGGACGGGCAGGTGGTCCGGGGAGGGCCTGCCGTCGGCCCCGTGCGGCGCGTCCGCTGCTTCGAGCGAGGCCATGGGGCCTCGCTCGTCGTCACGTGCGCCAGGTGTGGGCAGGGGGGCGGAGTGCACGGCGGAGGGAGCGTCCGTGACGCCCTCTGCCGAGCCCGAGCCGCCCTGGTACGCCTCCGACCTCCCGGGGAGCCGGAGCCGCCGCTTCCGAGACGGTGTGTCGCCTGCCACGGTCACTCGATCTCAGTCGCAGTCGCGGCAGATCGGCTGACCGTTCTTCTCCCGAGCCAGCTGGCTGCGGTGGTGCACGAGGAAGCAGCTCATGCAGGTGAACTCGTCGGCCTGCTTGGGCAGGACCCGGACGGCCAGCTCCTCGTTCGAGAGGTCGGCGCCCGGGAGCTCGAGGCCCTCGGCGGCCTCGAACTCGTCGACGTCGACGGTCGAGGTCGACTTGTCGTTCCGGCGGGCCTTCAGTTCCTCAAGGCTGTCCGAGTCGACGTCGTCGTCGGTCTTGCGTGGGGTGTCGTAATCCGTTGCCATGTCGCTCTCCCCCTCTGGGTGGTTTGCGGTGTCTCCAGCGCACGTAACGCGTGAGAGGCCGGACTTGTGCCCGACCCGAGGCGGAGATTTTGCCTCACATCAAGGTCTGTTACTCAATCGACACCCAATCCGCCCTCTCACGAGTGACCGGCTTTGGGTGGCGAAGCGGACCGTACACGGTCCGGTGACCCTCCCTCACGGGTGCCACCCCGTGTACTTCCCGTCATTCAGACCCCCGGAAACCCGGACTTTTACGGGTTTTCCGAGGGAATTCGCGATCACGGAGAGTGGAGGACCAGACACCCATTCCTGTGATCGATCACACAGGACCGTCTCAGGAATGGGAACCGGAAATTCCGCGCAAAGCGAACAAAACCGGTCGGCTCGGTCAGTGTGTCAGATCGGCAGAGTGACACGCATCACGAGGCCGCCGCCCTCGCGCGGCTCGGCGATGATACGGCCGCCGTGGGCCCGTGCGACGGAGCGGGCGATCGACAAGCCGAGGCCGACCCCCTTGTCGCTCCCGGTGCGCTCCTGACGGAGGCGCCGGAATGGCTCGAAAAGGTTGTCGATCTCGTACGCCGGGACGACGGGCCCCGTGTTGGAGACCTCCAGGACCGCCTGACCGTTCTGCGTCGAGGTGGTGACCTCCACCCAGCCGTCCTCCGGGACGTTGTACCGGACGGCGTTCTGCACCAGGTTGAGGGCGATCCGCTCCAGCAGCACGCCGTTGCCCTGGACCACGGCCAGGCCGCGCTCGCCACGGAACTCGACGCCCTTGGCGTCGGCCTCGGCACGCGCCTGGTCCATGGCCCTCGAGGCGACCTCAGCCAGGTCGACCGGCTTGCGCTCGATGATCTCGTTGTCGCTGCGGGCGAGCAGCAGCAGGCCCTCGACCAGCTGCTCGCTGCGCTCGTTGGTCGCCAGCAGGGTCTTGCCGAGCTGCTGGAGCTCCACCGGCGCTCCCGGGTCCGAGAGCTGGACCTCCAGAAGCGTGCGGTTGATCGCGAGCGGCGTGCGCAGCTCGTGCGAGGCGTTGGCGACGAAGCGCTGCTGGGCGCTGAAGGCCCGCTCCAGGCGCTCCAGCATCTCGTCGAAGGTGTCGGCGAGCTCCTTGAGCTCGTCGTCCGGCCCGTCCAGCTCGATCCGCCGCGACAGGTCCGTTCCGGCCACCTGGCGGGCGGTCCGGGTGATCCGGCCGAGCGGGGAGAGCACCCGGCCGGCCATCGCGTAACCGAAGGCGAAGGCGATGATGCTCAGCCCGAGCAGGGCGAACAGGGAGCGCCGCAGCAGGTCGTCCAGGGCGAGGTCGCTCTGGTGCCGGAGACACATCGAGACGGCGTTGTTGAGCTGCTCGCCGGTGGACTTGTCGGGCAGCTCGAACCAGTCGGTGGTCGCC
>NZ_JBHXFE010000026.1:0-29843 GCF_042722475.1 Streptomyces sp. NPDC127092
GTTTGGAGGGGGGGGGGGGTGGGCCAACCACACCGGGAACGGGGCGGTGGGCGGGGGGGGGGGAGGGGGGGGGATAGATGGGACGGGGCCTGTGCGGGCGGAGGGCGCCGTCGCCCGGCCGGCGGCCCCGCGGGCCCCGCGCCGGCGGGTGGGGCCGTGGCGCGGGCCGGAGGCCCCCGTGGTGACGGGCGCGCCCGCTCCCCGGGTCGGCCCCGCCGACGGCGCGGCCCGTCTCCCGCTGACGTACGCGACGCTCACCGCCGCCGCCCGGCGCCAGGCCGTGCCGCTCTCCGGGCGCCGTCGACCCGAGGCCGACGTACGTGCCGTGCCGTGGTGGCGGGTGCGTTCGCTGCGCCGGGTGGCGGGCCTGCCGTTGACGGCCGGCGGCCTGATCGTCCTCGCGACCGGCTGTGCGGCGCTGCTCCGGCCGGAGGGCTCGGACGTCCAGGGGTACGCGGTCCTCGCGCTCGGCGCCGGCCTCTTCCCTTACGCCGCCTACCGCTTCCTCACCTCCGGCCGCACCGCCGCCCGGCGTCTCGCCGAGGCCGCGCGGGCCGCGGAGGCCGTGCCCCGGAGGTACGCGCTGCTGTACGACCCGTACGGCGGCGGGCCCGTCCTGCTGGTCTTCCCGGCCGGGGACCGGACGGACGACCTGCCGGAGGGGGTGATCCGGCTCTTCGCGCAGGGCACCCGCACGCGGCCCGGGCGGGGGCTGCCGTCGGCCCCGAGCGGCCCCGTGGAGCTGCGCGGCCGGCGGGAGGGCACGGCCGGGGGCGACCCGGTCGTCGTGCCCTGGATCGAGGGACGTCCGGTGTGGCCCGCCGGGCCGTACGAGGAGCTGCGGCCGGGCGGTCCGGCCGCACGCGAGTACCTGGAGCGGCTCGCGCCGCCTCAGGCGGCTCCGGGGGTGCCGGAGGTGCCGGAGGCCCCGGGGGTCTCCGCTTCCTGAGCCGACTTGTGGGCGCGCCAGCGGTCCATGATCCCGGCCATCTCGCCGTGCAGGAAGGCGAAGAACTCGGCCGTCTCGGCGGTGCGGCGGCCCGCCGGGGTGTCCGGGCCGAGCGTGTCCGTGCCCTCGCGGAGGATCTTCTCCCAGCGGCTGAGGACCTGGTCGCGGCGGGTGAAGGTCTCGTACCAGAGCTCGTTGTGGAGCACGTAACGGTCCCGGCGCGTGCCGGGGTCGCGCTCGCGGCTGACCATGTCGACCTGGCCGAGGTAGCGGATGGCACCGGAGACGGCGGCCGGGCTGATCTGCAGCTGCTCGGCCAGCTCCGCCGAGGTCATGGAGGCGGTCTCGGAGGACAGCAGGGCCGCGAAGACCCGGCTGGCCATGCGCTGCATGCCCGCGGCGGTCAGCTCGCCGGCGAAGCGTTCCACGAAGCGGGCGACGGCCTCCTCGTTCCCGGCACCGCCACCAGCGCCCTCGCCGGCGCCGACGCTGGAGCCGGCTCCGACGCCCTCGTCCTTGCCGCCGACCTCGTCGTTCCTCGTCATCTCACTCACCCCTCCGACTTTATACGCTTCCTTAACTTCACAAGTTTGTGAAAGTAGCGTACGTTCTGAAGCATGACGAAGGCCATCACGGTCGCCGGGCTCCACAAGGCGTTCGGACGCACCCATGCACTGGACGGACTCGACCTCACCGTCGAGGCCGGCGAGGTCCACGGCTTCCTCGGGCCCAACGGGGCCGGGAAGTCCACCACCATCCGGGTCCTCCTCGGACTCCTCCGCGCCGACTCCGGCGCCGTCCAGGCGCTCGGCATGGACCCCTGGTCCGACGCCGTCGAGCTGCACCGGCGGATCGCGTACGTCCCCGGTGACGTCACCCTCTGGCGCAACCTCTCCGGCGGCGAGGTCATCGACCTGTTCGGACGGCTGCGCGGAGGGCTCGACAAGGCCCGGCGGGCCGAGCTGATCGAGCGCTTCGAGCTCGACCCGACCAAGAAGGGCCGGACCTACTCCAAGGGCAACCGGCAGAAGGTGGCCCTCGTCGCCGCCTTCGCCTCCGACGTCGACCTGCTCGTCCTCGACGAGCCGACCAGCGGTCTCGACCCGCTGATGGAGGAGGTCTTCCAGGACTGCGTCGCCGAGGCCCGCGACCGGGGCCGTACGGTCCTGCTCTCCAGCCACATCCTCAGCGAGGTCGAGACCCTCTGCGACCGGGTCAGCATCATCCGCAAGGGGCGGACCGTGGAGTCCGGCTCGCTCGCCGAACTGCGGCACCTCACCCGTACGAGCGTCTCCGCCGAACTCGCGGGCGCGCCCGACGGACTCGCCCACCTGCCCGGCGTCCACGACCTGGACGTCCAGGGCCACCGGGTCCGGCTCCAGGTCGACACCGACAAGCTCGACGCCGTGCTCCGCTCGCTCACCGCGTCCGGGGTGCGGAGCCTCACCTCCACCCCGCCCACCCTGGAGGAGCTGTTCCTCCGCCACTACGCCGACGACACGCGCGGCGACACCCACGAAGACGCACACGAAGACGCTCACGCAGACACCCACCACGACGCACACGAAGACGCACACGAAGAGGCGAACGCCCGATGAGCAGCGTCAGTCTGACCGGCACCGGGTCCCTCACCCGGCTCGCCCTGCGCCGCGACCGGCTGATGCTGCCGGTATGGGCGCTGGTCACCGGCGGCATGGTCGCCAGTGGCGCCGGTTCCCTGGAAGGCCTGTACGGGACGGCGGCGCAGCGCGCCGAGCTCGCCGCCTCCATGAACGCCAACAGCTCGATGCGCTCGCTCTACGGGCCGGTCTTCGACGACTCCCTCGGCGGCCTGGTGGCCTGGCGGTTCGGCACCTTCGCCGCCGTGCTCGCCGCCGTGATGAGCATGCTCGTCGTGGTCCGGCACACCCGCGAGGAGGAGGAGACGGGCCGTCAGGAGATGCTGTCGGCCGCCGCGGTGGGCCGCCGGGCGCCGCTGACGGCGGCGCTGCTGGCCGCGCTGACCGCCAACACCGCCGTCGCCCTCGTCGTCACCGCCGGGCTCGCCCGGCAGGACGCGGCCGGGGCGCTCGCGCTCGGCCTCGCCATCGGCGGCACCGGCATGCTCTTCGCGAGCATGGCCGCGATCGTCGCCCAGCTCACCGAGAGCGCCCGGCTCGCCAAGGGACTGACGGCGGGTCTGCTCGGCCTCGCCTTCGTGCTCCGCGCCGCCGGCGACGCCGGGACCGCCGACGGCAGCAGCGTCCTCACCTGGCTCTCGCCCGTCGGCTGGGCCGAGAACGTCCGCGCCTTCGCCGGCGAACGCTGGTGGGTGCTGCTCCTGCTCGCCGCCGCCACCGGGCTCCAGACGGCCGTCGCGTACGTCCTGACCGCCCGCCGTGACGTCGGCATGAGCTTCCTGCCCACCCGGCCCGGGCCCGCCTCCGGCGGTCTCGCGACGGCCGGCGCGCTCGCCTGGCGGCTCCAGCGCGGCACCCTGCTCGGCTGGTCGCTCGGCTTCCTGCTCGGCGGACTGGTCTTCGGCGGGATGGTCGAGGGCGCGGCGGACATCGTCGGCGACAACGAGCAGGCCCGGCAGATCTTCGAGCGGATGGGCGGCCAGAGCGCCCTCACCGACGCCTTCCTCGCCACCATGGTGGGCCTGTTCGGCATGGTCGCGGCGCTGTACGCGGTCGGCTCGGCGCTCCGGCTGCACGGCGAGGAGACCTCGCAGCGCGCCGAGCCGCTGCTCGCCGCGCCCGTCGGGCGGCTGCGCTGGGCGGCCGGGCACCTGGCGGTCGCGTTCGCCGGATCGGCGCTGATCATGCTCCTCAGCGGGGCCGGGCTCGCCCTCTCGTACGGCAGGGAGACCGGCGCGGTCCTGGGCGCCTCGCTCGCCCAGCTGCCGGCGGTCTGGACGCTCGCGGGCCTGGCGGTGCTGCTCTGGGGCGCGTTCCCGAAGATCGCGCCGGCCGCCTGGGGCGTGGCGGGCGTCTGCCTGGCCCTCGGCTGGATCGGCCCGGCGCTCGACCTGCCGCAGGCGGTCCTCGACCTCTCGCCCTTCGGCCACCTGCCGAAGCTGCCCGGGCAGGAGATGGCCTGGGCCCCGGTCCTCGTCCTCACGGCCCTGGCGGCGGCGCTGACGACGGCCGGCCTGGCGGGCCTGCGCCGCCGGGACATGGTGAGCTGAGGCCCGAACCGGCACCTCCATCCCTACCTGGACCCGTACCCGTACCTGTACGGCGTGAAGGCCCTCGCCCCCTCCCGGGCGGGGGCCTTCCCGCGCCCCCGGCGACCTCCGCCCTCACACCTCCACCAGGAGCTCCTTGAAGCCCCGGATCACGTACCCCGGCTTCCACTCCGGCTCGGCGACCGGCCGCAGGCCGGGGGCCTGGCGGAACAACTCACCGAAGACCGCCTGCAGTTCGAGGCGGGCGAGCGGGGCGCCGAGGCAGTAGTGGATGCCGGCGCCGAAGGTGACGTGCGGGTTCTCGGCGCGGTCGAGGTCGAGCCGGTCGGCGGTGGGGCCGAAGCGGGCGGGGTCGCGGTTGGCGGAGCCGAAGAGCAGGGCGACCTCGGCCCCGCGCGGGATGACGACACCGCCGAGCTCGATGTCGTCGAGGACCCAGCGCTCGAACATCTGGAGCGGGGTGTCGAAGCGCAGAAGTTCTTCCACAGCTGTGGACAACTTTCCGGGATCCGCCACGTCCGGCCGCACGCCGTGGGTGAGCAGCGTCCAGCAGCCGTTGACCGTGGTGTTCACGGTCGCCTCGTGGCCCGCGTTCAGCAGCAGGACACAGGTCGAGATCATCTCCTGCTCGGTCAGCTCCGCCACACCGAGCAGTCCCGAGATCAGATCATCGCCCGGATCCCTCCGCCGACGGGCGATCAACTCTCGTAGGTAGTCGGAGAATTCGATCGAGGCGCGGACCGCGCGGCGGGCCGTCTCCTCCGACGGGTTCAGCTCGAACATCCCGCAGATGTCCGCCGACCACGGTCGCAGCCGCCCCCGCTCCTCGTCGTCCTCGGGGACGCCCAGCATCTCGGCGATCACCGCGACGGGCAGCGGCTCCGCGACGGCGGACAGCAGGTCGCCGCCGCCCTCGGCGACCAGGCGCCCCACCAGCTCCGCGGCCAGGCGCCGTACCGTCGGCGCCAGGTTCTCCACCGTCCGCGGCGTGAACGCCTTCGACACGAGGCGCCGGATCCGGGTGTGGTCGGCCCCCTCCAGGTCGAGCAGCCCGTGGTCGTTGAGGGTGTGGAACGGCTCGTGGGCGGCGTCCGGCGCCTCCCGCCCGAACTCCTCGTGGGTGAACCGGTGCGTGTACGTACGGCCCAGGCGCCGGTCCCTCAGCAGCGCCGACACGTCCTCGTAGTGCGGGACCAGCCACTGCCGGGTCGGCCCGTACCAGTGGGCACGGCCGGTGGCGCGGAGCCGCTCGTAGGCGGGATAGGGGTCGGCGACGAAGTCGGCGGACCAGGGATCGAAGGCGGCGGGTACGGCATCGGCAGCGTCCATGACCGGACGCTACCCGCGAACCCGGCCACGACCCGCCGGACACCCGACACCGGTCGCCGCCGGACGCCCGCCGGCCAGCCGACACCCGGTCGCCGCCACCCGCTACCCGCCGACCTGCACCAGCCTCGCCTCGTACGCGAAGACCGCCGCCTGCGTCCGGTCGCGCAGGCCCAGCTTCACCAGGATCCGGCTCACATGGGTCTTGATGGTGGACTCGGCGACGACGAGGTGGTCGGCGATCTCGGCGTTCGACAGGCCCTGCGCGATCAGCACCAGGACCTCCGTCTCGCGCTCGGTCAGCTCGCCGATCTGCGCCGCCGCCGGCTGGCGCGGCGACACCTCCGCCGATCGGGCGAACTCGGTGATCAGCCGCTTGGTGACGGTCGGCGCGAGCAGCGCCTCGCCGGCCGCGACCACCCGGACGCCGTCCGCGAGCTGCCGGGCCGAGGCGTCCTTGAGGAGGAAGCCGGAGGCACCGGCGCGCAGCGCCTGGTACACGTACTCGTCCAGGTCGAAGGTGGTGAGGACGAGCACCTTCGCCTCGGCGTCGGCGGCCACGATCTCGCGGGTCGCGTCGATGCCGTTCATCTCCGGCATGCGGATGTCCATGAGGACCACGTCGGGGCGGAGCGCCGCGACCTGGGCGACCGCCTCGCGGCCGTTGACGGCCTCGCCGACGACCTCGATGTCCGGCATCGCGCCGAGCAGCACCGAGAAGCCCTCGCGGACCATCATCTGGTCGTCGACGATCAGCACCCGGATGGTCATTCGGCGGCCTCCTCACGTGCCACGGGGATGAAGACCGCGACCTCGTAGCCGCCGTCGCCGGCCGCCCCGGCGGTCATCTCGCCGTTCAGCATCGTGACACGCTCCCGCATGCCGGTGATGCCGTGGCCGGCGCCCATCGCACCGCGCGGGCGCAGCCCTCCTTGCGGGGTGCCGGCCGGGTTATGGGCGGGCTTCAGCAGGCCGCGCGCCGGGCCGTTGACGACGCGGATGCCGAGGCCGCCGAGGACGTACGACACCTCGACCTTCGCGGCGGCGCCGGGCGCGTGCCGCAGCACGTTCGACAGGGCCTCCTGCACGATGCGGTACGCGGACAGCTCGACGCCCTGCGGGAGCTCCCGCACCGAGCCGGTCACCGTCTTCTCCACGTCGAGGCCGGCGTCGCGGACGTTGGCGACCAGGCCGTCCAGGTCGGCGAGGGTGGGCTGCGGCGCGTCGGGCGCCTCGTAGTCCTCGGCCCGTACGACCCCGAGGACCCGGCGCAGTTCGGTCAGCGCGGCGACGGCGTTCTCGCGGATGGTGGCGAAGGCCTGCTCCAGCTCCGGCGGCGGGTTCTCCACCCGGTACGGCGCGGCCTCGGCCTGGATCGCGACCACCGACATGTGGTGGGCGACGACGTCGTGCAGCTCGCGGGCGATGGTGGTGCGCTCCTCAAGGAGCGTCCGCTTCGAGCGCTCGACGGCGGTCACGGTCTGCTGGGCGGTGACCTCGCGGGCGGCGTCGCGGCGGACCTGGAGGACGGCGACGACGAGCAGGAAGAGGGCGGAGAAGAAGAGCAGCTCGGCGCCGTTGAAGCCGTAGGAGCCGCCCATGCCGAGGAAGAAGGCGGTGAAGGTCGTGTAGCCGGCGGTGATCGCCCACATCCAGGCGGCGGTGCGGGGCCGGGTGCGCATCGCGACGATCACCAGGACGAAGAGGTGCGCGGCGAAGGAGTTCGGCGCCCAGGGCCAGCCGTCGTACCCGCCGATGTAGGCGATGAACGGGCTGGAGACGAGGGACACCCAGAAGGCGAGGACCGGCCTGACCAGGGTCATCAGGACGGCCGCCGTCGGCACGAGGCAGTAGACGAGGGCGGCCGGGCCGGAGCTGCCGCGGATGAAGTCGAAGCCGAGGAAGAAGGTCATCACGGCGAGGACGCCGACGACGGCGTGCGGCAGCAGGCCGGCGTGCGGGCGTATCCGCCGCGGCAGGAAGCGCAGCGCCGGGCTCCCGGGGGTGAGCCGGGGCAGCGGCCGGTAGTCGAGGGCGTCCTGGCCCAGGTCGGCGCGCAGACCGCCGAGCGCTTCCAGCGTCATGCGGAGCTCGGGGCTACGGCTGCCCGTGTCGGGGGTCTGTGTCGGTTTCACACGGACCACCGTACGGGCGGCCGTCGAGCCGGTCGTCCGGCTCGATGGGGATCCTCGGGGGTCCGCCTTGAGGACTACGACGGCCCCGTCCGGCCTCCTCGGACCACCGGCCGCCGGCCTCCCCGGACCCCCGCCCCCCCCTCCTCGACGGGCCCCCAGGGGCTACCAGGCCAGCTGGGCGATCTCCTCCGCGACCACCGCGCACGCGTCCGCCGCCGGGTCGATCAGCGGGAAGTGGCCGACCTCCTCCAGGAACGTGCAGCCGACCGTCTCGCCCGCCTTGGCGGCGGCCTCGGCGTAGGACTCGGCGACGGAGGACGGGACGACGATGTCGTCGCGTCCCTGGACGACCGTCGTGGCGATGCCGGTGGGCAGCAGCAGCGCCGGATCCGCGTGTGCCGCCCTCGCGGCGAAGTCCGCCTCGCCGCCGAGGAGTTCGGTCACCGCGCCGCCGCACACGCCGAGTTCCACCGCGCGGTCGAAGTGGGCGATCGGGGCGAGCGCCACGACTCCGCGCAGGGCGGGCGGGGCCGGCAGGCGCCAGGGCGATCCCGCGGGCAGGACGTGGCGGGCGGCGGCCCACAGGGCGAGGTGGCCGCCCGCGGAGTGCCCGGTCAGCACGATGCGCCGCGGGTCGGCCTGCGGCAGGTGCGCGGCGGCCAGCTCCGGCACCGCGTCCATCGCGGCGGCGACGTCGTCGAAGGTCTCCGGCCAGCGCCCGGCCACCGGGGCGGTGCCGCCCTGCCGCGGGATGTCGCTGCCGCGCCGGTACTCCACGCTGGCCACGGCGAAGCCGCGCCGGGCCAGGAAGTCCACGAAAGGAGTCAGGTGCCGCCGGTCGTACGGGGCCCGCCAGGCGCCGCCGTGCAGGGCGATGACCAGGGGCGCGTTCGTCCGGCCGTCGCGCGGCGCGTAGAAGTCGACGACCTGGTCGGGGTGCGCGCCGTACGCGGCGGAGGCGTCCGGGTCGACGGCCGGGTGCGAGAAGGCCGACGCTTCCTCGGCGGCGTCGCGCGCGGCGGGGTCCGGCATGCTGCTTCCAACCTCTCCTCAGACGGGGCCGATTGACGAACCCATCGGCCTGACCTGCGGGGACGGTACCAGGAGTACGGGCCCCGCAGATCAGGCGATCAGGTGATGATCAGCCCTGCGCCGGAGGAGTGTCCGCCAGGACGTCCGCGAGGGTCCGCGCCGCCCGCTCCGTGTCGGCGAAGCCCACGTACAGCGGGGTGAAGCCGAAGCGCAGCACGTCCGGACGGCGCAGGTCGCCCACGACGCCGCGCCGGATCAGTTCCGCCATGACGGCCGGCGCCTCGGCGCAGCGCAGCGCGACCTGGCTGCCCCGTTCCGCGTGCGCCTCGGGCGTCACCGACGTGACCCGGCCCTCGGGGGCGTAGGCCCGGACGCACTCCAGGAAGAAGTCCGTGAGGGCGAGGGACTTGGCCCGTACGTCCTCGATGCGGACGCCGTCCCACACGTCGAGCGCGGCCTCCAGGGCCAGCATGGACAGGATGTCGGGCGTGCCGACCCGGCCCCGCGCGGCGCCGTCGGCGGCCCGGTAGCCCGGGGTCATGCCGAACGGGTCGGCGTGCGAGTTCCAGCCGGGCAGCGGCGAGTCGAAGCGGTCCTGGTGGCGCTCGGCGACGTACAGGTACGCGGGCGCGCCGGGGCCGCCGTTGAGGTACTTGTACGTGCAGCCGACGGCCAGGTCCACGCCGTGCGCGTCCAGGCCGACCGGCAGGGCGCCGGCGCTGTGGCACAGGTCCCAGACGGCGAGCGCCCCGGCTTCGTGGAGGGCGGCGGTGATGCCGGGCAGGTCCTGGAGCCGGCCGCTGCGGTAGTCGACGTGGTTGACCAGGGCGAGCGCGGTGCGGTCGGTGACCGCGCCGGGTATCGCGGCCGGGTCGACGGGCACGATCCGGTGGCCGGTGAGGCGCGCCGCGGACTCGGCGATGTACCCGTCCGTGGGAAAGGTCGTCGCGTCGACGAGGATCTCGTCGCGTCCCGCGCCCGCGAGCCGGGTGGCCGCGACGACCGCCTTGAAGACGTTCACGCTGGTCGAGTCGCCGACGACGACCTGGCCCTCGGCGGCGCCGACGAGCGGGGCGATCCGGTCGCCGATCCGCTCGGGCGCGGTCCACCAGCCGGACTCCTCCCAGGACCGGATGCGCAGCTCGCCCCACTGGCGGGTGACGACGTCGGCCATGCGGGCGGGGACGTGGGCGGGCAGCGCGCCGAGCGAGTTCCCGTCGAGGTAGACGGTGCCGTCGAGGGCGAACTTCTCGCGGTGCTTGGCGAGTTCGTCGGCGGTGTCGAGCGCCCGGGCGCGCTCCTCGAAGGTCTCAGACATGGCTGCGCGCCGTCCACAGCTCGGGGAACACGTTCTTCTGCGCCCGCTTCTCCAGCCAGGCCACGCCCGCCGAGCCGCCGGTGCCGGTCTTGGCGCCCATGGCGCGGCGGGTGGCCACCAGGTGGTCGTTGCGCCAGCGCCACACCAGCTCGGCGACGTCGCTCAGCGCCTCGCCGAGGCGGACGAGTTCGGCGTTCTGGTCGGGGTCGGCGTAGATCCCGGCCCAGATCCGCTCGACCTCGGCCGAGGGCTCGTAGCGCAGCGCGAGGTCGCGGCCGAGGACCTCGGCCGGCACGGGCAGGCCGCGCCGGGCGAGCAGCCGCAGCGTCTCGTCGTACAGGCTGGGCTCCTGGAGCGCCTTCTCCAGCTCGGCGTGGACGCGGGGCGCGCCGCGGTGCGGCACGAGCATGGACGCCGACTTCTCGCCGAGCAGGAACTCCATGCGCCGGTACATCGCCGACTGGAAGCCGGAGCCCTCGCCCAGCGCGCCGCGGTAGGCGTTGAACTGGGCGGGAGTGAGCTGGGCCAGCGGACGCCAGGAGTGGTTGAGCGCCTCCAGTTCGCGGACGGAGCGCTTGAGGGCGTCCATGGCGACGGGCAGGTCGTCGCGGCGCAGGGCGTGGCTCGCGGTCTCCCACTCGTGGACGATCACCGTGAACCACAGCTCCATGACCTGGGTGGTGACCAGGAAGACCATCTCGCCGGGGTCGTCCGAGCGGAGGTGCTGGAGGTGGGTGAGGACGTCCGCCTGGACGTAGTCCTCGTACGGCGTGGTGCCCGCGAAGTCGAGGTTCGGTGCGTCGTTGACCGCACCGGCTCCGGAGGCATCGGGAGAACCTGGGAAGGTGGACATTTCTGTCTCCTCGATACGAACTACCGGGTAGCGGTCCGCTCCTTCCGTGTGACGACGGAGCCCCGGTCCCCTCGGGAGGCATGCTTCGGCGCAGGCCACCCACGCGCATCATGACACGATCGGACCTTCGATGTAGATCCCCTCTTCGTCATACGGATGTGCGTTCGAACGGCAGCCGTTCAGGCCCTTGATCTGCTGCATCATGACCGGCGCGAGCCTGCCGGGCCCCGGGCAGCCCATGTGCTGCCGGATGCCGATCTCGTGCCCGACCTCGTGGTTGATGATCAGATGGCGGTACTCGTGGGCGGGGCCCGCGAAGGTCGGCGAGCCGAGCATCCACCGCTTGAGGTTCACGACGACGCCCGTGGTGGTCTCGCAGTTCAGCTCGCCGTGGGTGTTCATGCCGTTGGCGGCGCAGAGCCTGTCGGCGGTGTCCGGGGTGGCGATCCGGATGACGAAGTCGGCGTTCTCGGTGACCAGCTGGAAGCGTCCCCGGCCGTGCGCGGCCCAGCCGCGCGGGTGGGCGAGGATCCGCTGGATCTCCTCGGCGGCCTCGCGGGCGGAGATGTCGACGCCGTCCTCGACCTGGACGCGGTAGCGGCGCAGCTGACCGCCGGTGCCGACGGCGTCGCCGGTGGCGTGGGCGGTGGTGAAGGTGCCCGCGCCGGACTGGGGCACGGTGGTCTTCTTCGGCGTGGGCTTGGGTGTGGGCTTCGGTGTGGGCGTCGGCGTCGGCTTGGGGGTGGGCTTCGCGGTCGGCGTGGGCGTGGCCTTCGCCGTGGCGGGCGGGGCGGTCACGGGCCGCTGCGGCGCGGCGGTGGCGTCCTTCTGCCCCTCGTAGTGCGCGAGCGCTGCCCCGCAGCCCAGCGACACGAGGGCGAGCGCGAGCACCGGCAGGACGAGCCGGCCCCTCCCCCGCTGTTTCCCCCTCCTGCGTCGACGGCTCTGCTGCGCGGCACGCTTGCCCAAGACAGACTTCTCCCCTGCGTGCGTCGGGTGGGGGCGAGGTACGTGGGGGGCCTCTGTGCCGACGGCTCGGTGTGCGGTCCGGGGGATCGTATGCCACCGTCTCGAACGCGCTCGAACACCTGCGGGCAGCTGTTACAGCATGGGTGCATTGGGGTCCGGCCGGGGCGCGGTGCGTCCCGCACGCCTCACGTACGGTCACCGCGCCCCCGGCCGGCGGGCGTCAGCCCAGCGTGTCCGCCGCGGTCGCCGAGGAGTCCCGCAGGAACGTCGTGCAGCGCTCGTGCTCGTCCTTCTCGCCGATCTCGCCGGCCGCCCGGGCCAGCGCGTGCAGCGCGCGCAGGAAGCCGCGGTTCGGCTCGTGCTCCCACGGCACCGGGCCGTGGCCCTTCCAGCCGTTGCGGCGCAGGGCGTCGAGGCCGCGGTGGTAGCCGGTACGGGCGTAGGCGTAGGACTCGATCACCCGGCCGGCCTCGTACGCGTCGTCGGCGAGCTGCGCCCACACGAGCGAGGAGGTCGGGTACTTCGCCGCGACGTCGGCCGGCGCGGCCCCGCTCGCCAGGAGCTCACGCGGCTCCGGGTCGTCGGGCAGATGGGTGGGGGGCGGTCCCCCCAGCAGGTTCTCGTGGATGGCCATGGGGCAAGTCTGCCTCAGGCCCGGGGCCGGTCTTCCGGATCTTGCCCGTGTGATCGCCGAGACGCCGTGTGGGCTGCCGTCCCTAGCCCGGCGGTCCGGTCCCGGCCGCCGGACCGCCGTCCGGTGTGTCACCGGGCCTTCCGTCCCCGTCCCCGTCGCCGTCCCGCCCCGCTCGCCCCGGGTCCAGGGGCGGTGCCGTCACGCCGCAGTGGACCCGGCAGTCGGGGTGGCAGTCCGCACGGGCCGGGGCGCGCAGGGTGGCCCAGGCCAGGATCGCGCCGGCCATCAGAACACCGGCGCAGATCGGCATCGCCCGCCGGAAGGTGACGCCGAACTCCTCCGCCGAGCGGTACGCCTCCGGGCCCATCCCCACCAGCAGCGGCAGCGCCGCGACCGCGATCAGGCCCGCCGCCCGGGCCGCCGCGTTGTTGATGCCGCTGGCCAGGCCCGCCCGGGAGACGTCCACGGAGGCGAGCACGGTCGCGGTGAGCGGGGCCACCAGGGCCGTCATGCCGGTCCCGAGGACGAGCATCGCGGGCAGCACGTCCGTCAGGTACGAGGCGTCCTCGCCGACCCGCAGCATCAGCAGCATCCCCGCCGCGCACAGCAGCGGCCCCACGGTCAGCGGCAGCCTCGGCCCGGTCTTCTCGCCCAGCTCGCCGGACTTCGCCGAGAGCAGCAGCATCAGGACGGTCGTCGGCAGCAGCGCCGTACCGGCGGCGAGCGCCGAGTAGCCGGAGACCACCTGGAGCTGGAGCGCGGCCAGGAAGAAGAAGCCGCTGAACGCCGCGTACACGCACAGCGTCACCAGGTTCACCGCGGTGAACGTCCGGGACGCGAAGACCGACAGCGGCATCATCGCGTCCTGCCCGCGCCGCCGCTCCACCACCACGAACCCCACGCCGACCGCCACGCCCACCACGCCCGGCCACCAGACCGCCGCGATCAGCGCGTACGTGACGAGCCCGAGGGCCGCCGCGCCGAGGACCGCGCCGAGTACGTCGAAGCGGCCGTGCGCGGCCTCGTCCCGGGACTCCGGGACGTGCCGCAGCGCCACGGGCACGCAGATCAGCGCGAGCGGCACGTTCAGCAGGAACACCCACCGCCAGCCGGGCCCGTCCACCAGCCAGCCGCCGACGAACGGGCCGATCGCCGCCCCCACCCCGCCGAAGCCCGACCACAGGCCCACCGCCCGCGCCCGGTCGTCCTCGTGGAAGCTCGACTGGATCAGCGCCAGCGAGCCGGGCGTCAGCAGTGCCCCGCCGACGCCCTGGAGGGCGCGGGCGACGACGAGCACCCCGGCGTTCGGGGCGAGCCCGCACAGCAGCGAGGCGACCGCGAACCACACCACGCCGATCACGAACACCCGGCGCCGCCCGTAGCGGTCGCCGAGCGCCCCGCCCAGCAGGATCAGGCCCGCGAGGGTGAGCATGTACGCGTTGACCGTCCACTGGAGGGCGGCCAGGTCGGCGTCCAGGTCCTCGCCGATGTGCGGCAGGGCCACGTTGACGACGGTGGAGTCGAGCAGCGCCATCCCCGAGCCGAGGACGGTGGTGAGGACCACCCACCGCCCGGTCCCCGAGGCCAGCCGGATGCCCAGGCCCGGTGCCGCGCCCGCCGTGTCGGTCATGCCTGCATGGTCCCGCGAACCGATCGGCTCCGCAGCCGCGCGGCCGCCTTCAAGCTGAGCACGGAGAGCGCGTAGACCATCGCCTCGGCGGACGACGAAGGGCCCGGCACCACTTTCGTGGCGCCGGGCCCGGTCGTACAACAGCGCTTACTTCAGCTTGGTGCCGGCCGAGCGCAGCGCCACGCACGCCTCGGCGACGCGCTTGGCCATGCCGGCCTCGGCGAGCTTGCCCCAGGTGCGCGGGTCGTAGGTGGACTTCTTGCCGACCTCGCCGTCGACCTTCAGGACACCGTCGTAGTTCTTGAACATGTGGTCCGCCACCGGACGCGTGAAGGCGTACTGCGTGTCGGTGTCGAGGTTCATCTTCACCACGCCGTTCTCGATGGCGGTGGCGATCTCCTCGGCGGTCGAGCCGGAGCCGCCGTGGAAGACGAAGTCGAACGGGGAGGCCTTGCCGAACTTCTCGGAGACGCCCGCCTGGAGGTCCTTGAGCAGCTCGGGGCGGAGCACGACGTTGCCCGGCTTGTAGACGCCGTGGACGTTGCCGAACGAGGCGGCCAGCAGGTAGCGGCCCTTCTCGCCCAGGCCCAGGGCCTCGGCCGTGCGGATGGCGTCGTCGACGGAGGTGTACAGCTCGTCGTTGATCTCGTGGCTGACGCCGTCCTCCTCGCCACCGGTCGGGGTGATCTCGACCTCGAGGATGATCTTGGCGGCGGCGGCCTTGGCGAGCAGCTCCTGGCCGATGGCCAGGTTGTCGGCGAGGGTCTCGGCGGAGCCGTCCCACATGTGCGACTGGAACAGCGGGTTGCGACCGGCCTTGACGCGCTCGGCGGAGATGTCGAGCAGCGGACGGACGTAGCCGTCCAGCTTGTCCTTCGGGCAGTGGTCGGTGTGCAGCGCGACCGTGACGTCGTACTTCGCGGCGACGATGTGCGCGAACTCGGCGAGGGCGACCGCGCCCGTGACCATGTCCTTGTTGTGCTGGCCGCCCAGGAACTCGGCGCCACCGGTCGAGATCTGGATGATGCCGTCGCTCTCGGCCTCCGCGAAGCCGCGCAGGGCGGCATGGAGCGTCTGCGACGAGGTGACGTTGATGGCCGGGTAGGCGAACTTGCCTGCCTTCGCCCGGTCGAGCATCTCGTTGTAGACCTCGGGGGTTGCGATGGGCATTCGTCCGCTCCTTGTGATGTGCGGGTGTGTGCGTTGCTGTCCCTGACCTGGGGGGCGACGTCATCGTCGACCCCATCCTTCCAGACTCTTGTGCGGGCTCCCACAGGCCCGGCACGACGAAGGGCGGGGTGTTTCACGTGAAACACCCCGCCCCTCGGGAAAACAGCAGGTCAGGACCGGTTTGAGCCAGGTCCCGGGACCTAGGTCACGACTTCGAGGCGATGATTCCGGTTAGCCCGACGCCGTTACGCCAGACCGAGGTCCGCCAGCTGGTAACCGGTGAGGTAGGTCAGACCGGCCTCGGCGATCGCGTCGGCGGCACCGCGGTCGACGATCGTCGCCACGGCGACGACCTCGCCGCCCGCCTCGCGCACCGCCTCGACGGCGGTCAGCGGCGAACCACCGGTGGTGGAGGTGTCCTCCACCACCAGGCAGCGGCGGCCCTTGACGTCGGTGCCCTCGATGCGGCGCTGCATGCCGTGCGCCTTCTGCGCCTTCCGGACGACGAACGCGTCGAGACGCTCGCCGCGCGCGGCGGAAGCGTGCAGCATCGAGGTCGCGACCGGGTCGGCGCCCAGGGTCAGACCGCCGACGCAGTCGAAGTCCAGGTCCTTGGTCAGGTCGAGCATGACCTGACCGACGAGCGGCGCCGCCTCGCCGTCGAGCGTGATCCGGCGAAGGTCGATGTAGTAGTCGGCCTCACGACCCGAGGAGAGGGTCACCTTGCCGTGCACCACGGCCTTGTCCTTGATCTGCTGGAGCAGCTCAGCGCGTACGTCAGTCATGCTCACGAGCTTAAAGCCCGCAAGGTCACAGGCTGCGCCAGCGCCAGGTCGTCGCGGCCTCCAGGGGGTCGATCGGGGTGACCAGGCGCGGGTGGGTGTTGAGGCCGTTCGGGGGGCCGGTCTGCGGCTCCACGCAGACGGCGTCCGCGGGCTCGTCGTAGATCACGACCCACTGGGCGCGGCTGGTGACGCGCAGCTCCAGCCGGCCCGGCCAGGTGAGGGTGACGTCGACGCCGTCCGGCATGCCGAAGCAGTCGTCCCAGGGCCGGGGCAGGGGGTCGATGCGGCGGCCGGTGGGGAGGTGGTTCTCGCCGCGCTCCTCCTGCCAGGCGGGGTGGAAGTCCAGCTCGACCTCCGGTCCGCCGAGCGTCTTCCGGAACCAGGGGTGCCAGCCCGCCTGCGCCGGGAAGGAGTCCGCGGCCGTCTCGACGCCCAGCTGGAGGGTGAGGGAGTCCTCGGTCAGCTCGAAGGTCTGGGTGACCTTCCCGGCGTACGGCCAGGGGTCGGCGAGCTCGGTGACGAAGGCGGCCGTCGTGCCCGTGACGTCGGCCGTCTTCCACGGGACGTCCCGGACCGTGCCGTGCAGCGCGTGCGGGGCCGAGTGCTCGCCGACGGGGAGCTGATGGACCTCGCCGCCGTTGCGGAAGCGGCCGTTCTCGGTCCGGCCGGCCCACGGCGCCATGACGAAGCAGCCGTGGCGCGCTCCCTGGAGCAGCAGTTCGGTGCCCCCGATACGGAGGCTGTCGATCCGGCAGCCGTGCTCCGGATCGATGGTCAACTCGGCGTCACCGGCCGTCAGTCGCGTCAGAGTGCTCACGCCATGAGCCTAGGGCCTGTCCGGCGGATCAGGGCTTCGAGTCAGGGCTTCGGGTCAGCGCTTCGGGGCGGGGCGGGACGGGCAGCCGCAGGGGGTCCAGGGGCGGCGGGCCTTCAGCGGCGGCGGCGCATCACGCGGGTCACGACGACGGCCGAGGCGAGGGCGAGCGCCGCCGCGGGGGCGATCCATCGCAGGGTCGCGGAGGTGCTGGACGCCTCGGCGGCCGGGACCGGCGCGTAGCGGCCGCGCGGCGGAGCGTGGTCGACCTCCTCCGCGCTCCGTCCGATCATGGTGCGCCGGGCGTGCGCGGCCTCGGCCGGCTGGGCGGCGCCGGTGAAGTCGCCGGTCCCGGCGCGGGTCACGTCCATGGCCTCCGCATCCGCGGCGGCCGCCTCGATGTCCTCGCCGTCGATGTCGTCGGCCTCGTCGCGGTCGAAGTCCTCGTCGGCCCGCGGGTCCAGGGACGGCGGCGGCACCGGTGTGCCGAAGACCGAGGAGCGCCCGGGTTCCTCCACGCCGTCGTCGACACCGTCGTCGTCGCTGTCGGCGTCGCCTGCGTCGCCGTCCGGCTCGGCCCGGCCGGCCGCCGCCCGCTCGATCTCCGCCGCCTCCGCCGCCGCGGCCTCCGCCTCGACCTCCGCCTCGACGTCGGCGACGGCGGACAGCGCCTCCGCGAAGCGGTCGAGCAGCCGGGCGCCCGCCGCGGTCCTGGTCTCCGCGTCGGCGTCGGCGAGCCGGCCGGCCGCCGTGACCGTGCCGCTGAAGCCGATCGTGGTGCCCTCGGCCACCGGGGTGAGCGCGAGGGTCAGGGTGAGCGCCGCCGTTCCCTTGCCGCGTACCTCGATGCCCTCGCCCTCGACGACGAAGCGGCTGCCGCGCTGGGCGATCCGCAGGGCGCCCCGGTAGGTGATGGTGTTGCCGCCGACGCGGATCTTCAGCCGGCCCGCGAGCGGACCCGGCTCCTTGTCGGTGTCCTGCTGGAACCCGGGAACGCAGCGCGCCAGCCGGACGGGGTCCGTCAGCGTGGCACGCAGAATCTCGGCCGGGACCGGGACGAACACCTCATGCTCCATGGGCCGAGCCTACTCAGGCCCGGCCCGCCCGTCGCCTGTTTGTGCCCGGGCCGCGCTTCCACTCCCCGTACGCCGCCTCCTGTACGCCCCTCCCTCGCCGCCCGGTCCCGCCCGGTCCCGCTCAGTAGCGCGGGTGCACGAGCGTCGAGGGCGGCAGGCCGTCGGCCGCTCCCGTACGGCTGCGCTCCACGCGGCTCCCGCCCTCGGTCAGGACGCCCGGGGTCAGCGAGCGGAGCCGGGGCGCGGCGTCGTCGAGGCCCAGGGCGGGCGGACGGCCGCCGGGTGCGGCGAGCAGGAAGCCCCACTCCCCTTGGCCGGGCCCGGCGCCGTCGGCGGAGCGGCCCGTCCGGTCGGGCCCGTCGGTCAGACCGGAGGTGCGGCCGCCCGCCCCGTACGGCCGGGTGGCGAAGCCCGCCGCGCGGAGGGTCGCGTCGACCGTCCAGTACGTGCGGGGGCGGGCGGCGGCCGATCCGGCGTGCACGACGATCCGCCCGCCGTCGGCGAGCACGCCGGCGGCGAGCCCGTAGAACTCCTCCGAGTAGAGCTTGGCGCTGGGGGTGATCCCGGGGTCGGGCAGGTCGGAGATCACCACGTCGTACCGTTCCTGCACGGGCCGGGAGGAGCGCAGCCAGGTGAAGGCGTCGCCGTAGGCGACGGTGACGCGCGGGTCGCGGAAGGAGTGCTCGTTGAGCGCGGCGAGATCCGGGTCGGTACGGGCGAGCCGGACGACGCCGGGGTCGAGCTCGACGACGGTGACGGCGCGGACATTCCGGTAGCGCAGCACCTCGCGGGCGGCGAGCCCGTCGCCGCCGCCGAGGATCAGCACGCGCGCGTGCGGGCCGTTCATCGCCGGGTGCACCAGGGCCTCGTGGTACCGGTACTCGTCCTCGCCGCCGACCCGCAGCCGGCCGTTCAGGAACAGGTCGGGCGGGCCGCCCCGCTCGCCGGTCACCACCACCTCCTGGAGCTCGGTGTGCACGGCGACCCGGACGCTGTCGCCGTACACCGCGCGGCGCGCCGCCTGCTCGAAGTCGTCGACGAGGACGGTCGCGGTGGCGAGGACGGCGAGCACGGCGACGTTGACGCCGACGAGCAGGGCCCGCGAACGGGCCGTCAGGTCGTGGCGGAACAGCCACAGCACGAGGCCGCCGCCGGCCACCGCGTTCACGGCGCCGGTGACCAGCGCGCCGGTCAGCTGGCCGAGCCAGGGCAGCAGCAGGAAGGGGAAGGCGAGCCCGCCGACGAGCGCGCCGACGTAGTCGGCGGCGAAGAGGTCGGCGACGGTCCCGGCGGCGTCGTGCGCCTCCCGCCGCCCACCTCCGCCCCCGCCGCCCCCTCCGCCGGCGCCGCCCCCGCCGCCGGCTCCGGCTGACGCTCCGGCTCCGCCGCCCGCGCCCGCCCCGCCCTGCCCGCGGGCCGACTCCGCGCGCTGGATGAGGGACATGAGCAGCGGGATCTCCGCCCCGATCAGCACGCCGATGGCGAGCGAGAACGCCACCAGCACGTACCGCGACTCGCCGAGCCAGGCGAAGGCCGCGTACAGCACCATCGCCGAGCAGCCGCCGATCAGCGCCAGACCGCCCTCGACCAGTCCGAAGCCGACCGCCGCGCGGCAGCGCAGCCGCTTGGCGAGCAGTGAGCCGACACCCATCGCGAAGACCATGACGGACAGCACGACGGACGCCTGGGTGACCGAGTCGCCGATCAAATAGGAGGCGAGCGCCACCAGTTCGAGCTCGTAGACCAGTCCGCAGGCGGCGCACACGAAGACCACCGCCAGGACCGGGTACCGCACCGCGCCCGGCCGCACGGGCAACCGTGCCGCCCGCTTGGGAGGCGGCGGCATGGTCACGGGCGGGTCGATCATGTTCGTAACGCTACGTCACACACGTATCGCCGCCTGTCACCCACACGAGTGCACCTGAGGCATGTGTACGGCGCGTCAGAGCGAAGCGGGCATACGGGCCCCGATCTGGGTCCGGGTCACCACCAACTGCCCTTCCTGCGGGTACGCGTGCCAGGTGCGCCACCGCACCTGGCCCTCGTGGCGCTGCGCCAGCATCGCCGTGAAGGCGTGCGGCGAGCCGGGGAAGGTCCCCGCGAGGCCGTGCGGATGGTCGGCGACGAGCGCGAGCAACTCCTGGGCGCGGCCCGCGAACGAGCCCTGGGTGAGGGTCTCGACGCGCGCCGCGAACTCGTACTCCCATTCGCCGACCCGCTTCGACACGCCCAGCGGCAGCGGGGTGCTGCTGCCGGGCATGCAGGCGACGGTCTCCGAGCAACTGCGGTCCTCCTCCTCGAGGAGCACCTGATGGGAGGCGCCGAGCAGCCGCAACTGCAGCTTGGCGCCGTCGAGTTCGAGATCGAGCACGGCGAGCGCGGGCAGCGGGTCGCGCCCCAGCGCCCAGGCGAGGTCGGCCGCGCGGGTGTCGGTGTAGGAGGTCTTCAGGGTCGTGAGCATGGATCGGCTCCGCAAACACGGTTTGACGGGTGGGCCGGGGGCGTCCCGGTGAAGGGTTTCGACCGGGAGTGGGGATCGCCGTCTCGGGTCCACACACGGTCCGAGGGCTGGATGTTCTCGACAGCGAGGGAATCATGAACCGTGGGTAGGTCACAGCGTTTTTACCCAACTTGACGTGGTTTCCATCCCCTCGGGGGCCCCACGGTTCAACTGTTCAGTCGGAATCGATCGCGCGGTTCCCACAATCACCCAACGGAACGGTCACCGAGGGCCGTTGCCCCGGCACACCATCCCGCCGGGCCGCCCGTCCGCGCCCGGCCGTCACCCGGTCCCCGCCCGTGTACCCCGCGCGCCGCGGCTCAGTCGCCGCCACCACCGCCGCCGCAGCCGCCGCCCCCGCACGAGGACGAGCCGCAGGACGAGGAGCCGCAGCCGCCGCCACCCGTCGAGTCCCCGCTGCCCCAGCCGCCACGCCGCCGGCGCCTGCGGGACGATCCGCCGCCCGACGCCGCCGAGAAACCGATGATCACCAGGATCACCAGTGCGATGACCACCACAACTTCCATGTCGTCCCCCGTCGGTGAGAGTGAGCCCCGTCGGTCTTGTCGGCCCCTTCGGCCGCGCCGGCTCCGTGAGCTCGGTGAGCCCCGTCGGCTCTGCGAGGGGGATGCCCGCCCCGGACCGCGCCCAAAGCGCACTTGAGCAAGTCCAGAGCTTCGCCCGAGGATGGCGGGCATGACACGACCGCTGCTCAACCGACGGCTCGCGGAGTTCGGCACCACGATCTTCGCCGAGATGTCCGCGCTCGCCACCCGGACCGGTTCGATCAACCTGGGCCAGGGCTTCCCCGACACCGACGGCCCCGAGGAGATCCGCGAGGCCGCCGTCCGCGCGCTGCGCGAGGGCCGCGGCAACCAGTACCCGCCGGGCCCCGGCGTGCCCGAGCTGCGCACCGCGATCGCCGAGCACCAGCTCCGCCGCTACGGGCTCGCCTACGACCCCGACAGCGAGGTCCTGGTCACCGCGGGCGCCACCGAGGCCATCGCCGCCGCGCTGCTCGCGCTGGTCGAACCGGGCGACGAGGTGATCGCCCTGGAGCCGTACTACGACTCGTACGCCGCCTGCGTCGCCATGGCCGGCGGCACCCGGGTCCCGGTCACCCTGCGCCCGCACGAGGGCGCCTTCGCGCTCGACCTGGACGAGCTGCGGGCCGCGGTCACCGAGCGGACCCGGCTGATCCTGCTCAACACCCCGCACAACCCCACCGGCACCGTGCTCGGCCGCGCCGAGCTGACCGCGATCGCCGAACTCGCCCAGGAGCGCGACCTGCTGGTCGTCACCGACGAGGTGTACGAGCACCTGGTCTTCGACGGCGCCGAGCACGTGCCGATCGCGAGCCTGCCCGGCATGCGCGAGCGCACCGTGACCATCGGCTCGGCCGGCAAGACGTACTCCTTCACCGGCTGGAAGGTCGGCTGGATCACCGCCACGCCCGAGCTGACCGCCGCCGTCCGCTCGGCGAAGCAGTACCTCACCTACGTCTCGTCGGGCCCCTTCCAGTACGCGGTCGCCGAGGCGCTGCGCCTCCCCGACACGTACACCGACGGCCTGCGCGCCGAGCTCCAGGCCAAGCGGGACCTGCTTTGCGAGGGCCTGGCCGCGGCCGGCTTCGGCGTCCACCGCCCGGCCGGGACCTACTTCGTCACCACCGACGTCCGCCCGCTCGGCGAGACCGACGGCTTCGCCTTCTGCCGCGCCCTGCCCGAACGCGCGGGCGTGGTCGCCATCCCCAACGCCGTCTTCTACGACCACCGCGAGGAGGGCGCGCCCTTCGTCCGCTTCGCGTTCTGCAAGAGGTTCGACGTTCTCGAGGAGGCGGTGGAGCGGCTGAAGGGGATGACGGCGGGCTGACGGGGGGCCGACGCCGGGCCGGGCACCCGGTACGGCGGACGGCGCGGATAGGGTCCCCTCGCCTGGTCGAACGATCAGGCCCTGTTCCTGTGGGGGGATCCACGCATGTCCGCACCGACGTCCCAGCCGAGCCGCAGATCGACGCTCCTCGCCCTCGCCGGAGCGGCCGCGGGCGGCGCGCTGCCGCTGGCCGCCGCGCCGGCCGCCGCCGCGGCGGACCCGCCCCCGGCCCTCCCGAAGGCCGAGCCGTTCGCCCCGGCGGTGCCCGGCGCGCGGGTCCCGGTGCTGATCGACCCGACCGACCCCTGGCACTTCACCGCGCACCCGGCCGGGGCGCTGACCACCCGTACGATCGCCGGCGGCCTGGAGGTCTCGGACGGCAGGGGCGTGCTCGCGACCCTCACGACCGGGGCGAGGACGGTGACGGTGCGCGGGCCGAGGCGCTGGTTCACCGAGCAGAAGCGGCGCGTCGAGGACCGCTTCGACCGGGAACTGACCGACGGCACCTCCGGCTGGGGCACCTCCCCGAACGGCGGCACGTGGTGGCCCCGCTCCGCGGACGACGCCAACGTCGCGGACTACAAGGTGACGGGGGGCCGGGGTGCCGTCACGCTCTCCGCGACCGGTTCCAGCCGCCACGCCTACCTCTCCGACAAGGACCTCGGCGACGTCCGCGCCCGCGCCCGCTTCTCGTTCACCCAGGTGCCCGCCGGCGCGCCCCTCTCGCTGGCCCTCACCTTCTCCCTGACCGGCCTCGACACCCACTACCGGGCCCGCCTGGTCGTCACCCCGGCCCGGGAGGTCCAGCTCGTCCTCGAAAAGGCGCTGGACAACGCCGTGAGCGTGCTGGGCGCGCCCGTCACGGTCGGGACCGGCTTCGCCGCGTACGACCACTGGTGGGTGCAGGCCGAGAAGACCGGCAACGTGCTGCGCGTCCGCGCGTGGAAGCACGGCGTGGCCGAGGCGGACCTGCCGGACTGGGTCCACAGCCTGCGCGACCCCGACGCGAACACGGCCCTCGGCGCGGGCACCGTCGGCGTCCGGGCGTACGCGGCTCCCGGCGCGCAGACGGGCGTGGAGGCCCGGGTCTACGACTTCCTTGTCGAGGAGGCGTCGTGGACCGACCCGCCGGTCATCACGCACGACACCTGGGTGCGGGTCCTTCCGGAGCCCTTCGACGGCACCTGGACGCCGGCCGTGGAGCAGCGGGTCCGGGCCTGGGCGGGCGACAGCTCGCCGGACGCCCTGGCCTACGCGGCGATGTTCCTGCCCAACGCGCCCGCCGTCACCGACCCGGCGCGGGGCGGCGCGCAGGTGCTCGGCACGGCCGGCTACAGCGCGCCGGACCCGGTGACCGGACTGCACGCGGTGGGGGCGGACTTCCACGAGTACATGGGCATCGACGGCTGGTCCTTCCCGAGCGGCGAGACCGGCGTGCTGAAGAGCCACGGCCGCTACCTCGACTGCTCGGGCCTGGTCCGGATGGTCTACGGCCACTGGATGGGGGTGCCGATGGGCATCGCCCCGGACGAGCCGGCCCGCCGCTACCTGCCCCGCACGTCGGCGGACCAGGCCGCCTCCGCCCCCGGTGTGGTGGTCGCCCGGGCGACCGGCACGCCGCCGCCGCTCGACGGGCTGCGGGTCGGTGACGTGCTCTTCTGGGACAACGAGGACGGCGCCGTCTCGCACACCGGCATCTACGTGGGGGCCGACCAGCACGGCCGTCAGCGGTTCGTCTCCAGCCGCAAGACGCCCGACGGTCCCACCCTCGGCGACGTCGGCGGCAAGTCGGTGCTCAACGCGTCGGCGAGCGATCTGTACACGAGCAGTCTGCGGGTGATCCGCCGCTTCTGACGGGCGCGCCCCCTCCGTGCCGTGGCTCCGGTCAGGTAAACCGACTTGTCGGGTAAAGACCGGTTTTCGCGTGCACGGAGGTGCCCCCTGTCCGCCGAGACTCTCGACCGCCCGGCGTCCGCCGCCACCCCGGCTCCCGCCCGGCGCGTTCCCCGCTGGCGGGCCTCGCTGCACCGGGCGGCGCCCGCCCTCGGGCTCTTCGCCGCCGCACGGCTCACCGGAATACTGGTGCTGGCCCTGTGGGCCTGGCACGTCGGGCGCTCGCCGCGGGCGCTGCTCGCGAAGTCCTGGGACTCCGACTGGTACACGCGCATCGCCGCCCACGGGTACGGGCGCACCCTGTTCTGGCCCGACGGCGCCGTCCAGTCCGACCTGGCGTTCTTCCCGCTCTACCCGGGGCTGGTGCGGGCCGTCGCCACCGTCCTGCCGGTCGCCTACGGGACGGCCGGGCTGCTGCTGTCCTGGCTCGCCGCCGGGGCCGCGGCCTGGGGGATCTACCTGGTCGCCGAGCGGCTGTGCGGGCGGCCGGCCGCGGTCCTCACCGTCCTGCTGTGGGGCCTGCTGCCGCACTCGATCGTGCTGTCCATGGCGTACACCGAGCCGCTCATGACCGCGTTCGCGGCCTGGGCGCTGTACGCCCTGCTGACCCGCCGCTGGCTGTGGGCGGGCACCCTCGCCGCGCTCGCCGGCCTCTCCCGGCCCAACGGGGTCGCGATCGCCGCCGCCGTGCTGGCCGCGGCCGGGCTCGAGCTGTGGCAGCGGCGCGGGCGGGCGGACTGGCCGGTGTGGGCGGGCGCCGCGCTCGCGCCGGCCGGCTGGCTGTCGTACCTGCTGTGGGTCGGCGCCCGGCGCGGCGACCTGCTCGGCGGCTACTTCGCCGTCCAGGACGGCTGGACCTCCCGCTTCGACCTCGGGCGCGGCGCGCTGCGCTTCGTACGCGGCATGGTGACCGGGCCGACCGAGTTCGGCTACGTGATGGCCCTGGTGATCACCGGGGCGGGCGTGCTGCTCTTCGCGCTCCTGGTGAGCGGGGAGCGGCCGCCGCTGCCGGTGCTCGTCTACACCGGCGTCCTGGTCCTGATCACCGTCGGCGGCTCGGGCTTCTTCGAGTCGAAGCCGCGTTTCCTGCTGCCGGCCTTCCCGCTGCTGCTGCCGCTGGCCCGCGCGATGACGAGAGCCCGGCCGGGCGCCGCGATCGTGGTGATCGCGGGCCTGGCCGGGCTCTCCTTCGCCTACGCGCCGTACGTGCTGACGCTCGCACGCATGGCCCTGTGAGACCGGGGACTACTCGGCGGAGTCGCCGGGCTCCTTGTCCTCCGGGGCCTCGAGGCCGAACTGCTCGACGATCCACTTGTCGAACTCGATCGAGGCGCGGACCCAGCTGACGGTGGAGGACACGAAGTGCTCCAGCGACACACCGGTGCCGATCAGCATCTGGGCCTCACCGATGAGACGGAGGGTGGCGGAGCCGTCCTCCTCCTCGTGCAGGTGGGTGTAGACCTTGGGCCACAGGGTGCGCCGGTTCCAGTCGTCGATCGCGTCGAGGATCCGGGCGCGGTCGTCCGCGGCGTGCGGGCGGTCGTAGAACGTGCGCACCGAGAAGACCTGCTGCTCGGCCTCGCCGCGGAACATGAAGTACGTGCGGAAGTCCTCCCACGGGGCGGCGAGGTCGCCCTCGTCGTCGACGACGTACTTCAGCTCCATCTGGTCGAGGAGCTGCTTGACGAGGTCCTGGTCGGGAACGACGGGGCCCGCCGGTCCTGAGGCCTGAGGCTGGGGCTGGGCCCCGAAATTCGGAATCGAGGACGGGTCGATGCTCACCGGGTTCTTCCCTTCGTACGGATGCTCGCCATCCTCCCTCATGGCGGGCGGGGCGTGGCAAGTCCCCACGGCGCGATCAGCTGCGGGCTGACATGATCTCGCCCATGGGGGCCAGGCAGAAGAAGCGTTCGCGGCGCTGGTGGGTCGGGATCACGGTTGGGCTGTTCGTGTGCTGCGGACTTCCGGTGTCGTGCGCGGCCTGGGGCGCGTACTCGTTCTCGGAGGCCGGCAAGCCGCAGCCGGTGGACTGCGGTGAGGCGCTGGCGTACGCGTACGCCGTGCTGCCCGTCAGCGCCCGGGACGCGCACTGCACGTACGCGCACTGGCAGGAGAGCTACGTCGAGGCGGAGTTCCGCATGCCCGCGGACGAGGTGGCGGGGTGGCTGGCCGCGACCTACCCGACGGCCACGGTGTCGGAGGGCGGGCGGCGCCACCACGTCGAGTTCGCCCCGGCCTCCGGGAAGGCGTCCAAGGCGGGCGTCACCGTGACGGACGAGGGCGGTGGCACCGCCCTCGTCCGCGTCTTCGCCCACGACTCCTGAGGTCCGAACTGCTGCGGTCCGACTGCTGCGGTCCGACTGCTGCGGTCCGAACTGCTGCGGTGCTGCGGGCCGGGCCCTGCGGTCCGGGCCCTACTCGGACTCGGCCCGGCCCACGATCAGGCCGTCCTGGAACCGGTCCACCCGGACCGTGTCCCCGTCGCGGACCTCGCCCGACAGGATCTCCCTGGCGAGGCGGTCGCCGATCGCGGTCTGGATCAGCCGGCGCAGCGGCCGGGCGCCGTACGCCGGGTCGTTGCCCTCCTCCGCCAGCCAGGCCAGGGCCTCGGGCGTGACGTCCAGGGTGAGCCGGCGGTCGGCGAGGCGGCGGGCCAGGCGGTCGATCTGGAGCCGGGCGATCCGGGCCAGCTCGTCCTGCTCCAGGGCGGAGAAGACCACGATCTCGTCGAGCCGGTTCAGGAACTCGGGCTTGAAGCTCGCGCGGACGACCTCCAGGACCTGCTGCCGCTTCTCCTCGGGGCTCGTCAGCGGCTCCATGAGGAACTGGCTGCCGAGGTTGGAGGTGAGGATCAGGATCGTGTTGCGGAAGTCGACCGTGCGGCCCTGGCCGTCGGTGAGCCGGCCGTCGTCGAGGACCTGGAGCAGGATGTCGAAGACCTCCGGGTGGGCCTTCTCCACCTCGTCCAGGAGGACGACGCTGTACGGGCGGCGGCGGACGGCCTCGGTGAGCTGGCCGCCCTCCTCGTAGCCGACGTAGCCAGGAGGCGCGCCGACGAGGCGGGCGACGGAGTGCTTCTCCCCGTACTCCGACATGTCGATGCGGACCATGGCCCGCTCGTCGTCGAAGAGGAAGTCGGCGAGCGCCTTCGCGAGCTCGGTCTTGCCGACGCCGGTGGGGCCGAGGAAGAGGAAGGAGCCGGTGGGCCGGTCCGGGTCGGCGATCCCGGCGCGGGTGCGGCGCACCGCGTCCGAGACGGCCCGCACGGCGTCGCCCTGGCCGATCAGGCGGCGGCCCAGCTCGTCCTCCATGCGCAGCAGCTTCTGCGTCTCGCCCTCCAGGAGACGGCCCGCGGGGATGCCGGTCCAGGCGCCGACGACGTCGGCGATGTCGTCCGGGCCGACCTCCTCCTTGACCATGGTGTCCTTGGCGGCCTCCTGCTGGGCCTCGGCCTCGCTGGCGGCCTCCAGCTCGCGCTCCAGGGCCGGGATCTCCCCGTAGAGCAGCTTGGACGCGGTGTCGAAGTCGCCGTCGCGCTGGGCGCGCTCGGCGCGGCCGCGCAGCTCGTCGAGCTGCTCCTTCAGCTCGCCGACCCGGTTGAGGGACTGCTTCTCCTTCTCCCAGCGGGCGGTGAGGCCGCGCAGCTCCTCCTCGCGGTCGGCGAGGTCGCGGCGCAGCTTCTCCAGGCGCTGCCGGCTGGCCTCGTCGGTCTCCTTGGAGAGGGCGAGCTCCTCCATCCGGAGCCGGTCGACGGTGCGCTGGAGCTCGTCGATCTCCACGGGCGAGGAGTCGATCTCCATGCGCAGCCGGGAGGCGGCCTCGTCGACCAGGTCGATGGCCTTGTCGGGCAGGAAGCGGGAGGTGATGTAGCGGTCGGAGAGGGTCGCGGCGGCGACGAGCGCGGAGTCGGCGATCTGCACCTTGTGGTGCGCCTCGTAGCGGCCCTTCAGGCCGCGCAGGATGGCGACGGTGTCCTCGACGGACGGCTCGGCGACCAGGACCTGCTGGAAGCGGCGCTCCAGGGCGGGGTCCTTCTCGATCCGCTCGCGGTACTCGTCGAGCGTGGTGGCGCCGACCATGCGCAGCTCGCCGCGGGCCAGCATCGGCTTGAGCATGTTGCCGGCGTCCATGGCGGAGTCGCCGCCGGCGCCCGCGCCGACGACGGTGTGGAGCTCGTCGATGAAGGTGATGATCTGGCCGTCGCTCTCCTTGATCTCGGAGAGGACGGTCTTCAGGCGCTCCTCGAACTCGCCGCGGTACTTGGCGCCGGCGACCATCGCGCCGAGGTCGAGGGAGACCAGCCGCTTGTCGCGCAGCGACTCGGGCACGTCGCCCTTCACGATCCGCTGGGCCAGGCCCTCGACGACGGCGGTCTTGCCGACGCCGGGCTCGCCGATGAGCACCGGGTTGTTCTTGGTGCGGCGGGAGAGGACCTGGACGACGCGCCGGATCTCGTGGTCCCGGCCGATGACCGGGTCGAGCTTCCCCTCGCGGGCGGCGGCCGTGAAGTCGGTGCCGAACTTCTCCAGGGCCTTGTACGAGCCCTCCGGGTCGGCGGTGGTGACGCGGCGGGTGCCACGGGCCTTCTCGAAGGCGTCCTGGAGGCGGCGGGCCGTGGCGCCCTGGGCGTCGAGCAGCTCGCCGGCCCGGCCGCCCCTGGCGGCGATGCCGATGAGGAGGTGCTCGGTGGACAGGAACTCGTCGCCGAGCTTCTTGGCGCGCTCGTCGGCGTCGGCGATGACGGCCAGCAGCTCGCGGTTGGGCTGCGGCGGCGCGACCGTGGACCCGGTGACGCTCGGCAGCGCGGCGAGCAGCCGCTCCGCGCCGGAGCGCACGGCGGCCTGGTCGGCGTCGACGGCGGCGAGCAGATCGGTGATGTTCTCGTTGTCCTGACCGGCCAGCAGCGCGAGCAGCAGGTGGGCGGGGGTCAGGTCGGCGTGCCCCTGGGACACGGCGCGGCTGCTCGCCGCGTTCAGCGCGTCCCGGCTCCTGTTGGTCAGTTCGGCGTCCACGTGCGGGGTCTCCTCCTCGGATCTACGACTCCTTCTTCATGACTCTTCCAGCGTACACAAAGTTGAGTCCATTCCGCTCAAGGTATCGGCCGCACTTCTTCCGGGAGTAGTTTCCGGGGCATGGCCATCGATCCGAGCAAGCCGAGCGACTCGTATCTCGCCTTCTGGCGCGAGTACCACATGTGCACGCTGACGACGCCCCGCCCCGACGGCACCCCGCACGTGGTGGCGGTGGGCGTCACGTACGACCCCGACGGCGGCGAGAAGGGGATCGCCCGGGTCATCACCAACAAGCACAGCAGGAAGGTCGCCAACGTCCTGGCGGCGGGCCCGGACGGCGCGCGGGTGGCGGTCTGCCAGGTCGACAAGGGGCGCTGGGCCACGCTCGAGGGCGTGGCGCGGATCCGCACCGAGGCGGAGGTGGTCGCGGACGCGGTGGACCGCTACGCGGCCCGCTACAACCGGGTCCCGGCGCCGAACCCGGACCGGGTCGTGATCGAGATCGCCCTCACCCGGGCGATGGGCCGGGCCTGATCCGGGGCGTACGGACGGGCCGGCGCGGGGGCGCGTGACCGGGGCCGGGGGGGGCGGACCGCACAGGAAAGCACAACAGAGCACCACCGCTTCCCGGTCCCTCACTGGCCCCCTCTTTGTGGGAGGACCCCCCCCACCCCCCCCCCACCAAGAACCGTTTCCGCCCCCCCAT
>NZ_JBHXFE010000026.1:29853-119460 GCF_042722475.1 Streptomyces sp. NPDC127092
GACGGAAACAAAGAGCGGAGCCATTGCGTTTCAGGTCCGCGATGGCGCCGCTGTGTGGGGGAAGCACCTGAACGATCTACAACGACGGGGGAATCGTTCAGGCACTGCGGGGGGTGGCGGTGATGGTCTCGGTCTCGACCAGCGGGGACTCGACCAGCTGGTGGTCGCGCTGATCCAGATTGACGAAGATCATGCCGTACCTGATGGCACAGCGGACGGGCTGAGGAGCGCCGCGTGGGCGGCGAAGACATCGGTAGGCGCGGACGTCCTCGTCCTGCTCACGAGCGACGACGATCGGCTCTCCGAAGAGGGTCACCATCAACGAGTCACCACGGTGGGGGATGGCCGTGACGAGATCGATGAAGTGCCACCCGGATCGGTAGGCCGAAGCCATCTCCCGGCGGAAGGACCGGTCGTCCGGCGGGACGATCATGCTTCCGAGCCCGCCGGAGCGAACTCCCAGGACGGCTCACCGGGAGATGCGAGGACGACGGTCGCAGGTGTGCTCTCCCACGAGGGCTCATTCGGCTCCGCCACCACGGAATGCGACGGGGGGATCTCCCACGAGGGCTCGCCGTTCAGGGCGAGTGCGCCAAGAGCAGCCGCCGCAACGGCTATGGCGCCAAGTGCACGAACCATCCTGGTCATGGCCGATCTCCACCTCTTTTGATCACTACCTCCCCCCCGCGTCCAAAACGATGGCCCACGATCGCCCCCCACACCAGCCGCGCCGGGCATCATGTTCCTGTAATTCATGACCCTGAGGGGGGTGCAAATGAGGCGAGAATCCTGCGAATCCAGACATAACCACAGTCGCGGTGAACTGTGCGACGTGGCCAAAGAGCTGTACGCACACGCCCTGCGCACGGGTCGCCTCGCCCGCGCCGAAGCCGACGCCGCACCGTGCCTCACCGAACTGGCCCTTCTGCGCCCCGGCCCGGACGACGTCGAGTGGCTGTACCCCGTGCCGCCGTCCGTCGCCCTCAACCAGCTCATACACCCCATCGAGCAGGAGATCCAGACCCGGCGTCAGCATGCCATCGCCCTGGCCGACACGTTCGAGCCGTTCCTGGCGATGAGCACCCGGGAGTCCTCCACCGGCAGCGCGATCACCGTCCTCGAAGGCCTCGGCGCGATCAACGCGACGCTCGACCACGTCATCAGCGCCTGCACGGAAGAGCTGCTCACCATCCAGCCCGGCAGCGGGCGCCGCCCCGACACCCTCGAACAGGCCCTGCGCCGCATGGAACCGCTGCTCGACCGCGGCGTCCGCATGCGCACGCTCTACCAGCACACCGCCCGGCACCACCCCGCGACGCTGGCCTACGTGGAACGCGTGGCCCCCTACGGGCTCGAGCTGCGCACCCTCGAGGAGATCATCGACCGGCTCATCATCGTCGACCGCAAGGTCGCCTTCGTGCCGGCCCGCAGCGACCGCCAGGTCGCGCTCGAACTGCGTCACGAGGGCCTCGTGCAGTACCTCGTCGGCGTCTTCGACCAGTTCTGGCTGCACGCCGTCCCCTGGGACGAGGAAGTGCCCTACACGCCCTCCGTGGACGGCATAGGCGGCGTCCAGCGCTCCATCGCCAAACTCCTCGTCGAGGGCCACGTCGACGAGGCCATCGCCCGCCGCCTCGGCATGAACGTCCGCACCTGCCGCGCCCACATCGCCAAGCTCGCCGCCGCCCTCGGCAGCGGCAGCCGGGCCCAGCTCGGCTATCTCATCGCCCAGTCCGGCATCCTCGAACAGGACCAGGACGACCAGCGCGAGGACTGACCGCGCCGCGGGAACGGCCGAGGCCCCCTCCGCCACGGCGGAGGGGGCCTCGACAGGCAGTCGGGGAGAACTACTCGCCGCGCTTGTGGCCCGGCCGCCACACCACCAGAGCGCTCGCCTGCTGCACATCGGTGTACGGGACCAGGTCACGCCGGTACGAGGCGTGCACCTGGGCCTCGCGCTGGCGCATCGCCGCCGCCGCGCCCTCGACCGCGGTCGACAGCTCGGCCACCCGCGCCTGCAGCGCCGCGACCTGGTTCTCCAGCTCGATGATGCGCTTGATACCGGCCAGGTTGATGCCCTCGTCCTGGGACAGCTGCTGCACCTGACGGAGCAGCTCGATGTCCCGGGCCGAGTAGCGGCGGCCACGGCCCGCCGTACGGTCCGGCGAGACCAGACCGAGACGGTCGTACTGACGCAGCGTCTGCGGGTGCAGACCGGAGAGCTGGGCCGCCACCGAGATGACGTACACCGGGGTCTCGTCGGTCAGCTGGTAGGGATTACGACGGCGGCCTTCCATCTCCTCAAGCTCCCTTCGCGGCCTGGAACAGCTCTGCCCTGGGGTCCTCGCCCGCGGTCGCCTCGCGGAAGGTCTCCAGCGCCTCACGTGCCTTGTCGTCCAGCTCCTTCGGAACCGCGACCTCCACCGTGATCAGCAGGTCGCCGCGGGTTCCGTCCTTGCGGACCGCGCCCTTGCCGCGGGCGCGCATGGTGCGCCCGTTGGGCGTGCCGGCGGGCAGCTTCAGCGTCACCGCCGGGCCGCCCAGGGTGGGCACCTTGATCTCGCCGCCGAGCGCCGCCTCGTCGAACGTGACGGGCACCGTGACGGTGAGGTTGTCGTCCCTGCGGCCGAACACCGGGTGGGCGTCCACGTGCACGACCACGTACAGGTCACCGTTCGGCCCGCCGCGCTCGCCCGGCGCGCCCTTCCCGCGCAGCCGGATCCGCTGGCCGTCGGAGACGCCCGCCGGGATCCGGACCTGCATGGTGCGGGAGGACTTGGCCCGGCCGCTGCCCTTGCAGACCTCGCACGGGTTCTCGGCGATCAGGCCGCGGCCCTTGCAGTCCACGCACGGGTCGGTCAGCGAGAAGCCGCCGCCGCTGCCGCGCGAGACCTGCCCGGTGCCGACACAGGTCGGGCACACCCGCGGCGTGCCGTTCTTGTCGCCGGTGCCCGAACACGCCTTGCACGGCTGCTGGCTGGACATCCGCAGCGGCACGGTCGCGCCCTCGATGGCCTCGGTGAAGCTGAGGGTCACCTCGGACTCGATGTCCTGGCCGCGGCGCGGCTGCGTACGGGTGCCCGCACCGCCCGCGCCCCGGTTGAACAGCCCGCCGAAGACGTCGCCGAGACCGCCGCCGAAGCCACCGGCGCCACCGGCCCCGCCCTGGGCGCCGCCGAAGAGGTCGCCCAGGTCGAAGTTGAACGAGCCGCCCGCACCCGGGCCGCCGGCCCGGAAGCCGCCGTTGCCGAACAGGGCGCGGGCGTCGTCGTACTCCTTGCGCTTCTTGGGGTCGCCGAGGACGTCGTTCGCCTCGGAGATCTCCTTGAAGCGCTCCTCCGCCCTGGTGTCACCCTTGTTGGCGTCCGGATGGTTCTCGCGGGCGAGCTTCCGGTACGCCTTCTTGATCTCGGCGTCGGTGGCGTCCTTGGGGACGCCGAGAACCTTGTAGTAGTCCTTCTCGACGAAGTCCTTCGTACTCATCGACGTCCCTCCTCCCGCGTGCGGGTACGGCTCTTACTCGCTGTCCTTCTCGGAGTCATCCGACTCCTCCGCCTTGCCCTGAGCACCCGGCTGGGGCTCGGCGACCGCCACGCGGGCGGGGCGGATGGTGCGGTCGCCGATCCGGTACCCCGGCTGCAGGATCGCCACGCAGGTCGTCTCGGTGACGTCCGGCGCGTAGCTGTGCATCAGGGCCTCGTGGATCGTCGGGTCGAAGGGCTCGCCCTCCTTGCCGAACTGCTGCAGACCCATCTTGGCGGCGACGGTCTCCAGCGACTCGGCGACCGACTTGAACCCGCCCACGAGCTCGCCGTGGTCCCGGGCCCGGCCGATGTCGTCGAGCACGGGAAGGAGCTCGGTCAGGAGGCCCGCGACGGCGATCTCCTTGACCGTGACCCGGTCCCGCTCCACGCGGCGGCGGTAGTTCTGGTACTCGGCCTGGAGCCGCTGGAGGTCGCCCGTGCGCTCGGTGAGCGCGGTACGGGCTTGGTCCAGCTGCGCCAGCAGGGCTACGTCCGTAGCGTCCCCGGCCGGGGCCGCCCCGTCCGCCTTCGCGGCGGACTCGGCGGCCTCGGTCTCCTCGGGCGTGCCGTCGGCGGGGACGTCGGGCTTCTCCTCGAAGCCCGGGGTCTCCTCCGACATCAGGCCGCGCCACCCTTCGGCTTGTCCTCGTCGACGATCTCGGCGTCCACGACGTCGTCGTCGGCGCCGGCCTGCTGGGCACCCTCGGCGCCGGCGGCGCCCTGGGCGGCCTGCGCGTCGGCGTACATCGCCTGGCCGAGCTTCTGGGAGACGGCGGCGACCTTCTCGGTGGCCGTGCGGATCTCCGCGGTGTCCTCGCCCTTGAGCTTCTCCTTCAGCTCGGCGACCGCGGCCTCGACCTCGGTCTTGACGTCACCGGGGACCTTGTCCTCGTTGTCCTTGAGGAACTTCTCGGTCTGGTAGACGAGCTGCTCGCCCTGGTTGCGGGTCTCGGCGGCCTCGCGACGGCGGTGGTCCTCCTCCGCGTACTGCTCGGCCTCCTCGCGCATCCGGTTGACCTCGTCCTTCGGCAGCGAGGAGCCGCCGGTGACGGTCATCTTCTGCTCCTTGCCCGTGCCCAGGTCCTTCGCGGTCACGTGCATGATGCCGTTGGCGTCGATGTCGAAGGCGACCTCGATCTGCGGGACGCCGCGCGGGGCCGGCGGGAGGCCGGTCAGCTCGAACATGCCGAGCTTCTTGTTGTACGCCGCGATCTCGCGCTCGCCCTGGTAGACCTGGATCTGCACGGACGGCTGGTTGTCCTCGGCCGTCGTGAAGATCTCGGAGCGCTTGGTCGGGATCGTGGTGTTGCGCTCGATCAGCTTGGTCATGATGCCGCCCTTGGTCTCGATGCCGAGGGACAGCGGGGTGACGTCGAGGAGCAGGACGTCCTTGACCTCGCCCTTGAGGACACCGGCCTGCAGGGCGGCGCCGATGGCGACGACCTCGTCCGGGTTCACGCCCTTGTTGGCCTCGTTGCCGCCGGTCAGCTCCTTGACGAGCTCGGCGACGGCCGGCATGCGGGTCGAGCCGCCGACGAGGACCACGTGGTCGATCTCGGACAGCTGGATGCCGGCGTCCTTGATGACGTTGTGGAACGGGGTCTTGCAGCGCTCCAGGAGGTCCGCGGTCAGCTGCTGGAACTGGGCGCGGGTGAGCTTCTCGTCCAGGTGCAGCGGGCCCTCGGCGGAGGCCGTGATGTAGGGCAGGTTGATCGTGGTCTCCGTGGAGGAGGACAGCTCGATCTTGGCCTTCTCGGCCGCCTCGCGCAGACGCTGCAGCGCCATCTTGTCCTTGGACAGGTCGACGCCGTGCCCGTTGGCGAACTGCTTCACCAGGTAGTCGACGACGCGCTGGTCCCAGTCGTCACCACCGAGGTGGTTGTCACCGTTGGTGGCCTTCACCTCGACGACGCCGTCGCCGATCTCCAGGAGGGACACGTCGAAGGTGCCGCCACCGAGGTCGAAGACGAGGATGGTCTGGTCGTCCTTGTCGAGGCCGTACGCCAGGGCGGCGGCGGTCGGCTCGTTGACGATGCGCAGGACGTTGAGGCCCGCGATCTCGCCGGCCTCCTTGGTGGCCTGGCGCTCGGAGTCGTTGAAGTACGCCGGGACGGTGATGACCGCGTCGGTCACCTTCTCGCCCAGGTAGGCCTCGGCGTCGCGCTTCAGCTTCTGGAGGATGAAGGCGGAGATCTGCTGCGGGTTGAAGTTCTTCCCGTCGAGCTCGATCTTCCAGTCGGTGCCCATGTGGCGCTTCACGGACCGGATGGTCCGGTCGACGTTGGTGACCGCCTGACGCTTGGCGACCTCGCCGACGAGCACCTCGCCGTTCTTCGCGAAGGCGACGACGGACGGCGTGGTCCTGGCGCCCTCGGCGTTGGTGATGACGGTGGGCTCGCCGCCTTCCAGAACGCTGACGACGGAGTTAGTCGTGCCCAGGTCGATGCCGACCGCACGTGCCATTTCGATTCCTCCAGCTGACTGACTTGAGTGGAACTGACTCAAGGATGCACGAGCCCCGGACGGGAGTCAACAGACCTGAGTGGAGCCGACTCAACTCTTCGCCGGGCCGGGCACTCAATGGAGGGCCGCCAGGCGACGGCCACCAGGGCGCGTCGCTTCCCTTCACCGCGACTCCTCCGTGAGAGAGTCCGGACATATCCGATGATTCTCGCCGGAAGGTGCTCGCGCATGACGGGGACGGGGATGACGGGGGCGAAGGGGAGGCGCCTCTTCACGGCGGGGCGGCCCTTCACGGCGGGGCGGCCCTTCACGGCGGGGCGTGGCGTGGCGGCAGGGCGCGGCGCGACAACAGGGCGCACCTTCACGGTGAAGCGTGCCTTCGACGTGGTGGGCGGGCTCGCGCTCCTGGTCCTGCTCTCCCCGCTGCTCGCCGGCGTCGCCCTCTCGCTCGTCCTGGCCAACGGAAGCACCCGGGGGATCCTGCGCCGCCGCCCGGTCGCGGGCCGGGGCGGCCGGACCTTCACGATGCTGACCTTCCGCACGAAGAGCCCGCTCGCGAACCTGCCCCTCCTGGTGCACGTCGTACAGGGCCGGATGTCACTCGTGGGACCGTGCCCGTTGGCGCCCGGCCACCGGGAGTCCACCGGCGACGGACGGCGCCGGCTGTCCGTACGACCGGGGGTCACCGGCCTGTGGCAGATCAGCGGACGTTCGGAGCTGCCCTGGGAGGAGCGTGAGCTGCTCGATCTCCACTATGTGGACCATCACTGGCTCGGCATGGATCTGGCGATTCTGGCGCGTACGCTTCCAGCAGTCCGTAAACGTCGCGCGGCAGGCCGGACACCGGTTCCTGCGGCACGGGCCGCCTGAGTCACGGCAAGGGTTGCCTGAGCGACACAGATCACCGTGAGCTCCGCTACATCGCGGGCCCGCGAACCGGTAATCTCGGCACGGACTCAATAAGTTACCGCTTAGTAGGCCCGAAGCAGAGGCCCGCTCGAGGAGCCCGTCATGCAACTCGCCGCGATCATCGTGTCGATCGTCATCACGGTGGTGGCCGTCGCGCTGTTCGGCCGCGCCATCGCGCAGATCTACCGCTTCGTGCGGCTCGGCCAGCCCGTGCCCGCGGGTACCCGCACCGGAGACCCCAAGCAGCGCACCATCACGCTGGTCAAGGAGTTCCTCGGCCACACCCGGATGAACCGCTGGGGCGTCGTCGGCGTGGCGCACTGGTTCGTGGCGGTCGGCTTCTTCTCGCTGCTGCTCACGATCGTGAACGCCTTCGGCCAGCTCTTCCAGGCCGACTGGCTGATCCCGATCATCGGTGACTGGCTGCCGTACGAGATCTTCACCGAGTTCCTCGGCCTGATGACCGTCCTCGGCATCGTCACGCTCATCGTGATCCGCCAGCTCAGCAAGCCGACCAAGGCCGGCCGCAAGTCCCGCTTCGCGGGCTCCAAGACGGGCCAGGCCTACTTCGTCGAGGCCGTCATCCTCATCGTCGGCGTCTGCATCATGACGCTGCGCGCGCTCGAGGGCGTCCAGCACCACGTGACGAGCTGGGAGCCGGGCTTCTTCGCCTCGTACCCGCTGATCGCGCTGCTCGACGGCGCCGACCTGAGCACGATCCAGAACCTCACGTACTTCTTCGCGGCGCTGAAGATCGTCACGTCCTTCACCTGGATGATCACGGTCTCGCTCAACACCAACATGGGTGTCGCCTGGCACCGCTTCCTCGGCTTCCCGAACATCTGGTTCAAGCGCAACGCCGACGGCTCCACCGCCCTCGGCCCGCTGCAGCCGATGACCTCCGGCGGCAAGCCGATCGACTTCGAGGACCCGGGCGAGGACGACGTCTACGGCGTCTCCCAGGTCGAGCAGTTCTCCTGGAAGGGCATCCTCGACTTCTCCACCTGCACCGAGTGCGGCCGCTGCCAGTCGCAGTGCCCCGCCTGGAACACCGGAAAGCCGCTCTCCCCGAAGCTCCTCATCATGTCGCTGCGCGACCACGCGCACGCCAAGGCCCCGTACCTGCTGGCCGGCGGCGGCAAGACCATGGAGGGCGACGAGAAGGCCACCGAGGAGCAGCTGAAGGACGTCCCGGCCGCCGCCCTCGCCGAGGCCGAGCGCCCGCTGATCGGCACCGCCGAGGAGAACGGCGTCATCGACCCGGACGTCCTGTGGTCCTGCACCACCTGCGGCGCCTGCGTCGAGCAGTGCCCGGTCGACATCGAGCACATCGACCACATCGTCGACATGCGCCGCTACCAGGTCATGATCGAGTCCGCCTTCCCGTCCGAGGCCGGCACGATGCTGAAGAACCTGGAGAAGAAGGGCAACCCCTGGGGCCTGGCCAAGAAGCAGCGCGTCGAGTGGACCAAGGAGGTCGACTTCGAGGTCCCGATCGTCGGCAAGGACGTCGAGGACCTCACCGAGGTCGACTACCTCTACTGGGTCGGCTGCGCCGGCGCCCTCGAGGACCGCGCCAAGAAGACCACGAAGGCCTTCGCCGAACTCCTCCACATCGCGGGCGTCAAGTTCGCGATCATGGGCGGCGAGGAGAAGTGCACGGGTGACTCCCCGCGCCGTCTGGGCAACGAGCCGCTGTTCCAGCAGCTCGGCCAGGAGAACGTCGCGATGCTGAACATGGCGTTCGGCGAGGACGACGAGGACGAGTCGACGAAGAAGCCGAAGTCGGCGAAGAAGATCGTCTCGACCTGCCCGCACTGCTTCAACACCATCGCCAACGAGTACCCGCAGCTCGGCGGCGAGTACGAGGTCATCCACCACACCCAGCTGCTCCAGCACCTCATCGACGAGGGCAAGCTGATCCCGGTGACCCCGGTGGAGGGCCTCATCACCTACCACGACCCGTGCTACCTGGGCCGGCACAACAAGGTCTACACGCCCCCGCGCGAGATCATGTCCGCCGTCCCCGGCCTGCGCCAGCAGGAGATGCACCGCCACAAGGAGCGCGGCTTCTGCTGCGGCGCTGGTGGTGCCCGGATGTGGATGGAGGAGCGGATCGGCAAGCGCATCAACACCGAGCGCGTCGACGAGGCCCTGTCCCTGAACCCGGACATCGTCTCCACCGCCTGCCCGTTCTGCCTCGTCATGCTGACCGACTCGGTCAACGGCAAGAAGAACGACGGCAAGGCGAAGGAGAGCCTGCAGGTCGTGGACGTGGCCCAGCTGCTGCTCGACTCGGTGAAGACGCCGCTCGAGCCGGAGGCCCCGGAGACGGCCGACGAGCCGGAGCCGGAGCCGGCGGCGTAAGCGCCGCTCGTATGTGACGGAAGGCCGGAAGGGCCGGAGGGGCCTGTAGGGCCGGAAGTGCCTGTAGGGCCGGAAGTGCCTGTAGGGCCGGAGGGGCCGCCCCGCGTGATCGCGGGGCGGCCCTTTTCCGTGGGTCGTGGGTCGTGGGTCGTGGGCTGCGTGGCTCCTGGGCCTGGGGGCTTGTGGTCAGTTCTGCTGACCACGCCGGTGGTAGAGGGCGAAGCCGAGACCGGCGGCACCGAGGGCGGCCATGCCGCCGCCCGCGCCGATGAGGGCGGCCTCGTGGCTGTCGTCGGAGACGGGCGCGACGCCCTCGGCCCCGGCCTTCACGGCGCCCTTGGGGACGGTGCCGCGCGGCACGACGACGGTGCTCTTCTTCTGAGCCGTGTAGGTGCGCACGAGCTTGCCGTGGAAGTCGTACACCCAGCTGTTGCCGCCCTGCTTCGGGGTGTCGACGACGACGAAGCGGTAGACGCCCTTGCCCTGCGGGACGAGCTTGTACGTCCAGCCCTTGTGGCTGAGGGTCTGGTTCTTGAGGGTGAGGGAACCGAAGCGGAGCTCGACGCGCGGGCCCTTCTTGTAGAGCTTGGCCACCTCGCCGTTGGGCAGCGTGACACGGGCGTCGGCCTGGTGCGGCGCGGGCTTGGGCTTGGGGGTGGGCTTCGGCGTGGGCTTGGGGGTCGGCTTCGGCTTCGGGGTGGGCTTCGGGTCCGGGGTCGGGACCTTGTCCATCCAGGAGCGGACGGTGCCGTCGGGGTTCAGGACGATGTGCAGGCCGTTGTTCTGGCCGTACGCGGGCTGCCCGGAGGTGGTGAGGGTGTCCAGCAGCGTGCCGCCGGCCCAGATCTCGGCCTGGTAGTCGTTCGGCGTGGTCATGTAGACCTTGGCGACGGAGCCGTCGGCGAGCTTGTACGACTGGACGAAGATCCGCCCGACGACGGGCTCGGAGGTGTCCTGCCGATCACCCTGGTCCTGCCCCTGGTTCTCGTCCTGCCCCTGGTTCTCGTCCTGCCCCTGGTTCTGGTCCTGCCCGGGGTTCTGGTTCTGGTCCTGCCCCGGGTTCTGGTTCTGGTCCTGCCCCTGCTTCTCGTCCTGGGTCCGGTCCTGGATCCGGCCCTGCGTCTGCCCCTGGTCCGCCGGCGCCGGGTTGTCGTCGGCGAAGGCGGCGGCGGCCGGGAGGGTGAGGGCGGCGATGGTGCCGGTGGCGATGGCTGCGGTACGGAGGGTCCGACGGGCAATTCGCATGGGAAAGCTCCTTTTGCCTGACTTGTTCGGCGACAAATCCAAGGTAGGAGCCCCATGTGTGCGCATTCCGTAGGATTTGTAACAGACGCCACAAACCTGTGCGGCGGCCATGTAACCCCTCAGGCCCCCGCAGGCCCCTCAGCCCCCTCAGGTCCCCCGCAGGCCCCCTCTCGCCCCCCTCAAGTCCCCCTTACGCCCCCTCAAGTCCCCTAGGGGATGTCACAGCTCTGCCGCACTCTCCGCCGATGGCGCGAGCGCACGGCGGGACCGGGTACGTTCATGACGTGGCTGGATTCAGGAACGGACGCGGCCGGGCCGGCGGCCCCCCGCAACAACAACCGCAGCAGCAGGCGCCGTACGGGTACAACGCGCCGCCGCCGTCGTACCCGCAGCAGTACCCGCCGCAGCAGCAGTGGGCGCAGCACCAGGGCGGCCAGGCGCCGTACGGCGAGCCCGAGTACTTCGGCGACCCGCACGCGCCGCAGCAGCAGCACCCGCAGCAGCACTACGCCGCGAACAACCCGGGCCACACCCAGGCCTTCAGCGTCCACGACGACCCGTACGGCCAGGGCGCGACGTACCAGGCCGGCGCCGCCCCCGTCGTCCCGACGGGCCCGCGGCTGCCGTGGAAGGGCCTCCTGAGCGGCATCGTGCTGCGCCCGGCGGACACCTTCCTGCGGATGCGGGACCACGCGGTGTGGGGCCCGGCGCTGATCGTCACGTTCCTCTACGGACTCCTGGCGATCTTCGGCTTCGACCAGGCGCGCGAAGAGGCGATCAACGCGACGCTGACCACGGCGATCCCGTACGTCCTGATGACCGGCCTCGGCTTCGTCGTCGGCGGACTGATCCTGGGCGCGGTGACGCACACCCTGGCCCGCCAGCTGGGCGGCGACGGCTCCTGGCAGCCGACGGTGGGCCTCTCCATGCTGATCATGTCGATCACGGACGCGCCGCGCCTCGTCTTCGCCCTCTTCCTGGGCGGCGAGAACGGCCTGGTCCAGGTGATCGGCTGGGCGACCTGGCTGGCGGCCGGCGCGCTGTTCACGCTGATGGTGAGCCGCTCCCACGACCTGCCGTGGCCGAAGGCGCTGGGCGCGTCGGCGATCCAGCTGGTGGCGCTGCTGAGCCTGATCAAACTGGGCACGCTCTAACGGCCCACCGGTACGACCGGCGACCGGCGACCGGCGACCGGCGACCGGACATACGGAAAGCCCCCACCACAAGGGCGGGGGCTTTTCGTATGTCCGGAGGCGGGATGTCCGGAGGCGGGTCTCAGGCGTCGAGGACCTGACCCTCGCGCCGCACGACGGGCGGCTCGACGGACCAGGGGAAGTTGATCCACTCGTCCGTCTTCTTCCACACGTACTCGCACTTCACGAGGGAGTGCGACTTCTCGTAGATGACGGCGGAGCGGACCTCGGCGACGTGGTCGACGCAGAAGTCGTGGACGAGCTTGAGGGTCTTGCCGGTGTCGGCGACGTCGTCGGCGATCAGGACCTTCTTGTCGGAGAAGTCGATCGCGTTCGGCACCGGCGCCAGCATGACCGGCATCTCCAGGGTGGTGCCGACGCCGGTGTAGAACTCCACGTTCACGAGGTGGATGTTCTTGCAGTCCAGGGCGTAGGCCAGCCCGCCGGCCACGAACACGCCGCCCCGGGCGATCGAGAGCACGATGTCGGGCTCGTAGCCGTCGTCGGCGATGGTCTGGGCGAGCTCGCGGATCGCGCGCCCGAAGCCCTCGTACGTCAGGTTCTCGCGTACGTCACTCATGCGGCTACCGCCTCACACCTGGGTCCGATGGAAGTTCATGTACGAGCGGGAGGCGGTCGGCCCCCGCTGCCCCTGGTACCGCGAGCCGTACCGCTCGCTGCCGTACGGGTGCTCGGCGGGCGAGCTGAGCCGGAACATGCACAGCTGGCCGATCTTCATCCCCGGCCAGAGCTTGATCGGCAGGGTGGCGAGGTTCGACAGCTCGAGGGTCACGTGCCCGGAGAACCCGGGGTCGATGAACCCGGCGGTGGAGTGGGTGACAAGCCCGAGCCGCCCGAGGGAGCTCTTCCCCTCGAGGCGTGAGGCGATGTCGTCCGGCAGCGTGATGACCTCGTAGGTCGAGGCGAGCACGAACTCGCCCGGGTGCAGGATGAACGCCTCGTCGCCCTCCGGCTCGACCTCGCGCGTCAGGTCGAGCTGCTCGACGGCGGGGTCGATGTGCGGGTAGCGGTGGTTCTCGAACACCCGGAAGAAGCGGTCAAGCCGCACGTCGATGCTCGAGGGCTGCAGCATGGATTCGTCGTACGGGTCGATGCGCACCCGCCCGGCATCGATCTCGGCCCGGATGTCCTTGTCTGAGAGAAGCACGGTCCCACGATACGCAGAGGGCGCGGAGCTCCCCCAATCGGGAGACTCCACGCCCTTTCCCTCGTCAGCGCCGCTCAAGCTCCACGGGCACCGCGTGCCGCAGCCGCGCGCAGCGCGGGCACCGGATCAGCCGCGCGGGCCCGATCCGCCCGGCACCGAGCTGGGCGAGCGGAAACGAAGCAGTACTGAACACGTGCCCCTCGGCACAACGGACGACGGTGCGCTCCATCGAACCCATCAAGTCCCTTCCCCGACAAGTGGTGGACGAGACAGCCACATTAGGGGATCAGCACCCGCTCCCCGGGGAGGGCACTCCGACCACTCCTCGACCGCACTCCCTCCGAGGGGCGCTTCGCCTCGCGTGCCGGATGGGGTACAGTGTGCAACGATGCCGCATCGATCTTCGGCGGCACTGCGGATGTAGTTTAATGGTAGAACATGAGCTTCCCAAGCTTATAGCGCGGGTTCGATTCCCGTCATCCGCTCGTGAACGAAGGCCCAGGTCAGCGACCTGGGCCTTCGTCGTTGTCTAGACCTCCTTAAGCGTGTTGCACCACCTCTGCACCACCCAGGCCTTTCTCCGGCTGCCGGCGGCCCTGTCGCGAGCCAGCCGCACCATCCGGTCAAGCCCGCCTGCCACCTCCTTCTGCCGCTCGGGTACCGATGTCCTCGTGGCGCAGGGCACCGAGGCCGGTGGCCACACCGGGACGATGGGCCTGCTGCCGTTCCTGGCCGGGATCGTGAGGCGTTATCCCGATGTTCCGGTACTGGCTGCAGGGGGCATTGCCGACGGCCGAACACTCGCGGCCGTCCTCACCGCCGGTGCGGACGGCGCCTGGCTGGGCACGGCGTTTCTCGCCACGCCTGAGGCGGTCGAGGTACACGACGTCCACAAGCGCCTGATCGTCGAGAGTGATGGCAGCGACACCGTATGGACGCGGACCTACGACATCGTGTCGGGGCTGCCCTGGCCGGCGAACATCGGCGCACGCGTCCGCCGTAATCGGTTCACCGACGAGTGGTCAGGACGTGAAGCAACGTTGCGGGACCGCAAAGAGGAATTCGCGCCCGCGCAAGACATCAACCCTTTCGAGGCCCCACCCGACCCCGACACGAGCCAGATCCCCTACGGTCAGTCGGCGTCCTTCGTCGACGCCGTCCGCCCCGCCGCGGACTGGTCCGGACCATCAGTGACGAGGCCGAGGCAATCCTGGCCTCGCGGCCTCGGTCCCTGCTGCGCTGACCGAGAGTGTCGCGCGCACAGCAGGTGGACAGTCTCCGTGCCCAGGCTCGGGCGAGTCCTCAACAGTCACGCCCACTAAGTGAGCCGGTCACGGATCGCGTCGGCCTCGGCGAACTCCTCGCTGCGTGGAGCCGGTCGCGCTCCTTCACGAGTTCGTCGACGGCGGCGTCGCTCTGGGCGGAGCCGGGGATGCCGAAGGTTCCGAAGAGGTTGTTCACGTCAACCGCAGGGTGGCCGGACCGGCCGGCTCCTCCATGCGGGTTCTGCTCGCGGATGTGCTGGAACAGGACGGCGAGGGCACCGGGGGTTCGGATACCGCGGTCACGTCACCGGCGCCCGCATGCCCCGCCGGGGTGGAATCCTTCCCTCGTACCGGGGATCGGTGCTGGTCACATGGGGTGAAAGGGCCTCGTGACTCGTACCCCCGCCCCGGGCGGGCGGAGTTGGTGGGGATGTGAGTACCTCAACCACCGCCCCGATACTGCCGGCGCCTCTCGCCACCCCTGCCCATCCCGTCGTGCACGACTCGGGCGCGGACACCGCGCCCGGCGTCATAGTCATCGACTCCTGCACCAGCCTCGGCGGCACTCTGGTCGTCCACCTCGCCGGGGAGATCGACCACTACAGCGCCGCACCGCTGCGGGCACTGTTGGCCTCAGCCGCCGACGACGGCTACACCGGCCTCGTACTGGACACCTCGCGGGTCTCCTTCTGCGACTCCGGCCTCCTGGCCACCCTCGACTGGTGGCCCCGGCACGGACGCCGCCTCAGGCTCGCGAACCGCTCCCCGGCCGTTCAGCGCCTCCTGAACGCGGCGGCCGCAGCAGCCCGGCCACCGGGTCGGCCGGGCCGGCTCACCCACGGCAGCGTGTCATGACGGTCAGGCTCCTGGCCTGTGGCCCCCGGTCTCCTCGCATACCGGCCGCCCAGGGAAGAGCGGCATCGCCGCCCCGTCCAGCCCTCCGGCCCACACGCCGCAGAACATCGGTCCACTGCTGCCTGGCGCCACCACTCCCGAACTCCATGACGTAGTCATGGGCGAGCAGGTGTGGGGCTCGCGCCCGCTCGCGGACCCCACACCTGCACCACAACGAGCCCGCTCAGACGTCGGCGGGCCGGATTCCCCTCGCGAGGTCAGTGATCGGAATAGCTGACGTCGCCCATGGTCCAAGCGCTGATGTCCGCGATCGAGACGCGGTACATCCCGCCCGTCTCCGGGATCCCGACCGCGCCCTGAAGAATCCGCGCCAGGTGGAAGTGCAGGTGTGTGGGCGGCCCGTCCTTCGCCACCGCGCCGGTTGCGAAGACGGCGGAGAACTCGGCCAGTCGTTCGGAGTCCGCCAAAACCTCCGAGACCCGCTGACGCCATGCCGCTTCGGGGGCCAGCCGCCCCGTGATGACAGCGCCCCCGGTGACGACGGTCAGGGACATTTGATTGCTCCGCCCGGACTCCACCAGCCTGGCGATGTCAACGAGCAGCTCGTCAGTCTTCGACATGAAAGCCGATCCTACGGGTCGCGTCGCCCGGTCCACAGGGTCGCTCTCACGGATGGGGACGGGCCGAACGGGGTTCACGCCGTAGACGAACAGGCCGCGACCGCCCAGATGCCGCAAGACCCGTACGGTGGCCGACGGGATAGCGACGTAGCACGTCGACCGCGCCTGCACAGGGGCCGTGCCACAACGTGCCGGTAGGGGAGCTCATGGCGCGGGTTCGCATTCCCGTCATCCGCTCTCGAACGAAGGCCCAGGTCAGAGACCTGGGGCGTCGTCGTTGTCCTGGGCGGTGCCGGTCGACGGGGCCCCGGTGTGGGGGAATTCGGCGAGGAGGATCTCGGAAGCCTGAGTGACGTTGTCGGCGCGGACGGCGCGGGCCATGGCGCTGCGGGCGGCCTCGGGCCCCGTGTCCGGCGGGACGACCATGAGGGAGAAGTGGTCGTTGCCGCCACGGGTGATGAGCACGGTGTCGTCCCCGACGGGGAAGGAGTCGAGGTGCACGACCTGGTCTCCGACGACCAGGCGGGTGGGGATGCCGTTCCAGGCCGAGGCGTCCAGTCCGACCCGGGTGATGGGCCCGAGGTGCTCGGACAGGGCGGTTACCAGCGGTGGGACCTCCCGCTCTACGTCACGCGAGCGCGGCCACCAGGCGCCGTCGAGGAGGCTCTGCCGGGACCCCGTCGTCTCCAGCCGGAGCAGCGCGGTTCCCGGGCCGACGGCCTGATGGACCTCGTCCGGCAGGAGGCGCGGGGGCGCGGGGACGTGGTGGGGGGAAGTGCCTGCGTCGGTCATGATCGGTCCGTCCGTCCTCGGGCGGCGCCGCTGCCGCCCGGACCGGTGCCACGGCGGACGCTGGGTCGGCGGGCGGGGCGACGGCCCCGTCCTTTCACCGTACTCCGGGAGGTCGCGGGGAAGAGCCGCTCCCCGCTGCGGAGCCGTTCGGCACCGTCGGTCTCGAACGTACCGTGGAGGTACGGAGGCCGACCCGGCCCGCTACGGGCGCTCGCCGGCGAGCCTCCCACAGGAAGGGACAGTGCAGCCTTGGACCGCAACGAGCCAGTAGCCGAAGCCCTGCCGCCGCCGGGGCACGCCGAAGTCCGCATCGTCGCCGCCACCCCGGACGCCGCCCGGACGGTCGCCGACATCCTCCGCCACTGCTTCGCCGGCAGCGAGCAGCGCAGCTACCCCGCCCCGGGCGGGGGCACCCGCCTCCACCTCACCGTCGACACCACACGACCCGCCGGGCCGGCCCGGTCCTGGCTGGCCACCAGCAGGCCCCCGAGCGGCACCGGGCCTCACTCCGAGGAGCCCTGACCGGCCAGCCGAAGCCGACGGATGTGCGGGCGGCCCCGGCCGTCGCGGAGCATCCTGGAAGCCGCATCCCGATGCCGTCGGATCCGGCTCCTCGGCGCCGGCTCGCCCAGTCCATTTCTGTTCCGCGCGACATTCATACGCCTTCTGAATTGCTCTGCCCAGGTCCGTCCGGTCGTCGAATCGGGGCCAACCGCAGCGGTGCACGCTCCGCATGCCGGGACACTCGACAACCTGTCCGTATGCAAAGAGCCGACCCCGAGCGCTGGCGAAGGCCCTGGTCAAGGGCCAGGGCCTTCGCCGGTGTTCGGGTCTCTCCAGGCCCCGGCCCTCAGGCGTTGGCCTCTTCCCTCGTTGCGGTCGGTGCGGGCGCGGGGGGTTTGCGGGTTCGGCGGCCGGGGAGCCACCAGTTGGCCTTGCCGCACAGTTCCATCACCGCCGGGACGAAGACCATGCGGACGATGGTCGCGTCGATGAGCACGGCGACGGCCATGCCCAGGCCGCCCTGCTTGACGGCGACGTCGGGGCCGAGCAGTGAGGTGGTGAAGACGGCGATCATGATGGCGGCCGCGGCCGTGATCACCTTGGCGGTCCGCGCGAGTCCGGTCGCGACGGCCGTGCGGGTGTCGCCGGTCCGCTCGTACTCCTCGCGGACCCGCGAGATCAGGAAGACTTGGTAGTCCATCGACAGGCCGAACAGGACCGGGAACATCATCATCGGCACCCAGGTCGTGACGGGCATGGCGGCGGGGAAGCCGAGGGCCGTGCCGAGCCAGCCCCACTGCACGACCGCCACCAGCACACCGTAGGCGGCGCCGATCGACAGCAGGTTCATCACGGCGGCCTGCAGGGCGATCGTGACCGACCGGACCAGGGCGATCAGCAGCACCATGGACATCGCGACGACGACGACGATCATCAGGGGCAGGCGGGAGCCGGACTCCTCGGCGGTGTCGATGGTGCCGGCGTTCGGTCCGCCGACGAGGACCCCTTCGCCGCCGGGTGTGCTGGGCAGCACGTCGTCGCGGAGCCTGTGGACCAGGTCCGTGGTCGCCTCGTCCTGGTACCCGGTCGTGGGGAAGGCGACGAAGGTGACGGCCTTCCCGTCCTCACTCACCCGGGGCGGCGTCGCGTGGGCGATGCCCTCGGTCCTGCCGACCGCTTCGACGACGGGAGCCAGATCGGCGTCCCCGGAGCCGGTTTCGACGGCGAAGACCAGGGGTGCGCCGTAGCCCGGGCCGAAGCCCTCGGAGAGGATCTCGTACGAGAGGTAGCTGCTCCGGTCGCGGGGCTGGACGCTGGCGTCGGGCTGGCTCAGCCGCATCGACAGCGTGGGGACGGCGAGCAGCAGCAGGGCCCCGCCGGCCAGGAGCGCGGCGACCAGCGGCCTGCGCTGCACCGCACCGGCCCAGCGCTCGGCGGGCGTACGGCGCTTCCGGGACGGTGCGCCGGTGGACGGTGCAGCGGTGGAACGGTCCCGGCGGGACACGCGGCGAGGCAGGCGCAGCGAGTCGATGCGGTGCCCGGTGAAGCCCAGGAGCGCGGGCAGCAGCGTCAGGGCGGCGATCATCGTGACGAGCACCGTGATCGACGTGGCGACGGCCAGCCCGGTCATCAGCCGCTGGCCCATCACGAGCAGGCCCATCAGCGCGATCACCACGGTCGTGCCGGCGAACAGCACCGCGTGACCCGCGGTGGCGATGGCCCTGACCGTGGCGCTCTCGGGGTCGTCACCGTCCCCGAGGCCGTCCTTGTAGCGGGTCACGATGAAGAGCGCGTAGTCGATGCCGACGCCGAGCCCGATCATCGCGCCGAAGGTCAGCGCGAAGTTCGGCGCGGGGACCAGGTGCCCCACCACCTTCATCAGGGCCAGACCGCCCACGATGGCCAGGAGGGCGGTCGCGATCGGCAGGCCCATCGCCACCAATGATCCGAACGCGACGAACAGGATCACGGCCGCCGCCAGGAGGCCCACGCTCTCGGCCGGGCCCTGCGGGGGCGTCTCGGCCTTCTCCGCCATGTACCCGCCCAGCGCGAGCGTGACGTGGTCGCCGGAGGCTTCCCTGACCCTGTCCACCAGCGGCTTCACCTCGCTCTTCTCCACCCCCTTGTCGCTCAGCGGGATGGCCGTACGCGCGATGCGACGGTCCTTCGTCACCAGGCTCTCGTCCTGATACGGCGACGTCACCGGCCCGGTCACGGGCGAGTCGGCGAGATCGGCGAGGACGTTCTCGATCCGCTGCCTGGCCGCGGGATCGTCGATCCCCTTCTCGGCCCTGATCGCGAGGGTCAGCCTGTCCCCTTGCTCCTCGGGGAAGTGCTTCTCCATCAGCTGCTGCGCCCTGGCCGACGGCGAGTCTCCTCCGGAGAAGTCGTTGTCGGGGGCGGCGCCGTAGCCGAATCCGGCGAACGCCACGGCGATCACCCCGACGATCCAGCCCAGCAGGACCAGGCGGCGGCGCCGGAAACAGAAGCGGCCCAGTCTCGCCAGCGTCCCGCCCGTGGGTGCGGTTCCGGTCGCCATCATCGGCTCCTCACCTCCCGTCCCTCCTTCACGCGGACGCGCGCACGTCGGCGGAGCGGCCGGCCGGCCGGCCGGCGCGGCGGGAGCGGACCAGGGCCAGCCGGCCGAGGACCACGGCGATCAGCCCCAGCACCAGGGCCACGGCGCCACCGAGCACTCCGTTGCCGGTGCCGGGACCGCCGTCGGCGACGGCCAGGTTCACCGCGCCGACGGCCATGCCGATCGCCCCGGCCACCAGGGCCGCGAGGGCGCCCCTCTTACCGCTGCCGCGGCCGATCCGGCCGGTGGAGCGGGCCAGGGACAGCCCGCCGACGACCACGCCGGCCAGCGCCACCACCGCGCCCGTGGTGCCCACGAGCCGCCCGGTGGTCAGGTCGTAGGCATCGGCGGCGAACAACTGGACCGAGGCCTGCGCGGCCGCGGGTGCGGCAAGCACGTGACGGACGGACATGAGGTGCTCCTTCTCCTCGTACGACTCCTGCTCCTGGATGTGGCCCGATCCTGTCCGCGGGACCTGCCTCCGGTCGTCCCGCGTACGGACGCACTTCGCGCTGCCGCCGGTGCCGTACGCGGCTACCGCGGACGCGGCAGGAGCGGCGCGGGTACCGCGGACGCGGTAGGCGGCCGGTCGTCCACGAGCCGGATCCGCCCGCGGCGCCCGCTGGCTAAGGTGCGCCCATGGGCATACGACGGTTCGCTGTACCGGCCTGGGTCGGGGACGTGGTGATCGCCGTGGGCGTGGCGGCGCTGATGCTGGGCGACGGCTGGTCCGGGGAGCACCTCGGCACGGGGCCCGCCCCGCTCGGCTACGCGCTGCTCGCGGCCGGCGGCCTCGCGCTGGCCGCGCGCCGCAGGGCTCCGGTCGCCGTCCTGGCCGTCACCGGGCTGTGCGCGGTGGGCTACCAGGCGGCCGGGTTCGACGTGCTCGCCGTCGCGTACCTGGTCGCGGTGTACGGCGCGGTGCGGGCCGGGTTCCGTGCCGTGGCGGTGACGGCGTCCCTGACCATGCTGGCGGCCCTCCAGCTCACGGCGCTGGCCCTGCGCGACGGGCCCGTGGGCGAGGTGTCGGTGCAGGCCCGCGGCACCCTGGAGATCGCCTGGCTCGTCGCCGCGTTCGCCGCGGGAGAGGCGTTGCGGCAGGCGGAGCAGCGGGCGGAGGAGGCCGAGCGCACCCGGGAGGAGACCGCGCGGCGCCGCGCCGACGAGGAACGGCTGCACATCGCCCGCGAACTGCACGACTCGCTCACCCACCAGATCTCCGTCATCAAGGTGCAGTCCGAGGTCGCCGTCCACGTGGCCCGCAGGCGCGGCGAGCGGGTGCCGGAGGCGCTGCTGGCGATCCAGGAGGCCGGGCGGGAGGCGAGCCGGGAGCTGCGCGCGACCCTGGAGGCCCTGCGCGACGACGGCACCGCCCCGCCGCGCGGGCTCGCCGACGTACCGGAACTGGTGGAGCGGGCCGGCAGGACCGGTCTGGAGGCGACGCTGACGATCGAGGGCGAGCGGCACGACGTGCCGGCCGCGGTGGGCCGGACCGCCTACCGGATCGTTCAGGAGTCGCTGACCAACATCGTCCGGCACGCCGCCGCCACCACGGCGTCGGTCCGGATCGACTACCGGCCCGACGCCCTCGCCCTGCGCATCGACGACGACGGGCGGGCCACGCCGGAAACCACTCCCGTGCCCGGTGTGGGGCTGCTCGGCATGCGCGAACGCGTCACCGCCCTCGGCGGCGTCCTGCTGGCCGCACCGCGCGGCGAAGGCGGCTTCACCGTCCGGGCCGAACTCCCCGTGGAGCGAACGTCGTGATCCGAGTCCTGCTGGTCGACGACCAGCCGCTGATCCGCAGCGGATTCCGCGCACTCCTCGACCTCGAGGACGACATCGAGGTGGTGGCCGAGGCCGCCGACGGCGAGGAGGGCCTGGAACTCGCCAGGAAACACCTGCCCGACATCGCGCTCGTCGACATCCAGATGCCGGTCGTCGACGGCATCGAGGCGACCCGGCGCATCGCCGCGGACCCGGCCCTGGCCGGGGTGCACGTCGTCATCCTGACCAACTACGGCATGGACGAGTACGTCTTCGACGCGCTGCGCGCCGGCGCCGCGGGATTCCTCGTCAAGGACATCGTCCCGGACGACTTCCTGCACGCCGTCCGCGTGGCCGCGCGCGGCGACGCCCTGCTCGCGCCCTCGATCACCCGCAAGCTGATCGACAGGTACGTGTCCCGGCCGCTCGACACCGGGACCGCGGCGGGGCTCGAAGAGCTGACCGGCCGCGAACGCGAGGCCGTCGCCCTCGTGGCACGGGGCCTGTCCAACGACGAGATCGCCGACCACATGGTGATCAGCCCGATGACGGTGAAGACCCACGTCAACCGGGCGATGACCAAACTCCACGCCCGCGACCGAGCCCAACTCGTGGTCCTGGCCTACGAATCGGGCCTGGTCGTCCCGCGCGCCTCCTGACCCCTGGGAGGGCCGCCGGCCACGGCGGAGGACCGCGTGCGCCGGGCGATGGGGCTCCGCGGACAAACCATGTGCCGGTGCGGTGCGTGTCTCACTAGCGTGGGCCCATGCATGAGGTCACGTGGTCGGGTGTGCGGGAGCGGGTTCTCCGGCTCGGCGAACTCCCCGGAGCAGAAAAGGTCTTCGGCGCGCGGGGGCATGGCTTCCGCCTCGGTCCGGTCATGGGCGAGGAGCAGCTCCGGGCGCTGGAGGCGGAGCTAAGCGTCGGTCTGCCCGAGCAGTACCGGAGCTTCCTCCTCCAAGTCGGAGCAGGGGGAGCCGGCCCCGACTACGGCCTGATGACACCGTCCTTGGGCGACGGCGGGTGGCAGTGGCGCGGCATCGGGCTCGCGTACTCCGCCCGGCCGACCACCGCCGCGTTCGCCGGGCGGCCCTTCGTGGCCGAGGTTCTGCAGGGTGAGCTCGACGCGCTCGACACCCAGGAGCCCGAGAGGGACGCCTTCGCGTCCGACGAGGAGTTCCGCCGTGCTCACGCGGCCTGGGACGCGCGCTACGAGGAGCTGTACGACGCGCAGGAGGCGGGGGCGGTGTTCCTCGGCGAGAAGGGATGCGGCTATACGTCGCTGCTGGTGATGACGGGCCCGCACCGGGGTGCCGTCTGGGAGGATCTGAGACCGGCGGACGGAGGGATCGAGCCGACCGGGCAGGACTTCGCCCCCTGGTACCGAGGCTGGCTCGAGCGCGTCGAGCAACAGCTCGACGTCTGACGGGGTGACGACGACGCGGGACTGCGCGTCCGCGCGTCCGCGCGTCCGGCCGTCCAGGGGGGGGCCGATCGTGGCGCCGTCACGCCCGCGGGCGTGGCGATATCTACTCGCGCCGGATGAGAATTCGGCAGACGACGCCGCGAGAATTACTGCCGCTCAAAAGGAGCGGAGATATTCCGCCGACTTTCGGAACGGTGTCGTGCTACTGTCGATTTCAGTTGCAGTTGTGGTTCCCGAAACTTCAGGTGCCCCCGACGGCCCTCAGGGCGGCGGGAGTGCTTTTTTTCGTCTCCGGATTCTCCGGCGGGGCAATCATCACAGCGACATGGTTTCCGCGCAGTGCGGACGCCGATGATCCCTCGAAGGAGATACGACATGAGCACCGGTACCGTGAAGTGGTTCAACGCGGAAAAGGGCTTCGGCTTCATCCAGCAGGACGGCGGCGGCCCCGACGTCTTCGCCCACTTCTCGAACATCGCCGCCCAGGGCTTCCGCGAGCTGCAGGAAGGCCAGAAGGTCAGCTTCGACATCGCGCAGGGCCAGAAGGGCCCGACGGCCGAGAACATCGTCGCTGCCTGATCCAGGCGCACACTCCGCAGCTGGGGCCCGCATCCTTCGGGGTGCGGGCCCCAGCTGCGTACGCACCACCTACCGGAATCCCGCCGAGCGAATCCGGCCGATCCCGTACCCGCCACGGCCCGGACATCATCTCTCCTCGTCGCGCCGCCTCCTCCGCCGAGCACGCCCTCCCGGGCCTTTCCGGCAGTTCAGCTTTCATGCCCCATTCGAAGCCGTCGGGAAATATCTGGTTCCGTTCCTTCGTCGCGGACATTCCCTGATGCGCCTCTCACCGAGGAAGGCTCCGCATGAACAGCGCACACCCGAACGGCCGTCCTTCCGCCCCGGACGACCGGGACTCCGCCTCCCGCCGGCATCAGAGGGCCCTCCCCTCCACGGACAGCCCCGCAGTGGCGCCGGAGCCGGCACCTCGGTCCTCCCCTTCCCCTTCTCCGACCAGGAGCCGCTCGTGACAGCGACGCAGACACCACCACCCCACCGCCCGTCCACCCCGGCCATGGCCGAACCGCACGTCTGGGCGGACATGACCGTCGAGGTCGCCCTCGCGGTCATGCAGGGAGCCCGTACCGCACGCCTGATCATCCGTGACGCCGACGGCCGGCGCACCGGCGTCATCACCCGGGCCCAGCTCACCGGCTTCCGCGCCAGCCCCGCGTACACCGACCGGGTGCGCCTGCGCGAACTCGGTCCGACGGACACCACACCCCGCTCGTGACCGCCCGCTGCCGGCACGACCACCCCGCCGCTCACCTTCCCTTCCTCTCCTCCTGTGAGGTCCCATGCGCTGCGTGATCGCCCGTTTCCCGTTCGAGCTGACGAAGAGCGATGTCCTGGAAGCGATGAAGGGCGTCAAGCCCGAACCCGTGTCCGGCGCGTTCGTGCGCATCAGACGCCGTGATTACCCCGCCAAGCAGGTCGGCGCGGTCGTCACCCGACAGGACCGCCGTGACTTCGGCGTCGGCGAGGTCGTTCGGGCCATGACCCGGCTCGGCTTCACGTGCGGCACCGGCACGGCCGTCGCCCCCTCGGCCACCGCCAGCCCGGTCCAGCGGGCGTCGGCACTCCTGGGCACGCCGCCAGCTGTCTGACGGCCTAAGAGCCGGCGGCGGGGGCCCAGTTGGCCGGGTCCGCCGTCCGCCTGTCCGGCCGCTCGTCCGTCCGTCTTCCGTCTGCCTCCGTCCGACTGGACGTCCGCCTTCCGTCCGCCTTCCGTCCGCCTGGCCGTCCGCCCTCTGACCGTCGCCCGGCCGTCTCCCGGCCCGCCTCCGATCGAGGACGATTCCCCTTCCCCCTCTCCAGCCGTCAGGAGCGCCGGTATCGGCGCCCCGGGCGGCGGCGTTACGCTCGGTGAACGTGCCGGAACGCCGGCCCGCGCACCGGAAGGTTCGACGGAGAGGTGAGAATGACATCAGACGATCCGCTCGGCCGTCTCGACGACGACGACTACCCCGCCTACACGATGGGCCGGGCCGCCGAGATGATCGGTACCACGCCCGGTTTCCTCCGCGCCCTGGGAGAAGCCCGGCTGATCACCCCGCTCCGCTCCGAGGGCGGCCACCGCCGCTACTCCCGCTACCAGCTGCGTATCGCCGCCCGCGCTCGCGAACTCGTCGACCAGGGCACCCCCATCGAGGCCGCCTGCCGCATCATCGCCCTCGAGGACCAGCTGGAGGAAGCCCAGCGCATCAACGCCGAGTACCGCCGCGCGGCGGGCGAACTCCCCCCTCCGGAAGCCGACTGAACCGAGCCCCGTCGTCCGTCTTCACATAGGCTGCGTCCCGCGACGTCAGCCGCGTCGTCGTCCTGGATGGTGCCGACCGGCGGCGCTGCGGGCCCGACGAGATCCTCGGCACCGGAAGGGAAGACCGCGCCATGCGCATTCTGATCGTCACCGCCGGTTCACGGGGCGACGTCGCGCCCTTCACGGGGCTGGGGCGGCGCCTGTCGGACGCCGGGCACCAGGTGGCCGTCGCGGCTCACGCGTCCTTCGCCGGGCTCATCGGCGCGTGCGGTCTCGGGTTCCGGCCCGTGCCCGGGGATCCGCAGGGGCTGATCCGGGACTGGGCGCGGGCGGGGTCGCGGGAGGAGGCGCGGGCGCTCACGAGGGCGTACGCGGAGGGGCTCGCCGACGGGGTCGCGGAGGCCGTCGCAGGCGGCGCCGACCTGCTGCTCACGCCCTTCGGTCCGGCGCCGCTCAGCAGGACGGCCGGCGAGGCGTACGGCATCCCCGTCGTCGGCACCTATCTCGTACCGGCGTTCGCCACCGGACGGTTCGCACTGCCGAACGCGGACGCGAACGCGAACGGCGCCGGCGGCGCGGGCCCCGGCCAGGAGCCGGAAGCCAACCTCGCCGCGGGCCGGGACGTGCTGCGGCGCGCGGACGCGGCCCTCGCGGGCGCCGCGACCCGGCTGCGTGCCCTCCTCGGGCTGCCCGACGGTACGCCGTCCGCGCCGGCGGACATCCGGCCGGTGTTCCACGGCTACAGCCCGCTGGTGGTGCCGCGCCCCGACGACTGGCCGTCCGGGGTCGAGGTGACGGGCTACTGGTGGCCCGCGCGGCCGGACGGCTGGCAACCCCCGCCCGAACTGGTCGACTTCCTCCAGGCCGGTCCACCCCCGGTGTTCGTCGGCTTCGGCAGCATGGCCCCGGGCGAGGGCGAACGGCTCGGTGAGCTGGTCGCCGCAGCGGTGCGGCGGGCGGGCGTCCGCGTGGTGGTGCAGGCGGGGTGGGCCGAGCTGAGCGGCCAGGGCGACGACGTCCTGGCCGTCGGCGACGTCCCGCACGACTGGCTGTTCCCCCGCACCGCCGCCGTCGTCCACCACGCCGGGGCCGGCACCACCGGGGCCGGACTGCGCGCCGGAGTGCCCGCCGTGCCCGTCCCGGTCATGGCCGACCAGCCCTTCTGGGCCTCTCGGTTGCACGACCTGGGTGTCGCTCCCCGGCCCCTGCCGTTCCGGGACCTCACCGCCGAGAACCTCGGCGACGCGATCACGGCCTGCCTGTCCGAACCGGTCCACCGACGCCGCGCCGCGGAACTCGCCCGCGGCATCGCCGCGGAGGACGGCGCCGCTTCGCTGCTCGCGCACATCGACGGCTACTCGACCGGCGCCGGGTGAAGGCGCTCTTCCCCTCGCGGTCTCGTCACCGGCCGCTGTCCTCCGCAAGGGTGTGGGCCACGAGGGCGTTGGCGTGGCCGTGGCCCAGACCGTGTTCGGACTTGAGCCAGGTCACGAGCTCCATGTGCTTCGTCAGCGGAGAGGAACGGACCAGGTCCTTCCATTCGGCGATCGGGCGGCCGTACTTCTTCTCGATGGACGGGAAGTAGCTGGCAGGGCCCTTCACAGCAGCGGTCATCGGTGCCTCCGTTTCGTCTTGCCGGCCGACGCCGGGACGGGAGGCCGCGTGCCGGGCGCGTCGCGGTCTTCCCTGCGTCGGTGGTGTCGTTCGTTCCTATGACCGACGGCGGCGACGAAAGTCATCGCTCTCCTTGCGAGCGACGGAGGAGACGGAGGAGACGGAGGCATCGGAGGCGACGGACGCGCGGCCGGCTTGGCAGGAGGTGGTGCCGCATAATCCTCGCGTGAACCGGACTCCCGCACCCATATCCGCCGGCCCCGCTCCCCAGGGCGCCCCCGCCTGGCCGGTCGCCGACGCGGCGGCCTGGGCGGGCGCCCGGCACGGCTCGTGGGCGAGGCCCCTGTGGTCCGTCCTGGCGCTGCTGACGTCCGTCGCCGCCGCGATCGACCTGGAGCCGATGCCGGTGTGCAGCGAGGCGGCGCCGTGCGGTGCGGACTGGGTCGGCATGGTCCAGTCCGGTCTCGCCGTCGGGTTGCTGTACTGGTTCGCCCGGCTCCCCGAGCTCGCTCTCGTCGCCGCGCCGGTCCTTGCCGTCATCGTGGCGTGGGAGGAGCTTCCGGACTCCGGGTGGGCGTCCCGTTCGGCGAATCTGGCGGTCATCGCGGCCCTCGGCTTCGGCTGGGCGGCGGCGTGGGCCCGGCTGGCGGCCCGGCGGCGGCAGCAGGTCCTGGTCGGGCAGGCCGGGGCCGCCACCGTGGGGCACGGGTGGGTGAAGTCGACCGGTGCGGCGCCGGGGCGAGGGCGGCGGGGGCTCGTACCGATCGCGGTCGGGGCGGTGCTGTGTGCCGTGGCCGCCGGCGCGGTCGTCCTGGGCCTGCGCGGCGTGGGCGAGGACGAGCGGCAGGCCGCTCGGGCGGCCCGTACGGAGGCGGTGGTCCTCGGCCGTACGGACATGACGCTGAAGGTCCGTACCCATGACGGGCGTCGTCTCGCCGTCGACGCCCTGTTCCCGGAGGACTACCGCCTCGAGAGCACCGTGGTGGTGCTGGAGGACGGGCCGTGGCGGCGGCTGGCCGCCGAGCCGTACGACGCGTTCGACCGGCAGTTGACGGCCCTGGCCGCCGGACTGCCCGGGCTCTCGCTGCTGGCGACCGGGCTGCTCGCACGTCGACGGCCGTGAGCCGGTGCCCGCGTCGAAGGAGGCGTCCCTGAAAGTGCCTCAGAGGCGTGCCCGACGGCGTGGCCGTCGGCGTTCGGCCGTGGTCACGGCTTCGTCCACTCGTGTTCCAGGATCGAGTACGTGATCGAGTCCCGCCATGCCCCGCGTACGAACACGTGGTCGCGGATCCTGCCCTCCTCCGTCAGGCCCGCCCGCAGAAGGGTTCGTGCCGACGCCTCGTTGAGGGGTGCGCGGGCCGCCCAGATGCGGTGGAGGCCCAGTTCCTCGAAGCCGAGGGCGCAGAGCAGGCGGACCGTCTCCGTGCCCAGGCCCCTGCCCCATTCGGCCGGGTGCAGCGCGAAGCCGATGGTGGCCGCCCGCTGGGGTTCGGTCGCCAGGCGGGCGTAGCCGATCAGCCGGGGGTCGCCGAGCCGGGTGACGGCAAGGCAGTACTCGGTCCTCGGGGTGTCCTCGGCGGAGGCGACGGACCGGTCGACGATCGCCTGGACCTGCTCGGGGGTACGGGGCTCGAAGCTGAGGTGCCGGGTGGCCTCGGGGTCGCCGTAGACCGCCAGGAGCGCGTCGGTGTCCCCGGGTTCGATGTCGCGCAGGGCCAGGCGAGGGCCGGCCAGGTGGATCGGGGGCATGGGCGCGGAGCCTCCCTGCGGGGTCGTCGGTGCGGGCCGGTCCGCCGGACCCGACGGCACTTCGGGCGCCCGGAGTTCAGGCGCCGAGGTCATGGAAACCGATGCAGTCCGGGTCCTGAAGCGGACACGAGGGATGCGGTGTGCGGTCCGGCTCGGGTGCCGACGGTTCGGGATCCCAGTAGCCGGGACCCGGCGGCGGCGTCGCGAAGGACTCGCACGCGCAGTCGGCCGAGCAGGGGCCCGAGAAGCGGGGTGCGTCATGGCGGTAGCGCGGGTGGCCGCACCGGCATTCGTACGTCGCCCAGGTCATCCCCATACCGGCCACCCCCGCACGTCTGGGCACGTCTCCGCGCCGCCCTGTGCCTCCCCGTACGTCTCCGCGTCTCCGCACGTCTCCGTACGTCGCCGCAAGTCTCCGTACGTCTCCCGCGTCCACGATAGCGACGGGCGGGCGGAAGAGCGCCGTGCGTGCGGGCCCGGGTTCAGCGGTCCGCCTCCGTGGTCCTCCCGTCGGCGGCGGGCCGCGCGGTGTCACCGGGCACGGGCGTTCCCAGCCATCGGGGGAACCGGCCCGAGGACGCGACGACCTGGCCCACCGCCACGCAGACGACGATCACGCAGCCGCCCGCGATGAGCCAGGACAGGAACGTGAAGACGTAGCCGAGGGGACCGTAGTGCTCCTGGCTCTGCTCCAGCGCCTGCGGCATCACGAGGGGCGAGACGTAGCCGAAGGCCGTCGTCGCGACGCCCGCGAGCAGTGCGCCCGGCAGCAGGGGTGCCCAGCCGATCCGCGCGCCCAGCAGCAGGTGCTGGGTCCACCACCACAGCGCCACGGACGTCGCCACCGAGACCAGCACACCGACGGCCGTTCCGGCGCCGAAGCCGTGGCGGATCGCCGACTGGAAGACGATGACGGCCAGCCAGCCCAGGATCCACACCAGCCACCTCCAGGCCGTGAGGCGGGCGCTCCCCTTGGGCAGGTCCCAGCAGCGCTCGCAGACCTGCTGGAGCGCCCGGCTGAGTGCCGTCGCCGAGATCAGCACGACGACCACGCCGGCCACGCCGATGCTGCCCCTCAGCTGGCCGTTCGCGGTCAGCGCCTGCTCGACGGCGTCGGTCGGCACCTTCTCTCCCATGAAGGAGCGGACGGCGTCGACCAGGAGGTCCTCCACGCTCTGCGGCGCGAACGCGGCCACGACGATCAGCAGCGGCAGCGCCGCCAGGAACGTCTGGGCGGCCAGGCGCGCGGCGGCCTCCATCGTGTTCACGCGGGCCAGCCGGGTGACGACCCGGCCGACGACCGGCGTCCGCTGGAGCGCCCCGCTCAACGGGCCTCCCCGCTCAACCGGCCTCCCCACTGAACGGTCCCCTCGCTGCCTCCGGCATCTCCTCCGGCATCTCCTCCGGCGTCTCCTCAGGCATCGCCCTCCGGGCGGGGCGGCGCCAGACGCTCGGCGTCTGCCGTGGCGCGGCCGCTCGCCGCCAGGAGGGCGATCACCGCGAGGACGGCCAGCAGGATCAGTACCAGGAGCAGGATGGTGAGCGCCGTGGGGTGGTTCCAGAGCGCGAAGAGCAGCGCCACGATCAGCAGGGCTCCGAGCGTGATCCACCGCCGGTTCGCCTCCGTCCAGACCCCTGCCCGGCCGGTCCGCACGTGGTGGACGTATCCCCACGTGGCGGCGGAGTCCGCGGTGCGCTCCGCGACTCCCCGTACCGCGACGGGCAGTCGGCCGGGGCCGATCAGATAGGCGCCGAGGGCGATGACGACGCCGAGGACGATCGCCGTGCGCAGCGCGACCCGCAGGAAGTGCAGCAGGGTGTCGAACACGGACGCCGCGGCCGCCTCCGACTGGACCTGTGACGGGAGGTGGTCGAGGTAGTAGCGGCGGGCGACGACCAGGCCGATGACGACGACGAGGCAGGCGAAGGCGGCTCCCAGCGCCGTGCGGGCCAGCGCCCGCCGCCGCCTGTGCGCCAGCAGGACGCCCACGGCGCCGATCACGACGACGATCACGGGGAACCAGTTGCCCACCACGTCGAGCGCGTGCGCCAGGTCGCGGGTCTTGTCGAGCTTGTCGGACCGGAAAAGCACCATCTGCTTGTCGACGTCGGGGATCTTGCCGGCCGGTGCCACGCCGGCGTCCACCAGCTCCTCCTTGACGCGGTCCACGGCCTCGCCGATGTCGAGGGTGACCGTGCCGTCGTCCACGCCGACCGCGCCACGCCCCTGCCCGGTCAGCGCGTGCACGACGGCGCCGTGGGCCGCCCGGTTGGCGGTCGTCCAGACCGTTTCGAAGCGGTCGCTCTCCACGAAGCGGGTGGCGACTTTCTCGACGGCGCCGTCGACGGCCGAGTCGAGCTGGGGGCCGAGCTTCATCACCGCGTCCGCGGCGCGCGGCGGCAGCCCCTGGCTCTTCAGCCAGGCGGCGACGTCCGCCATGACCTGCGGACCGTCGACGCGTACGTCGGCCGCCTGGGTGATGCGGTGGACGGCCGCCGCCTCGATGTCGGGGTCGCTCGCCAGCGGGGCGACCGTCTCCACGTACCGGTCGGTGTCGAGGGCGATGTCGTGCACCCATACGGTGAGCAGCGCGACCGGCACCAGGACGCAGGTGAGCACCAGGAGGACCGCGGAGGAGACGACCCGTGCCCACCTGCCCGCCGCCGAGCCCGCCGGTTTCCCCTCAGCCGGTTTCCCCTCGGCCGGGCTCCCGTCCTCCGGCTTCCCGTCCTGGCTGCTCATGAGCGCTCCTGGGTCTGGGGTCGCCTGCTTGCCTGCCTGCCTTGCCTGCCTGCCTTCATTTCTGATGGTCGAACGGCGCGAGCGCACGTCCGGATGGGCTGTATGGGAACCGGGCCCGGTTCACCGGTCCTCTCGCGTGCGGTGCCGTACGGGCTGATGGTGCGGACGGTGCGGGCGGTGCGGGGTGAACTCGACGTCCTGCCAGAGCGCGCGGAACGGCGACGGGTCGTCCTCGCTCAGGTGGTCGGCGGGGACGGCCCAGGAACGGACCGGCGTCCGCTCGGCGGTGACCGGCGGCCAGCCCGGGTCGCCGGTGGCCGCGAAGGCGGCCCAGGCGCGGAGCATCCGGTCGGACAGGGCGCGGTCGTCGGCGTCGGGGGCGCCGCCGACGAGGAAGTCGACGCCGGCGACGTCGAGGTTGCCGAAGGCGAAGGGGACGTCCGCCGTGTGCCAGGGCCTGGCTCCCTCGCGTCGGCGGGCGAAGCGGGCCAGGTGGGCGCGGCCGCCGTTCCTCGCGTGCCGCTCGGCGAGGCGGGTGGTGTACTCGGCGAACTGCGCGTCGCCGAAGAGCGCGAGGAAGCGGTCGAGCACCGGGGAGTCCGGCATCAGTGCCCCGTAGCCGTCGACCAGTCGGGAGGGGAGTCCCAGGTCCTCGGCGAACGCCACCAGTTCGGCCTCCGTCGTGAGTCCCCGTACGGCGCCCACCGTGTGGAGGAACCACTGCTCCTCCAGGGCGTGGCACACGAGCAGGTCCACGTCCGGCGCCGTCCTGGCCGCCGCGGCCGAGGCGGGCAGCACCACGCCGTCGACGACCGGCTGGAAGATCACCGGAGCGTACGCGTGGATCGGCGTCACCGGGTCCTTCGCGCAGCCCGCGGCGGTCCGGTCGGAGGCGGCCACCAGCGCCTCGGGCGGCACGGACGACAGTCCTTCCGCCGTCGGTGCGACTCCGGCCTCGGCCGCGATGCGCGCGGTGACCGCCGCGGCGAGCTCGACCGTATAGAACACGCCAGGCACGCTGTGGGCGATGACCCGCCGGAACAGGCCCCGGTCAGCGGCGCCCCCATCCGCATCCGCAGCCCCATCTGCATCCGCAGCCCCATCCCCATCCGCATCCGCGGTCGACCCGCCGCCCGCCCCCATCGCCATCAGGCACACGGCCGAGGCTCCGCCCGACGAGTGCCCGGCCACGGTCACGTTCCCCGGATCGCCGCCGAAGGCCGCCACGTTCTCCCGCACCCAGCGCAACGCCGCCACCTGGTCCAGGAGTCCGCGGTTGTCGGGGCGGCCCGGCACGTGGCCGAAGCCCTCGAAGCCCACCCGGTAGTTGCAGCTGACCACCACGAGACCGGCACGGGCCAGCGCCGTCCCGTCGAAGTCGGGCTGCGCGGAGGAGCCGAAGGTGTTCGCGCCGCCGTGGATCCAGAACAGGACGGGCAGCGCCGCGCCCGCGCCTACCCCCGCGTCCGCCTGCGCCCCCGCGCCCACCCCCGCGTCCGCCCGCGCCCCCGCGCCCACCCCCGTAGCCGCCTGCGCCGTCGGCGTCCATATGTTGACGGTGAGGACGTCCTCGTCGCCGGGCCGCCACACCGGTGCTCCCGGCAGCTCCGCCGACTGCGGCGCGATCGGACCGAACTCCGTGCCGTCCCGCACCCCCTCCCAGGCTGACGCCGGTTCCGGCTCCCGGAACCGGCGGTCGCCGAACGGCGGTGCCGCGTACGGGATGCCGAGCACGGCGGTGACGCCGTCGACGGCCGCCCTGCCCCTCACCTCGCCGCCCGTCGTCCGGAAGACCGCCCCGCCCGCGCATGATCGTTCGTCTCTCATGCGCGTCAGTGTCCGCCATATCCCCGCCACACCCCGCCACACCCCGCCAACCCCGCCGCACCCCACCCGCCCGGTGCGCACCGCCGTGCGCGATCATGCGCTGCATGAAGCTGCGTTGTGCCGTCCTCGACGACTTCCAGGGCGTCGCCCTGTCCTCCGCCGACTGGAGCCCGCTCGACGGGCGGGTCGACGTCCGCGTCCTGCGCGAGCACCTCGCCGACCCGGACGCCCTCGTCGCCGCCGTCGAGGACTGCGAGATCCTCGTCGTGATGCGCGAGCGGACCCCGCTCGACGCCGGCCTCCTCGCCCGGCTCCCCCGGCTGCGGCTGATCGTCACCTCCGGGATGCGCAACGCCTCGATCGACGTCGCCGCCGCCCGCGCCCGCGGCGTCGTCGTCTGCGGTACGGCCAGCGGCTCGGAGCCGCCCACCGAGCTGACCTGGGCGCTGATCCTGGGCCTGGCCCGGCAGGTGCACACGGAGAGCCGGGCGATGCGCGAGGGCGGGCCGTGGCAGTCCACGGTCGGCCTGGACCTGGCGGGCCGCGTCCTCGGTCTCGTCGGCCTCGGCAAGATCGGGGGCCGGGTGGCGCGGATCGGCCTCGCCTTCGGCATGGACGTGGTCGCCTGGAGCCCGAACCTCACCGACGAGCGGGCCGCCGAGTACGGCGTGCGGCGCGCCGGAGACCTCCACGAGCTGCTCGGCGCCGCCGACGTCGTCTCGCTGCACATGGTGCTCTCCGACCGTACCCGCGGGCTGATCGGCGAGCCGGAACTCGCGGCGATGCGCCCGGGCGCGTACCTCGTCAACACCTCGCGCGCGGGCCTCGTGGACGGTTCGGCGCTGCTGCGGGCGCTGCGCGAGGGCCGGATCGCGGGAGCGGGGCTCGACGTGTACGAGACCGAGCCGCTGCCCGCCGACGACCCGCTGCGCACCCTGCCGAACGTGCTCGCGCTGCCGCACCTCGGTTACGTCACCGAGGCCAACTACGGCCGCTACTTCGGCCAGGCGGTCGAGGACATCGAGGCGTGGCTGGCGGGTGCGCCCGTACGCGAGCTGGGGTGACGACGTGTTCGGCCCCGTACCCCTCTCTTCTGCGGGGGTACGGGGCCGATCGCGTCGTTACGGAAAGCGGCGGTGCGGGATCAGGCGGCCGGTGCGGTCGCCTGGGCCGCCTGCGCCGAGGCGGGCCCCGGTGCGAGCAGTCGCTGGGCGAGCAGTCCGAAGGCGAGTCCGAAGACCGCCCACAGCACCGCCTGGATGCCCAGCGTCGCGAGCCTGAAGTCCCACAGCACGGCGGCCGGGAAGTCGGGCTTCACGGCGTCCTCGTTGGCGGGCAGGAACGCGCAGGCGATCGCGACCGCGGTGACGAAGCCCGCGCCCGCGACGACGGTCGCGTTCCAGTTGCCGAGGCGCGGCGCGAGCCGGCGGCCCGCGATGACCGCGGCGATGCCGAGCAGCACGCTCAGCAGGATCATCAGGAAGAAGAGCGTGGTGCGCTTCCCGATGGTGTCCGGGTTGCCGACGGCCGGCGGGGTCGCCGGGTACTTGAGGAACGGCACCAGATAGACCGTGGTGAAGGCCGCCGCCGCGACGAGCGCCGCGGTGGCCTTCGGGGTGAACCGGCCCACCCGTCCCAGGACGAAGCAGAACGCCAGGGACGCGATGCCGCCGAGCGCGACGCCGTAGACGAGGACGCCGGTGGCGAGACCCGCCGTGGACTGCAGGTCCCGGCTGACGATCTCCTCCTCCTCGGCGGGCTCCTCGGCGGCGGCGCCGTGGCCTCCGCCGTGGTCGTGCGCGGTGGCGTGCTCGGCCTTGGCGGCGGCCTCCTCGACGGCGATCGAGGCGTTGACGGACGGTTCGCCCGCGACGTAGGCGACGGCGAAGGCGAACAGTCCGGCGATCAGGCCCGCGAGCATGCCGCGGACCAGGAGCTTTCCTACGAGCGAGCCCGTAGGAGCGGTTGGGGCAGACATGGAGCGGCTACCCCTCAGTGGCAGGGGAATCCGAGCAGGTGACGACCGTCGTGCACCCACTCGTGCACGTCGCTGCCGGCGATCAGGGACGTGGCACCCTGCTCGGCACCGACGAAGTACAGCGCGACGAGCGCCAGGATGCCGATGAACGCCGCCCACGGGAGCACCGCGCGGACCGGCAGCGAGACCGGGGCGACGGACGGGGTGGACGTGACGGCGGGCGACGCAATGGCCTCGGCCATGGTGGAACCTCCTCGGGAACGCGCGTCCCATACGGTGGTGCGCGACGACGGTCGTCGGGTCTGACTCGCCACCTCGCGGGCTGGAGGCGGCTCACAGTGGCGCGACCGTGCCGGACTTGCACCGGGCTTCCGTCTCGCCGTCGTCGTTCTGTGGAAATGTCGACTGACCGTACCGCGCCGGACACTCCGCGCCAAGGGCGCACGAGGCAGCGCCCGATGAATTGAGGGATGTATCACCCATGGCCCCGCCCACGACCGTTCGGCTCACGCTGGTCGCCCCCGCCATGAACGCGGCCTTGCGCGAGGCGAGATTCGACGACGCGGGGCCCGTGGAGCGGCCGCCGGACGGCCTGAATCCGTTGTGCCTCGGCGCGCGGGTACGCGTGGTGAGCTCGCCGTCCGGGCGGTGCCGGGCGACGGCGGAGGCGCTGGGCCTGTCCCGGTACGAGGAGGAGCCGGCGCTCGCGGGCTGCGCGATGGGGCGCTGGCGGGGACGGCGGCTCGACGAACTCGCCGTGGAGGAGCCGGAGTCGGTGGCCGCCTGGCTCGCCGACCCGGCCGCCGCTCCGCACGGCGGCGAGTCGCTGCGGGAACTGCGGTCCCGGGTCGCGGAGTGGATGGAGGGGCTGGGCACGCCGGCGGCCGCGCGGGACACGGACGCCTCGGCATCGGTGACGGTGTGGGCGGTGGCCGAACCGGACGTGATCCGCGCGGCCGTCTCCCACGCGCTGGGCGCCCCCGAGGAGGTGTTCTGGCGGCTGGACGTACGCCCGCTGCGGTGCGTCGAGCTGTCCGGACGATCCGGCCGCTGGAACCTGCGGCTCGGCGCGCCACTGCCGTAGTACGCGACCGGGGCCGCCGCCCGGGCTGAGTCAGCGCGGGCCGGCGAAGTCGGCCCAGGCCGGCGAAGTCTGTCCAGCCCGGCGAAGTCAGTCCAGCCCCGTGGAGTCAGTCCAGGCCGGCGGAGTCGGCCCGGCCCGGCGGAGTCAGCCCAGGCCGGCGCGGGCCAGCTCCAGGAACTCCTCGTCGGTCAGGCCCAGTCGGCGCGCCTCGGCCACCAGGGCGTGCAGCCGCTCGACGAGCTGGGCGCGGTCGGGCGCCTGCGCGCCGGGCACGATCACGGCGCCCCGCCCGCGCCGCAGCTCGATCAGCCCCTCCTCGCGCAGCCGCTGGTAACCCCGCAGCACGGTATGGACGTTGACGCCGAGCGAGTCGGCGAGCTCGCGCGCCGCGGGCAGCCGCTCGCCGGGAGCGGCACTGCCGTCGGCGAGGGCGCCGCGCACGCAGGCGGCGATCTGGTCGCCGAGCGGGACGGAGGAGGCGGGGTCGACCCGGAAGAGCACGGTCAGATCCTCTCACCGCGGGCGCCGGCGGCGCCGGACTCCCCGTCCTCCCCCGCCCCTGCCCCTGCCTGTGCCCGTGCCCGTGCCGCCAGGGCGTTCAGCAGCGCCGCCGCCGTTTCCGCGTCCGGCACGGTGACCAGGAAGGCGAAGCCGTTGGCGCGTCGTACGGACAGGGCCTCGCCGGAGCGGAGCAGGAGGGCCGAGCGGTGGGGGCGGGTGCGGTAGCCCCAGCCGCCGAACTCGGCGAGGGCGTCCACGTCCTGGACGGTCGCGGAGGTGATCTCGTCGAGCGGGATCCGGATCCGGGGGCGGGGGAGCAGGGCGGGTGTGACCGTGAGGCCGCGGCGGTCGACGGCGACCCGGACGCGCGAGAGCGCGAGGCCGGGCACGCCGACCGCCAGGCCGACGAGGGCGATCAGGGCGTACGGCCAGGGCGTGAACAGCACCGCGGGGACCGGCGCGGTCGCTCCCGCCAGGACGAACACCGTGGAGAGCGCGGTCATCCCGCGCGAGCCGGTGTCGCGCGACCAGCCGGCGATCTCGTGCGCGCCGAGTTCGAGCCGGGGCACCCGCGACGGGCCGACACGGCCGTCAGAGCCTTCGCCGCCGTCGGAGCCTTCGCGGCCCTCGGATCCGTCACGGCCGTACGCCGCCGGCTGCGCCGGGACGAGGCCGGTGAGCGCACGGCCGGCCAGGGCGGCCGGCGCCGCGATGCCCACGGCGAGGGTGAGGGTGGCGAGCGGCGCGGTGACCTCGGCCGCGTCGGCGGCGTCGAGGTTGGCGCGCAGGAGCAGGTCGAGCAGGCCGCCCATGAAACCGGCGGTGGCCCAGGCGCCCCAGAGCACGGCGCGCCGGACGAGCAGGGTCCAGCCCGCGCCGAGGGCCACGAGCAGCCCGGAGCTGACGGCGGCGTAGCCCGCGAGCGGGGTGAAGCCGTCGGCCCTGCCGCCCTCGCCGGCGGAGAAGTGCGTGGCCAGCGGGTCCGGGAGCCGGTCGCGCCAGAGGGCGAGGAGCAGCAGGTGGAGGGCGAGCGCGAGGACGAACGGCGCGGCGGCGAGGACACGGAGACGGTTCGAGCCGTGCGGTCGGTTCACGTCGTGCGGAGGGTGCGGACGGTTCACGGGACCAGGACCTCCCTCGGTTCTAGTTGTTTGCACTCTACTAGAACAACTTGGGTATGCGCCGCCCCCTGACGAAAAGCCAGGGGGCAGGCCGTCAGCGCGCCGTCCGCTTCGACACGCCGGTCTTCCCGCTCGTCGGATACGGCTTGGGCGAGCCGCCGATGGCGGGCGGGGTCCGAAGTCCCGACGGGGCGCCGGACGGCTTCGCGGTCTGCGTCGCCGCCGACGGCTCCTCGGACGGCGTGGCCGACGGGCTCGGCGAGCCGGTGGGCGTCGCGGAGCCGGTGGCGCCCGGCTTCCTGCCCTTACCGTCGCCGGAACCCGGGCCCGGGCCCGAGCCCGAGCAGGCCCCCAGGGCCAGGCTCAGGCCGAGCACCACCGACACCGTCACAGCTCCGCGGGCACGCACGCCCACCACCCCACCCCTGGTCACGCCGGTCACGTCATCGATTCGCACGACCGTGCGGCCGGGATCGTAACCCGGACCGGACCTCAGTCCTCGTCGCCGCCCGCAGCGCCCTCGAGGTCGCCCTCGGTCTCCAGGAAGACCTGCCGCAGCGCCGCCAGCGTCTCCGCGTCGGGCTTCTCCCACATGCCGCGCGACTCCGCCTCCAGGAGCCGCTCCGCGATGCCGTGCAGCGCCCACGGGTTGGCCTCCTTCAGGAAGGCCTGGTTCTCCGGGTCGAGGACGTACTCCTGCGTCAGCTTGTCGTACATCCAGTCGGCGACCACGCCCGTCGTCGCGTCGTAGCCGAAGAGGTAGTCGACCGTCGCCGCCAGCTCGAACGCGCCCTTGTAGCCGTGGCGGCGCATCGCCTGGATCCAGCGCGGGTTGACCACGCGGGCGCGGAAGACCCGTGAGGTCTCCTCGACGAGCGTGCGGGTGCGGACCGTCTCCGGGCGCGTGGAGTCGCCGATGTACGCCTCCGGGGCCGTGCCCCGCAGTGCGCGCACGGTCGCCACCATGCCGCCGTGGTACTGGAAGTAGTCGTCCGAGTCGGCGATGTCGTGCTCACGGGTGTCCGTGTTCTTCGCCGCGACCGCGATCCGCTTGTACGCCGACTCCATCTCGGCCCGCGCCGGACGGCCCTCCAGGCCGCGGCCGTACGCGTAGCCGCCCCACACCGTGTACACCTCGGCCAGGTCGGCGTCCGTACGCCAGTCGCGCGAGTCGATCAGCTGGAGCAGACCCGCGCCGTACGTGCCCGGCCGGGAGCCGAAGATGCGGGTGGTGGCGCGGCGCTCGTCGCCGTGCTCGGCCAGGTCGGCCTGGGCGTGGGCGCGCACGTAGTTGTCCTCGGGAGACTCGTCCGCCAGGCCCGCGACCAGCCGTACGGCGTCGTCGAGCAGACCGATGACGTGCGGGAACGCGTCACGGAAGAAGCCGGAGATGCGCAGCGTCACGTCGATGCGCGGGCGGCCGAGCTCGGCGAGCGGGATCGGCTCCAGACCGTTCACGCGGCGCGAGGCGTCGTCCCACAGCGGGCGCACGCCGAGCAGCGCGAGGGCCTCGGCGACGTCGTCGCCGGCGGTGCGCATCGCGCTGGTGCCCCAGAGGGACAGGCCGACGGACGTCGGCCACTCGCCGTTGTCGTCGCGGTAGCGCGTGAGCAGCGAGTCGGCGAGCGCCTGGCCCGTCTCCCACGCGAGGCGGGACGGCACGGCCTTCGGGTCGACCGAGTAGAAGTTGCGGCCGGTCGGCAGCACGTTGACCAGGCCGCGCAGCGGCGAGCCGGACGGGCCCGCCGGGACGAAGCCGCCGTTCAACGCGTGGACGGCGTGGTCGAGTTCGTTCGTCGTGGCGGCGAGGCGCGGCACGACCTGGCGGGCGGCGAAGTACAGCACCTCCCGGACGTCGTGGCCGTGGGCGTCGGTGAGCTCCGGGATCGCGGCCTCGTCCCAGTTCGCGTCCTCCATCGCCTGCACCAGTTCACGGGCCCTGGCCTCGACGGCGTCGGCCGTCGTACGGGTCGCGGCCGACTCGTCCAGGCCGAGCGCCTCGCGCAGACCGGGCAGCGCCTGCGTGCCGCCCCAGATCTGCCGGGCGCGCAGGATGGAAAGGACCAGGTTCACCCGCGCCTCGCCGGTCGGGGCGCCGCCGAGGACGTGCAGACCGTCGCGGATCTGGGCGTCCTTGACCTCGCACAGCCAGCCGTCGACGTGCAGCAGGAAGTCGTCGAAGCCGTCGTCGTCCGGGCGGTCGGCCATGCCGAGGTCGTGGTCGAGCTTCGCGGCCTGGATCAGGGTCCAGATCTGGGCGCGGATCGCCGGCAGCTTCGCCGGGTCCATGCTGCTGATCTGCGCGTACTCGTCGAGCAGCTGCTCCAGGCGCGCGATGTCGCCGTAGGAGTCGGCGCGGGCCATCGGCGGCACCAGGTGGTCGACGAGCGTGGCGTGCACGCGGCGCTTGGCCTGGGTGCCCTCGCCGGGGTCGTTGACCAGGAACGGGTAGACCAGCGGCAGGTCGCCGAGCGCCGCGTCGGGGCCGCACGCGGCGGACAGGCCCGCGTTCTTGCCCGGCAGCCACTCCAGGTTGCCGTGCTTGCCCAGGTGCACCATGGCGTCGGCGCCGAAGCCGCCGTCCTCGGCGCGGGCGGCGATCCAGCGGTAGGCGGCCAGGTAGTGGTGCGACGGCGGCAGGTCCGGGTCGTGGTAGATCGCGATCGGGTTCTCGCCGAAGCCGCGCGGCGGCTGGATGAGGACGAGCAGGTTCCCGCGGCGCAGCGCGCCGAGCACGATGTCGCCCTCGGGGTCGCCGCCCTGGCCCACGCGGGAGCGGTCCAGGAACATCTCGCCCGGCGCCGGGCCCCAGTGCTCCTCGACCTGCTCGCGCAGCTCCTGCGGCAGCTCGGCGTACCAGCGCTTGTAGTCGGCGGCCGGGATGCGCACGGGGTTGCGGGCCAGCTGCTCCTCGGTGAGCCAGTCCTGGTCGTGGCCGCCGGCCTCGATCAGGGCGTAGATCAGCTCGTCGCCGTCGCCGGAGACGAGGCCCGGGATGTCCTCCACCGGGCCGAAGTCGTAGCCCTCGGCGATGAGGCGCCTCAGGAGCGCGACGGCGGAGGCGGGCGTGTCGAGACCGACGGCGTTGCCGATGCGGGAGTGCTTGGTGGGGTACGCGGAGAGGACGAGCGCCAGCTTCTTCTCGGCGTTCGGGATGTGCCGGAGGCGGGCGTGGCGTACGGCGATGCCGGCGACGCGGGCGGCGCGCTCGGCGTCGGCCACGTACGCCGGGAGGCCGTCCTCGTCGATCTCCTTGAAGGAGAACGGGACGGTGATGAGCCGGCCGTCGAACTCGGGCACCGCGACCTGGCTGGCGGCGTCCAGCGGCGACAGGCCCTCGTCGTTCTCCTCCCACGCCGACCTGGATCCGGTCAGGCACAGGGCCTGCAGCACCGGCACGTCGAGCGCGGCGAGCGCGCCCGCGTCCCAGGCCTCCTCGTCGCCGCCGGCCTGCGCGTCGGCCGGGGTCGTGCCGCCCGCGGCGAGCACGGTGGTGACGATCGCGTCGGCGGCGCGGAGGGCGTCGAGGAGCTCCGGCTCGGGAGCGCGCAGCGACGCCACGTACAGGGCCCTGGCCTGGCCGCCGGCCTCCTCGATCGCGTCGCAGAGGGCGCCGACGAAGGCGGTGTTGCCGCTCATGTGGTGGGCGCGGTAGTAGAGCACGGCGACCGTGGGGCCCTCGGTGCTCTTCGGGGTCCGGTCGAGCGGGCCCCAGGTCGGGGCGGGCGCCGGGGCCTCGAAGCCGTGGCCGGTGAGGAGGACCGTGTCGGACAGGAAACGGGCGAGCTGGCCGAGGTTGGCCGGGCCGCCGTGCGCCAGGTAGGCGTGGGCCTCGGTGGCGACGCCCACCGGGACGGTGGAGGAGCCCATCAGCTGGGCGTCCGGCGCCTGTTCGCCGCTGAGCACGACGACGGGCTTCCCGGCGGCGAGGACCTCGTCCAGGCCCTCCTGCCAGGAGCGCACGCCGCCGAGGAGACGGACGACGACGAGCTCGGCGCCGTCGAGGAGGGCGGGGAGGTCGTGCCGGGGCAGCCGGGCGGGGTTGGCGAAGCGCCACTCCACCGGGTTCTCGGTGTCCCCGGCCGCGGCGGCGGCGTTCGCCGCGCGGGCGCTGAGCAGGTCGGTGTCGGAGTGCGACAGCAGCAGGAGCATGGCGAGCTCAGGCCCTTCCTCGGGGTTGTCCGCGCCCCGGGTGGTCGTGTGGACGGCAGGAGTTCCTGACTCACCGGCCACCCGGACACCCGGGGCCGGCTCACAGTGGCGGGACCGCGCCGGATTCTCACCGGGCTTCCTCCCCGGGGCCCTGGGACCCCATGCCGGTCTGCATCCTAGATCGTGCGGACCGGGCTACGGGCGGGGACCGGACGTCGGCCGGGTCACACCGGGCGACGCGGGTCGCGGGCCGGGTCCGGTCCGGACTGTGCCGCTGCGGACCGGGCATGCCGTGGACCGGGCCCGTCGCGGGCCGGGGCTCCGCGTTGCCCGTCGTGGAGCGAGCCCGTCCCCGACCGGGACCGTCGCGGACCGGGTCCGTCCCGGACTGTGCCGTCGTTCACGGCAGCCGGGAGGGCGTGCCGCCCGTGGGTATGCTCGCCGCCATGCCGGCCACCCCTCACGCCTCGTCCCGGCGGGACGAACCGCTCATACGGGACCGTGGTGACGCATGCCCGGGAGCGCTGCGTCTGCACCGCGCCGATGACGGGTTCCTCGCCCGACTCCGCCTTCCCGGAGGCCGGTTGACCGCCGGTCAGGTCGGGCTCCTGGCCGACGCGGCCGAGCGCCTGGGCGACGGAGGGATCAGCATCACCTCGCGGGGGAACGCCGAGCTGCGGGGGCTGCGGGACGGGTGCGGCGGCGAGCTCGCCGCCCTTCTGGAGCGGGGCGGGCTGCTGCCCTCGTCCACCCACGAGCGGGTGCGCAACATCGTCGCCTCGCCGGCCGCCGGGCTCGACGGACTCGGTTGCGCGGACGCCCAGTTGTGGGTGCGCGAGCTGGACGCGCTGCTGTGCGGCGAGGCCTGGGCCGCTTCCCTTTCGGGACGGTTCCTGTTCGTCCTCGACGACGGGCGCGGTGACGTCGCCGGGCTCGGCGGTGATGTGACCTTGGTCGCAGCGGACGACGGCGGGAGGGAGCCCCGGCCCCCGGCGGACCCGCCGGCCGCGAGCGAGCCCCGCGGGGGCCACGCCCTGGTCCGCCTCGGCGGTCAGGCCTTCCGCGTCCCGCGCGCCGACGCGCCGCGCGCCGCGCTCGCCGCCGCCGACGCGTTCCTGCGGGCCGCCGCGGACGCCGGGAACGGTGCCTGGCGGGTGCGGGAGCTGCCCGAGGGGCACGTACCCGACCTGGCCGGGGCCCTGGCGCGGGCCGGGATCGCGGCCGAGCCCGCGGCGGACCCGACGCCGCCGCACGAGACCCGTCCGCCGCACGGCACCTTGGCCCTGGACGGCACCCAGCAGCCGCACGGCACCCCGGCCCTGGACGGCACCCCGGCCCCGGACGGCACCCAGCAGCCGCACGGCGCCCCGGCCCCGCACGGCACCCCGCCCCCGCACAGCGCCCCGCTCGTGCCGGGGCCGCTCGGTGCGGGCGCCGTCTACGTGCTCGCGCCGCTCGGCCGGCTGACCGCCGCTCAGCTGCGGGGCCTGCTGCCCGCCGACGAGGTGAGGTTCACGCCCTGGCGCGGGGTGGTCGTGCGGACCGACCCCGCCCGGCTCCCGGAGCTGGCGGCGTACGGGCTCATCACCAGCCCCGACGCCCCCGGCGCCGGTGTCACCGCCTGTACCGGCCGGCCCGGTTGTGCCAAGTCCCTCGCGGACGTGCGGGCGGAGGCGGCGCGCGCCCCCGGGGGCGGGCTGCCCGTGCACTTCTCCGGGTGCGAGCGGCGCTGCGGGCACCCGCACGGCACCTGGGTGGACGTCCTCGCCACCCGCGACGGCGACTACCTGGTGGACGGCGCCCCCACCCCCCGTACCTCACTGCCCGAAGCCGTGGCCACGGCCCGTACGACGAGATGAGCGAGAACAACAGGATGTTCGAGTACGAGAAGGACGGCGCGGAGATCTACCGCCGGTCCTTTGCCACGATCCGCGCCGAGGCGGACCTCGCGGACCTGCCCGACGACGTCGCCACCGTCGCCGTGCGGATGATCCACGCGTGCGGCATGACCGACCTCGTCCGGGACCTCGCGTACTCCCCCGGTGTCGTCTCCGCCGCCCGCTCCGCCCTGCGCGCCGGCGCGCCGATCCTGTGCGACGCGCAGATGGTCGCGAGCGGCGTCACCCGCAAGCGGCTGCCCGCCGACAACGACGTGCTGTGCACGCTGTCCGACCCGGCCGTGCCCGCGCTCGCCGCCGAGCTGGGCACCACCCGCTCGGCCGCCGCGATGGAGCTGTGGCGGGACCGCCTGGAGGGCTCGGTCGTCGCCGTCGGCAACGCGCCGACGGCGCTCTTCCACCTCCTGGAGATGATCGCGAAGGGCGCCGGGAAGCCGGCGGCCGTGCTCGGCATCCCGGTCGGCTTCATCGGCGCCGCCGAGTCCAAGGACGCCCTCGCGGCGAACGAACTCGGTCTGGAGTACCTGGTGGTACGGGGCCGGCGCGGTGGCAGCGCGATGACGGCCGCGGCGCTCAACGCGCTCGCGCACGAAGCGGAGATCCAGGCATGAGCGTCGCGAAGGGCAAGCTGTACGGCGTCGGGCTCGGGCCCGGCGACCCGAACCTGATGACCGTGGCCGCCGTGAAGGCCATCGCCGAGGCCGACGTCGTCGCCTACCACTCGGCCCGCCACGGCCGCTCGATCGCCCGGTCCATCGCCGCCGAGCACATCCGCGAGGACCACGTCGAGGAGCGGCTGATGTACCCGCTCACCGTGGAGACCACGGACCACCCCGGCGGCTACCGGGGCGCGCTCGACGACTTCTACGAGGAGGCCGCGGCCCGGCTCGCCGCCCACCTCGACGCCGGGCGCACCGTCGCCGTGCTCGCCGAGGGCGACCCGCTGTTCTACGGCTCGTACCAGCACATGCACAAGCGGCTCGCGCACCGCTACGACACCACCGTCATCCCCGGCGTCACCTCGGTGAGCGCGGCGGCGGCGCGGCTCGGCGAGCCGCTGTGCGAGGCCGAGGAGGTGCTGACGATCGTCCCCGGCACGCTGCCGGAGGACGAGCTGACGGCCCGTCTCGCGGGCACCGACTCGGCCGTCGTGATGAAGCTCGGCCGCACGTTCCCGACCGTGAAGCGGGCCCTGGAGCGGGCCGGCCGGATCGACGACGCGCGGTACGTGGAGCGGGCGTTCATGGCGGGCGAGCGCACCGGGCGGCTCACGGACGTCGACCCCGAGTCGGTGCCGTACTTCTCGGTGGCCGTGCTGCCCTCCCGTATCGACGAGCAGCCGCCCGTACGGGAGCGGGGCGAGGTCGTCGTCGTCGGCACCGGCCCGGCCGGGGCGCCCTGGCTGACGCCCGAGTCGCGCGGCGCCCTGGTCAACGCCGACGACCTCGTCGGCTACACCACGTACCTGGACCGCGTCCCGGTGCTGCGCGCCTCGCAGCGCCGCCACGGCTCCGACAACAAGGTCGAGTCGGAGCGCGCCGAGTTCGCCCTCGACCTGGCCCGGCGCGGACGCCGCGTGGCCGTCGTGTCGGGCGGCGACCCGGGGGTCTTCGCGATGGCGACGGCGGTCCTGGAGGTGGCGTCGGAGGAGCGCTACGCCGACGTGCCCGTACGGGTCCTCCCGGGCGTGACGGCGGCCAACGCCGCGGCCGCCGCCGCGGGCGCGCCCCTCGGCCACGACTACGCCACCATCTCGCTCTCCGACCGCCTCAAGCCCTGGGACGTCATCGCCACCCGCCTCCGCGCCGCCGCCGAGGCCGACCTGGTCCTCGCGATCTACAACCCGGGCTCCAGGTCCCGCACCCACCAGGTCGCCGCGGCCCGCGACCTCCTCCTGGAGGTGCGCTCGCCGGACACCCCGGTCGTGGTGGCCCGCGACGTCGGCGGCCCCGAGCAGTCGGTCCGCGTCCTCACCCTGAAGACCTTGGACCCGTCCGAGGTCGACATGCGCACCCTGCTCCTGATCGGCTCCTCCCAGACCCGTGTCACGGAACGCGCGGACGGCCGCAGGATCGCCTGGACGCCACGACGTTACGGCTGAGCCGGCGGGCCGGCGAGCTAGCGGGCTAGCGGGCCAGCTGGCTAGCTGGCTAGCTGGCTAGCGGGTGAAGGTGCCCAGGCCCTCGGTGTTCAGGTATTCGACCGTGAAGGACCTGCCGTCCGGGGTGAAGGTGACGCCCGTGCGGCCGACGGCGTTCTCGCCGCGGGTCTCGAAGCTGAAGGTGTCGCCGTCGTAGTGCGTGAGCGGGTACGTCTGGGGCTCCGGGCCCAGGCGGAGGGTCAGGGTGCCGTCCGCGGCGGCGGTGACCTCGGCGCGGCCGTAGTAGGCGTTGGCGTACGTGCCGGCGTAGGTGGCGGCGGCCTTCGCTGGCGTGGCGTCGGACGGCGGGCGGGCGTAGTCGGTCTTCGACCGGCCCGCGTCCGCCTCCTGCTGGTACAGCGCGTCCACGAGGGGGATCCAGTCGCGGCTGACCTTGCCGGTCTGCGCGATGTCGAAGAAGTCGAGGGCGACGGCGTCGGCGACGCCGACCGGGGAGGTGTTGGTCAGGACGACGATGCCGAGCTGTTCGCCGGGCAGCATGGTGACGTTGGTGTGCGCGCCCTGGGCGAACGCTCCCGTGTGGGAGAGCCGGAGCCGGCCCTCGTCGTCGTAACTGACGTTCCAGCCCAGGCCGTAGAAGCCGGTCCTGGCGGCCGGTGCGCGGGGCGGGCCGGAGACCGACTCGGGCCAGTGGGTGCGCTCCAGGGCCTCGGCGTCGACGATCTGCCTGCCGTCGAGCCTGCCGTTCGCGAGCTGGAGCCTCAGCCAGGTCGCCATGTCGCGGGCGGTGGAGCTGACGCCGCCGGCGGGCGACTGGGCGTCCGGGTCGCGCACGTACGCGGCCTTCCAGGCGCCGTCGGTCTCCACGTGGCCCCAGGCCCGGTTCGCGGCCTTCGCGTAGTCCTCGAAGCGGGAGCTGGTGTGGCTCATGCCGGCGGGCTCGTAGAGGACGTCCTCGGCGAGCTTCTCCCAGGCCACGCCCTTCTCGTCGGCGACGGCCTGGGCGGCCGCCGTCAGGCCGAAGTTGGTGTAGGCGTAGCTCGCGCGGAACGGCGCGAGGGGCTCGTAGCGCAGGTGGGACAGGATGTACGGCCGGTCGTAGCCGAGGTCCTCGAGGAGGTCGCCGGCGTGGTCGGGCAGGCCGCTGCGGTGCGAGAAGAGGTCGGCGACCGTCACGTGGGAGGTCACCCACGGGTCTCCCAGGCGGAAGTCCGGCACGTTCGGGGCGACGGGCTTCGTCCAGCCGTCGACGCCGACGGCGCCGGAGACGACGGTGGAGGCGATCGGCTTCGAGACGGAGGCCAGCTGGAAGACGGTGTCGGCGTCGACGGCGGCCTTCTCGCCGGCCTTCCGCACGCCGTAGCCCTTCAGGGCCAGCACCTTGCCGTCGTGGACGACGGCGACGGCCACGCCCGGCACTCCCGTGCGTTTCATGGCCGATCCGACCACGTCGTCGAGCCGGTCGACCGCCCGCCGCACCTCCGCGTCGTCGAGCTGCGGCGGAGGCTGGGGCGGAGGCGGCGAGGGTCCGGGGGCGGCGGAGGCGGTGCCGGTGGCGAGGGCGGGCGCGGTGACGCCGAGCAGGGCCGCGAGACCGGCCGCCGCGAGCCGCCGTCGAACGGTGCTCATTCCTCCATTCAACGGGCCCCGGCGGGGTCTGTCGCGCCGGACGCCCGGCCCGCGACGCGCCGTGCCCAGGCCGCGGCCTCCTCGGGCGTCGCGGCCGTCGGCACGCCCTCCGGTACGGGCGGGCGGCGGACGACGACGACCGGGATGCCGGCCTCGCGGGCGGCCGTCAGCTTGGGCGCGGTCGCCGCGCCGCCGCTGTCCTTGGTGACGAGGACGTCGACGCGGTGACGGCGGATCAGCTCGCGCTCGCCGTCGAGGGTGAACGGCCCGCGGTCCAGGAGCACTTCGGTGCGCGCGGGCATCGGGGCCTCGGGCGCGTCGACGGAGCGGACCAGGAACCACTCGGTGCGGCCGGCGAACGCGGCCAGGCCCATCCGGCCCGTGGTGAGGAAGACCCGCTCGCCGAGCCCGTCCAGGGCCGCCGCGGCCGCGTCGAGGGACGCCACCTCGCGCCAGTCGTCCCCCCCGACCGGGACCCAGCCGGGGCGGCGCAGCGCCAGCAGGGGAACATGGGCGGTGGCGGCCGCCGCGGCCGCGTTGAAACTGATCCGCTCGGCGAAGGGATGGGTGGCGTCGATGACCGCGTCCACGGCGTGCTCCCGCAGCCACGCCGCGAGCCCCTCCGGCCCGCCGAAGCCGCCGATCCGCACCTCTCCGGCCGGCAGCCGGGGCGCCGCGACCCGCCCGGCGAGCGAGCTCGTCACGCGGACCGCGGGGTCCGCGGCGTGCAGCAGCCCGGCCAGGGCGCGGGCCTCGGTCGTCCCGCCGAGGATGAGTATGTGCAGGGACATGGGAATCCTGGGAGTCCGTTCATGAGTTCCGGCGGGCGTGCGGCCCAACTCAAGCACACCGGTCTGCGCCCCGGCTGGACGACGGGCGCCTGCGCGACGGCGGCCACGACCGCCGCGTACACCGCGCTGCTCACCGGGGACTTCCCGGACCCGGTGACCATCACCCTGCCCAGGGGCCACCGGCCGTCCTTCGCGCTGGCCGCCGAGTCCCTGACGGGCGACGCGGCCATGGCCGGGGTCGTGAAGGACGCGGGCGACGACCCGGACGTCACGCACGGGGCGCTGGTCCGCTCGACGGTACGGCTGCTCCCGCCGGGCTCGGGAGTCGTCTTCCGGGCGGGCGAGGGCGTCGGTACGGTCACCCTGCCCGGCCTGCCGCTGGAGGTCGGCGAACCGGCGATCAACCCGGTGCCCCGGCAGATGATGCGCGAGCACGTCGCCGAGGTCGCCGCCGCCCACGGCGGCACCGCCGACGTGGAGATCACGGTCTCCGTCGACCACGGCGCCGAGATCGCCCGCTCCACGTGGAACCCGCGGATCGGCATCCTCGGCGGCCTGTCGATCCTCGGGACGACCGGGATCGTCGTGCCCTACTCGTGCTCCGCCTGGATCGACTCCATCCGGCGCGGCGTCGACGTGGCGCGGGCGGGCGGCCTCACGCACGTCGCCGGCTGCACCGGCTCGACGTCGGAGCGCACGGTGACGTCGCTGTACGACCTGCCGGAGATCGCCCTGCTCGACATGGGCGACTTCGCGGGCGCCGTCCTCAAGTACCTCCGCCGCCACCCGGTGGACCGGCTCACCGTCTGCGGCGGCTTCGCGAAGCTGTCCAAGCTGGCCGCGGGCCACCTGGACCTGCACTCCGCCCGTTCCCAGGTCGACAAGGCCTTCCTCGCCGACCTGGCCCGCACCGGCGGCGCGTCCGAGGCCCTGGCGGAGGAGATCACCGCCGCGAACACCGGCCTCGCCGCGCTCCGCCTCTGCGAGGCCGGCGGCGTCCCCCTCGGCGACCTGGTCGCCGCCCGCGCCCGCGACGAGGCCCTGACGGTGCTGCGGGGCGCACCGGTGGCGGTGGACGTGGTGTGCGTCGACCGGGCGGGCGTGGTGGTGGGCCGGTCGACGGTGGCGGGGCCGGGGGCGTAGTCCGCGGGCAGGGGAAACCGGGCGACAGGGCGTCGGGCGGCGGGCGACAATCCCTGGATGGCGCACTCCGACGACCGCTCCCGCAGCGGCTTCTCGCACAAGCCGACCCTCACCGGCGACCTGGTCGTCCTCCGGCCCGTCACCGAGGACGACGTGCCGGCGCTGCTGCCGATGCTGCGGGACCCCGAGATCGCCCGCCTCACCGGCTCGCACGCGGACGTCGACGAGTCCGCGCTGCGCGCCTGGTACGGCTCGCGGGGCGCCCAGCCGAACCGGCTCGACCTCGTGGTCGTCGAGCGCGCGACCGGCCGGGTGGTCGGCGAGGCGGTCCTCAACGAGTGGGACCAGGCGAACGAGAGCTGCGCCTTCCGGATCGCCCTCGCCCCGGACACCGTCGGCCGCGGCCTCGGCACCGAGGCCACCCGCCTGATCCTCGGCCACGCCTTCGAGGCCCTCGGCCTCTACCGCGTCTGGCTGGAGGTCTACGCCTTCAACCCCCGCGCCCGCCGCGCGTACGAGAAGGCCGGCTTCCGCCCGGAGGGCGTGCTGCGCGGGGCGCTGCTGTGGGAGGGCGAGCGGGTGGACGCGACCCTGATGGCGGCGCTGGCGCCGGAGTGGGTCGACGGCGTCACTGGGACCTGAGCGCGCGGAACGCGGCGCGGCGCTCGTGCTCGGCATCGAGTTCGGCGAGTTCGGCGAGTTCGGCGCGGCCTGCGGCCGGCTCGGCCTCGGTGAGAGGCCCGTACTACGCCTCCAACCGGTCGACGACGTCCCTGAGTGACGGATAACCGATCTCGGCGATGTCCTCGGCGAGGTCGGCGAGTGCCGCGTCCGGATTGAGCGCCGCCACGACCTCCCGCGTCAGGGGCCGCAGCCCGAGGACGTGGCGGACGGCGTCGACGTCGACCTCCGTCTCGTAGTAGTCCGAGGCCCACGCCGCGTACGCCTCCGCCGAGCGGTCGACGAGCAGCCCGAAGAGGTGGCCGGCGCCGTCGGGGTCGCCGTCGCCCCAGGTGGGGAAGGCGATGGTGCCGGTCCGCCAGGCGGAGTCGTGCAGCTCACGCCAGAGGCAGGCGGTGACGGCTGGCGCGTAGCCGTCCTCGGCCGTGGAGACGCAGGGGAGGAAGACGTCCGGCACGTCGTCAAGGACGCCCGGCCACACCTCCGGGTCGTCCAGGCGGGCCCACGGGCTCATCGGGGCTTCGTGGGCGAATCCCTCCACGTACGCGCCCGCCGCCGAGAAGACGATCGTGTACTCGTCGCCCTGGCCGTCGCGCATCGACGCCACGTCCTTGGCGAACGAGAAGTACCGCCCGTCCCACTCAGGGCTCAGCACCGCGTCCAGCATCGCGAGCCCCTGGCAGTGGTCGCGCAGTTCCTCGATGCCCGGCAGCGCCCGGGCGACGTCGTAGACGGTCACGCGGCCCATTGCATCGCACCGCACTGACAGTCGGCCCCTTCGGCATGCGGGCCCCCTCTCCCGACCCTAGGCTCGGCAGGGCAAAGCCCCATCAGGCCCCCGGACCGGGAGGAGTCACCATGGCGAAGCGTGGCAACAAGAAGCGGGCCCGCAAGAAGAAGAAGGCCAACCACGGCAAGCGGCCCAACGCCTGAGCGGAGTGCGCCCGGGTGCCGTCAGCAGGTGTGGCGGTCCCGGGCCGGGTCGTAGAGGTGGCTGTCGCGGAACTCCGAGGCGGCCAGCGTGCGGCCCACGACGATGACGGCCGTCTTCGTGATGCCCGCCGCCTTCACCTGCTCCGCGATGTCCTCCAGGGTGCCGCGCAGCACGACCTCGTCCGGGCGGCTCGCCATGGCGACGACGGCGGCCGGGCAGTCCACGCCGTAGTGCGGGACCAGCTCGGAGACGATCCGGTCGACGTAGCGGGCGCCGAGGTGGAGGACGAGCAGGGCGCCGCTGCGGCCGAGGGTCGCGAGGTCCTCGCCGGCCGGCATGGGCGTGGCCTGCTGGGCGATGCGGGTGAGGATGACGGTCTGGCCGACGGTGGGGACCGTCAGCTCCCGCTTCAGCGCCGCCGCGGCCGCCGCGAAGGCCGGGACGCCGGGCACGACCTCGTAGGGGATGCCGGCCGCGTCGAGGCGGCGCATCTGCTCGGCCATGGCGCTGAAGACGGACGGGTCGCCGGAGTGCAGCCGGGCCACGTCCTGGCCCGCCTCGTGCGCGGCGGCGATCTCGGCGACGATCTGGTCGAGGTCCATCCTCGCCGTGTCGACGAGCTTCGCGTCCGGCGGGCACTCGGCGAGCAGTTCGGTCGGCACGAGCGACCCGGCGTACAGGCAGACCCCGCACTTCGCGAGGGTCCGCGCGCCGCGCACGGTGATCAGGTCGGCCGCGCCGGGGCCCGCGCCGATGAAGTAGACGGTCATTGCTCTGGGGAACCCTTCGTTACGGACCACTGGGTGACGGGCATGGCCTGGCGCCAGCCGGTGAAGCCGCCCACGGGCACGGCGGCGGCGACCGCGAGCCTGATCAGCTCGCCGCCGTGGCGCCGGTAGCGGTCGGCGAGCAGCGCCTCGGACTCGAGCGTCACCGTGTTGGCGACGAGCCGGCCGCCGGCCGGGAGCGCGTCCCAGCAGGCGTCGAGCAGTCCCGGCGCGGTCAGGCCGCCGCCGATGAAGACCGCGTCGGGGGCGGGGAGGCCGGCGAGCGCGGCGGGCGCGGGCCCGGTGACGACGTCCAGGCCCGGTACGCCGAGGGCGGCGGCGTTGCGGGTGATGCGGGCGGCGCGTTCGGGCGACTTCTCGACGGCGACCGCCCGGCAGGTCCGGTGCGCGCGCATCCACTCGATGCCGATGGAGCCGGAGCCGCCGCCGACGTCCCAGAGCAGTTCGCCGGGGGCCGGGGCGAGCGCGGCGAGGGTCGCGGCGCGCACGTACCGCTTGGTGAGCTGGCCGTCGTGCTCGTACGCCTCGTCCGGCAGGCCGGGCGTGGTGCCCAGCCGCAGCGCGTCCGGGTCGCGCACGCAGTCGAGGGCGAGGACGTGGAGGGCGTCGGCGCGCTCGTACGGCCAGTCGGCGGCCGTCCCGTCGAGCAGGCCCTCGCGCGGGCCGCCGAGCTGCTCCAGGACCCGTATCCGGGTGCCGCCCCAGCCGCGCTCGCGCAGCAGCGCGGCGACCCGGGCGGGCGTGCCGGGCCCCTCGCCGAGGACGAGCAGCCGGCGGCCGTCGTGGAGCGCGGCGGTGAGGGCGTCGAGCGGCCGGGCGACGAGCGAGACGGTCTCGACGGCCTCCAGGGGCCAGCCGAGCCGGGCGCAGGCGTACGAGACGGAGGACGGGTGCGGCAGGACGTCGAGGCGGGTGCCGGGGCCGAGGATCTCGGTGAGGGTGCGGGCGATGCCGTAGAAGGAGGGGTCTCCGCTGGCGAGGACGGCGATCCGGCGGCCCCGGTGGGCGGCGAGGAGGCCGGGCACGGCGGGGCGCAGCGGGCTCGGCCAGGGCACCCGCTCGCCGGGGCAGTCGCCGGCGGGCAGCAGGTCGAGCTGGCGGGGGCCGCCGATCAGCACCTGGGCGGCGCGCAGGGTGCGGCGGGCGTTCTCGGGGAGCCCGTCCCAGCCGTCGGCACCGATGCCGACCACCGATATCGCGTCCGCCTCGCCTGCCGCGTCTCTCGCGTCGTTCACGACGGGGACTCTACGGGAGGGGGCCCGGGGCGGCGGGAACCGGCCGCCCGGGCCGCCGGCCGGGGGCTGGGCTGGGCCTGCCGGCCGGGGGCTCCGCCGGGGCTGCCGGCCGGGGGCTGCGCCGGGGCTGCCGGCCGGGGGTTCCGCCGGGGCTGCCGGCCGAGGGCTTTGCCCGGACTGCCGGCCGGAGGCTCCACCGGGGCTGCCGGCCGAGGGCTTTGCCCGGGCTGCCGGCCAAGGGCTTTGCCCGGACTGCCGGCCGGAGGCTCCGCCGGGGCTGCCGGCCGGAGGCTCCGCCGGGCCGCCGCCCGGGGGTTACTTCGGCGCGTGCTCGCCGACGTAGAAGAGCAGCCAGATGAAGCCGGCGAGGGCGTGCGTCACGAAGACGTACACGAAGACGCGGAGCATCACGCCCCGCTCCTTCCAGCGTTCCAGGTCCGGCTCGGTCATGGGTTCAGGGTACGGGCGGGGAATAGCCGGGGCGGGGGTGCCGTTGAGGCGCATGACAGTTTAAGATTCAACCAAAGCCGGGACGAGCGCCGGCGGAAAGCCTGCGAGAGGTGAGCACGATGCAGTTCGGGATCTTCACCGTCGGCGACGTGACGACCGACCCCACCACCGGCCGCACCCCGACCGAGCACGAGCGGATCAAGAACACCGTCGCCATCGCGCTCAAGGCCGAGGAGGTCGGCCTGGACGTCTTCGCGACCGGCGAGCACCACAACCCGCCGTTCGTGCCGTCGTCCCCCACCACGCTCCTGGGCCACATCGCCGCCCGCACGGAGAACCTGATCCTCTCCACCTCCACGACCCTCATCACCACCAACGACCCGGTGAAGATCGCCGAGGACTACGCGACCCTCCAGCACCTCGCCGACGGCCGCGTGGACCTCATGATGGGCCGCGGCAACACCGGACCGGTCTACCCGTGGTTCGGTCAGGACATCCGCCAGGGCATCCCGCTCGCCATCGAGAACTACGCGCTCCTCCACAAGCTGTGGAGGGAGGACGTGGTCGACTGGGAGGGGAAGTTCCGCACCGCGCTCCAGGGCTTCACGTCCACCCCGCGCCCGCTCGACGGCGTCCCGCCGTTCGTCTGGCACGGCTCCATCCGCTCGCCCGAGATCGCCGAGCAGGCCGCGTACTACGGCGACGGGTTCTTCGCGAACCACATCTTCTGGCCCAGGCAGCACACCGAGAAGATGGTCCGGCTGTACCGGCAGCGCTACGCGCACTACGGCCACGGCACCCCCGAGCAGGCGATCGTCGGCCTCGGCGGCCAGGTCTTCATGCGCAAGAACTCGCAGGACGCCGTACGGGAGTTCCGCCCGTACTTCGACAACGCGCCGGTCTACGGACACGGCCCGTCCCTGGAGGAGTTCAGCCGCGAGACGCCGCTGACGGTCGGCTCGCCCCAGGAGGTCATCGAGCGCACGCTGTCCTTCCGCGAGTACGTCGGCGACTACCAGCGCCAGCTGTTCCTCGTCGACCACGCCGGCCTGCCGCTGAAGACGGTCCTGGAGCAGCTGGACATCCTCGGCGAGGAGGTCGTCCCGGTCCTGCGCAAGGAGTTCGCGAACCTGCGCCCGGCCGGCGTGCCGGACACCGCCCCGTTGCACCCCGCCGTCCTGCGGAACACCGAGAACCAGGAGGTCTGACCCCATGCGCACCCTGAAGCTGGTCGCCGTCTCGGCCGGACTCAGCAGCCCCTCCTCCACCCGGCTGCTCGCCGACCGGCTGCTCCGGGCCGCCCGCTACCGGCTGGCCGAGCAGGAGTACGCGGTCGACGTCGAGGTGGTCGAACTGCGCGACCTGGCCGTCGACATCGCCAAGAACCTCGTCACCGGCTTCCCGTCGGAGAAGCTGCGGAAGGCGATCGACGAGGTCACCGGCGCCGACGGCGTCATCGCCGTGACCCCGGTCTTCACGGCCTCCTACAGCGGCCTGTTCAAGTCCTTCTTCGACCTGATCGACCCGGCGGCGCTGACCGGCACCCCGGTCCTGATCGGCGCCACCGGCGGCACCGCCCGCCACTCCCTGGTCCTCGACCACGCCCTGCGCCCGCTCTTCGCCTACCTCCGCGCCCTGGTGGCCCCGACGGCCGTCTACGCGGCCTCCGAGGACTGGGGTTCGGGCGGCGACGACTACACGGAGGGCCTGCCGTCCCGGATCACCCGGGCGGGCAACGAGTTCGCGGACCTGATCGCGGGCCGCCCGGAACGGGCGGGGGAGGACGACGAGGTCGTCCCCTTCGAGAAGCAGCTGGCGGACCTGCGGCTGGACTAGGCCCGCTGGGGAGGCCCCGGGGGGCGTCCGGGCCTCCCCACCCGTACGGGAAGGTCGACGGGCGCCCCGCCGCCGCCCGGCGCATGATGCCTCTCATGGACATCAAGCTCGAACTGATCGGCGTGCCCGTCACCGACATCGACCGCGCCAAGGCCTTCTACGAGCAGGTCGGCTTCCACGCCGACCACGACGTGACCGTCAGCGACGACATCCGCTTCGTCCAGATGACGCCGCCCGGGTCGGCCTGCTCGATCGCCTTCGGCAAGGGCATCACCGAGATGGCCCCGGGCTCCCTGGACAACATGCAGGTGGTCGTCGCCGACATCGAGGCCGCGCACGCCGACCTCACCTCCCGCGGCGTCGACGTCAGCGCGATCGACGACCAGCCCTGGGGCTCGTTCGTCTACTTCGCCGACCCGGACGGCAACCGCTGGGCGGTGCAGCAGACCACGCCCCGTACCTCCGCCTGATCCCTCGCCCTCCTCCGGTCACTTGCGGCCCTCCTCCAGTCACTTGCGGCGCTCCTCCGGTCACTTGCGGTTGTAGAGGCGCATCGTCACGGGGCCGAACACCACCACGAACAGCGCCGACCAGCCCAGCGTCCAGGCCAGGTCCGCCGCCGGCCGGCCGCCCGCCATCAACTCCCGCACCGCCGTCGACAGATGGGTCACCGGACTGTTGTTGACGAAGGCCTGCAGCCAGCCCGGCATGGTCCTCGGGTCGACGAAGACGTTCGACAGGAAGGTCAGCGGGAAGATCACCATCATGCTGACGCCGATGACGGACTTCTCGCTGCGCAGCAGCAGTCCGAACATCGTCCAGATCCACGAGAACGCGAACGCGAAGACCAGCAGCAGCGCGGTCCCCAGCAGCACGCCCGCCACACCGCCGTCCGGCCGGTAGCCGATGACGACGCCCACCGTCAGCATCACCGCGGACGCGATCAGATAGCGCACGACGTCACCGAGCAGATAGCCGACCATCGGCGCGGGCCGCCAGATCGGCAGCGTCCGGAAGCGGTCGAAGACGCCCTTCTCGATGTCCGTGTTGACCGAGACGCCGGTGTACATCGTGATCATCATGACGCTCAGCACCAGGATGCCGGGCAGCAGGAACTGGATGTACTCCGACACCGAGCCGGCCAGCGCGCCTCCGAAGAGGTACGTGTACATCAGCACCATCATGATCGGGAACGCCGTCACGTCGAACAGCTGCTCCGGCACGTGCTTGATCTTCAGCATCGCCCGCCAGCCGAAGGTCAGCGAGGCGGACAGCGCGCTCGGCCGCGCCGGGCGGGCGTGGCCGACGAGCAGGGCGGCCAGTTCGTCGGCCTTCGGGGCGACGAACTCCGAGGCGGCGTCGGTGGTGGTGGTCACGCTGCTGCTCATGCCCCGCTCTCCTTCGCCCGGGCGGCGACGCTTCCGTCACCGCCGCCGTGGCCCCTGCCACCGCCATGGCTCCCGTCGCCGCCATGGCTCCCGTCGCCGCCGTGGCCCTCGTCGCCCTCGTCGCCGCCGTCCCCGCCGCGGCCCTCGTCGCCGCCGTCGCTGCCGTCCCCGCCATCCCCGCCATCCCCGCCGTCCCCGCCGTCGTCGCCGTCGCCCGGCGTGTGGTCCGTCAGTGCCAGGAAGACCTCGTCCAGGCTCGGCTGACCGAGCCCGAAATCGTCGACCGTGATCCCCGCCCTCGCCAGCTCGGCCAGCGCCCGCGCCGCCTGCTCCGCGGCGCCGAGGTCGGTGCCGTGGCCGTTCACGGTGGCGGTGAGCGCGACCGGGTCCGGGTCGAGCTGCACGGAGGCGTTCAGCACGGCGGCGAGGACCCGCTCGGCCGCCGGCCGCTGCTCCGCCTCCCGCAGCCGCACGTGCACGGAACCCGAACCCACCGAGGCCTTCAGCTCGCCCTTCGTGCCCTCCGCGATCACCTTGCCGTGGTCGATCACGGCGATCCGGGAGGCCAGCTGGTCGGCCTCGTCCAGGTACTGCGTCGTCAGCAGCACCGTCGTGCCCTGGGCGACGACCGCACGGACGATGTCCCAGACCTGGTTGCGGCTGCGCGGGTCGAGACCGGTGGTCGGCTCGTCGAGGAACAGCAGGTCGGGCGTGTTGAGGATGGACGCGGCGATGTCGATGCGGCGCCGCATGCCGCCCGAGTAGTTCTTGACCTGCCGGTCGGCGGCCTCCGCGAGCCCGAACGCGGCGAGCAGCTGCGCGGCCCGCTCGCGCGCGGCGGGACGGGAGTGGCCGAGGAGCCGGCCGAGGAGGAACAGGTTCTCGGTGCCGGTCAGGTCCTCGTCGACCGAGGCGTACTGACCGGTGAGGCTGACCCGGCCGCGCACCGCGTCGGCGTCCTGCACGACGTCCCTGCCGAAGACCCACGCGTGCCCGCCGTCGGGCCGGAGGAGGGTGGCGAGCATCTTCACGACGGTGGTCTTGCCCGCGCCGTTGGGGCCGAGGACGCCGTAGACCGTGCCGGCCGGGACGCGCAGGTCGATGCCGTCCACGGCGCGGTTGGTGCCGAACACCTTCACCAGGCCTTCGGTCCGGACGGCGAGGCCGGTGGCGGGGTCTGCGACGCGGTCGGTCATACGCGTGTCCTCCCGGACGGGCGGTCTCGCGCCCGCTCCCACCAGTCTCCGACGGCCCGGCGGGTCGTGCCAGGCCGGGCGGGGCGGAGCGGGGGTACGAGGCCGGTCACGCCGCCGGGGGTACGAGGCCGTCTCCGCCGTGCGGCGGAGGAGGAACGGCCTGCCGGGCGACGCGCCGGTACGGGCGCCGGCGGGAGGCTCGACCCATGCCGATGAGACTGAACGCCCTCCCCGACGTGCCCCGTTGGGCCGCCCTCGCCGCCCACGCCGTCCCGCTCGTCGTCCTGCCGTCCGGACTGTGGCGGCTCGCGCGCGTCGCCGGACTTCCGGTCACCCAGGACGCCGGGCTCCTCACGATGGGACCGGGCGAGACCGTCTACGTCGTGTCCCTCAGCGTCGTCTCCGAACTGCTCGCCTTCCTCACGCTCGGCCTCGTCCGCCCCTGGGGCGAGGTCTTCCCGCGCCGGCTGCCGCTGCTCGGCGGGCGCCGGGTGAACCCGGCCGCCGCGACCGGGGCCGCGCTCGCGGGCGTGGCCGGGCTGTGCGCGATCGCCGCGTGGGGCGTCTACGCCTCGTACGCCGGGCTCGGCCCGGGCATCCCGGCCTCACCGGCCCAGGAGGCCGTGCTCCTCGTCTGCTACGCCCCGCTGGCCGCCTGGCCGCCGCTGCTCGCGGCGGTGGCGGTCGCGTACTACCGGCGCCGGACCGGTCGCGGGACCGGTCGCGGGGCGGGTCGCGGTCAGTACGGCGCGGGGCGGCCGGCGGCGTCCTCGTGGGTGTAGAAGAGGTAGAAGGCGGCGGCGAAGGTGGCCGCGCCGACGATCAGGCCGAGCATCGACGACGAGAACACGCTGTGGTCGGACAGACTGAAGAGGAAGCCGATCGCGATGCCGGTCAACGCGCCCCAGGCCACCGCGCGCACCTCGCGCCGCAGCGTCCGTCCGTAACGGCGGAGCCCGTACACGGACACGGCGAGGACGACGGCCGAGAACAGGCCGAGCCAGAACTGGCCCCACGACAGGGCCTCGCCGCGGCGGGCGATGACGGGGGCGTACAGGCCGTAGGCGATGCCGAGGGTGACGGGCAGGCCCCAGCCGTGCGTGCTGAAGTCCCTGCGGGACTGCCCGCGGGACTGTCTGCGGGCGGGTACCGCTGCGTGTGCGGCCATGGGGAGACTCCTTTCCCGCGCCTTCCCGCACGCACTGCCGTGCCACGTGCGTGCGGCCGTGCTGCACCCTCCAGGGCACACCCGCCCCGTACCCCCCGCAAGTGGATCAGCCGGCCGCGGCCCCCGGTCGCGGCCGCCACCCCCGCCGCGGCCGCCGGCCCCACCCGTCTCGTCCGGCTCACCCGTACGTCTCACCCGTACGGCCCATCAGAAGGTTCCGAACCGAACAGGTGCTCTCACGATGAGCACCATGAGCCAGAACACCACACCCCCGCGCACCTCCCCGCAGCCGTCGACGGGCGGCGGCTGGGCCGCAGGCGGCACCGTCTTCGGCGGCGTCCTCATGTCGGTCATCGGCATCCTGGACATCTTCCAGGGCATCGCCGCCATCGCCGAGGACGACGTCTACGCCCGGGTCGGCGACTACGTCTTCAAGTTCGACCTGACCTCCTGGGGCTGGATCCACCTCTGCCTCGGCATCGTCGTCACCATCGCCGGCTTCGGGATCCTCAGCGGCGCCGAGTGGGGCCGGATCGCGGGCATCGCGCTCGCCTCGCTCAACATCGTCGCCCAGTTCCTGTTCCTGCCCTACCAGCCCTGGTGGGCGCTGTTCTCGATGGCCGTCTCGATCTTCGTGATCTGGGCCCTGGCCACCGACCATTCGTACGGAAAGAAAGCGGGCGTATGACGCGCCGCCTTCGCCGCACGGCTTCCGCCGCCGCCGCGCTGCTCTCCCTCGCCGCGTTCGGTCCGGTCCTCACGGGCTGCGACGCGGCGAAGGAGAAGGCCGGGGACATCGTCTCCTCGGCCACCGCGGCGGTGGCGTCCGCCGCGCAGCAGCAGATGGACGAGATCAAGGACGGGGTCGACGCCACCGCCGACGTCAAGGCCGGACCGACCTCCGTGGACGCCGACCGGACGGTCGCCGAGATCACCGCGACCAATCCCAAGGACAAGATCGCCGACTACACGGTCGTGGTGAACTTCCGTGACACGGAGGGCAATCTGCTCGACGCCGTCGTCCTGAGCATCGACGCGGTCGAACCCGGGAAGTCCAGGACCGGTACGGCGCGCAGCAACCGGACCCTCACCGGCGAGACGAAGGCCGAGATCGCCCAGGCGGTGCGCCACTGAGCCCGGCCCCGCCACGGCCACCGCCACCGCCACGGCCACCGCCATCGGACGGCTCACGGCGCCTCCGCCTCGCGCGACGGGCAGCGATCGGCCACGCTGGAAGGCATGGAGAACGACGAGATCCTCGAGAACATCGGTGCCCTCGTCGAGGAGGAGCGCAGCCTGCGGCAGCGCACCGGGGGCCTCCACGACGAGGAACGCGCCCGGCTCGCCGAGCTGGAGGTCCGGCTCGACCAGTGCTGGGACCTGCTGCGACAGCGTCGCGCCAAGGCCGAGTTCGGCGAGGACCCGGACACCGCGGCCGTCCGCCCGGCGGCCGAGGTCGAGGGCTACCGCAGCTGACGGGCCGCCCGCCGGCCGGATGCCCCGGGCCCCGCACCACCCGCCGTACGTTTGACGCATGGCGAAACCCGCACTGCCGCCCCGCACCCGCGCGTTCCGCGCTCCCCGCGCGCGCCTCGCGCCGCCCGCCTGGCTCACCGCCGGGCTGAAGCCGCAGCCGACCCCGGTGCCCTGGCCCGCCGTCGCCCGGGCGTCGATCGCGCTCGCCGCGCCGCTCGCCGTCGGTTTCGCCACCGGGCAGACCACGTACGGGGCGCTCGTGTCGATGGGCGCCCTCTCCGGAGTCATCGGCGACACCGCCGACGCCTACCGGATGCGGGTCTTCAACATCGCCGTCCCGCAGCTCTTCGGCGCGCTCGGCGTCACCCTCGGCGCGCTCGTCTTCGACCAGGGCTGGCTCGCCGTCGCCGTGCTCACCCTGATCGCGCTGGTCTCCGGGATGATCTCCTCGATCGGCGCCGTCGCCTCCGTCTCCGGACTGCTGCTGCTCCTCAACGCCGTCGTCGGCGCCGGCCTGCCGATGCCGGACCCCTGGTGGAAGGCGCCGCTGCTGCTCGCCCTCGGCGGGGTCGTCGTGCTGGTCCTCACCCTGCTCGGCTGGCCGCTGCGCGGCGGCGCGCCGGAACGGACCGCGGTCGCCGGGACCTACCGGGCCGTCGCCGAACTCTTCGACGCCGCCGGCACCGACGCGTACGACGAGAAACGGCAGGCCGTCACCGCCTCGCTCAACCAGTCCTACGACCTGGTCCTCGGCCGCCGCGCCCGCCGGCACGGCCGGGCACCGACCCTGGTGCGGCTGCTCTCGCAGCTCAACGCGGTCATCCCGGCCGTGGAGGCCGCGCCCGCCGCCCACCTCGCGGCCCGCCGCTTCCACCGGCCGCTGCCCCCGGAGATCGCGGCCGCCGTGCGGGAGCTCGCCGACGCCGTCGAAGCCGGCCGCACCGGCACGCCCGAGCCGCACCTGCCCGAGGCGCGCCGCCCGTCCGAGAAGGCCGTGGACGCGGCGGTGCGGTACGCGGCGACCGTCGTCCACAAGGCCGAGCCGCGCCCGTACAACGTCGACGACCGGCTCGGACTGCCCGCCGCCCTGCGGGTGCGGGTGCGCCGCGCCACGCGCGGCGTGCTGCTGTCCGGGGCGTCCTGGCGCTACGGCCTGCGGCTCGCGCTGTGCATCGGCCTCGCGCAGGCCTTCGTCTCGCTGATCGCCGTGCCCCGCTCGTACTGGGTCGCGCTCACCGTCACGTTCGTGATGAAGCCGGACTTCGGCTCGGTGTTCTCGCGGGCCGTGCTGCGCGCCTTCGGCACCGCCGCCGGGCTGCTCGTCGCCGCGCCGATCCTGGCCGCGCTGCCGCGCGGCTGGTGGGACGTGCCGGTGATGCTGGTGCTCGCCGCGCTCATCCCCGCCTTCTCCGCGAAGGGTTACGCCTTCCAGACCGCCGCCATCACCCCCGTCATCCTGCTCCTGTCGGACCTGCTCAACCAGCAGGGCTTCCACCTGGTGCTGCCGCGGCTCTACGACTCGCTCATCGGCTGCGCCATCGCGCTGGTCGCCGGCTATCTGCTGTGGCCGGAGTCCTGGCACACCCGGGTCGCGGACCGGCTCGCCGACGCGGTCGCCGACACCGCCGCGTACGTGGCACTGGCCTTCGGGACCGGATCCGGCGCCGGGGGCGATGGCGGACCCGGGGGTGATGGCGGCGGCGACCAGGGCGCACGGCACCGGGCCCGGCGCAAGCTGTACCGCGACATGTCGACCGTACGGTCCGAGTTCCAGCGCGCGCTGACCGAGCCGCCGCCCGCCGGGGACCTGGCCGCCGCGTGGTGGCCGCTGGCCATCGCCGTGGAGCGGATCGTCGACGCCACGACCGCCGCCCGGATCCGCGTCGACCACGGCGCACCCGCCCCGCACCCGGCCGAGGTGGCCGTCGTGGAACGGCAGTTGCGGGAACTGGCGGAGGGCCTGCGCTCCAGCGAGGTCCTGGTGGAGGTGCGCGCCGAGCTCGGCGGGGACGAGGACGGCGTGCTCGCGCCGCTCCGCCAGGAGGTACGGGCGGCCCGCGCCATCGCCACCCCGAGCCCGGACACCGGGACTTCATCTCCCCACACCGGCTCCCCGACCTCCCCAGCCCCATCCCGGGACGGCCTCAGCGCGCCGTAAACCCGGCCAAAGGGGCGTACGGGAGCCCTTACCGGCGGTTGCGGAATCGAACCCTCCCACCGCCGTTACCGGATCCCACGCGTACGACTACGATGCGCTCGAATTCACCGTGATCCACGTCGCGTTCCGTCCCCGAGCGACCTGGTGGCCCGGTCACGTCGTCCTGCGTACCTCCCCCCTCCGTCCTGCGTTCCTCCTCCCCCCGCGCCCCCGAGGACACCGCCATGCGCACCACTTCCGGCAGAGCACCCGGCACCTCCGGCCGCCGCGTCCCGGACCGAGGCCCCGGCCGGGGCCTCCAGCCCAACGCCCTCGGCACCTTCGACACGATCGTGATGGCCGTGGCCGGCAGCGCGCCCGCGTACTCGCTCGCCGCCACCACCGCCGTGCTCTTCGGCGCGGTCGGCCTCGCCGGACCCGCGTCGCTGCTCTACTGCGCGATACCCATGCTCGGCATCGTCCTCGCCTACGCGCGCCTCGGCCGGATCGACGTCAACGCGGGCGCTGGGTACTCGTGGGTGGGCCGCACCCTCCACCCCTTCCTCGGCTTCCTCTCCGGCTGGGCCCTGGTCTTCGCGGCGACCGTCTTCATGGTGGCCGGATCGCTGCCCGCCGGTTCCCTCACGCTCTCCCTCATCGACCCGGACCTCGCCGAGCACACCACCCTGGCCCTGGTGGTCGGCGCCGGCTGGTTCCTGATGATGCTGCTCGTCGTCCTCGGCGGCGCGCGGCTCACCGTGCGCGCCCAACTCCTCATGTCGGGCGTCGAGCTGCTGATCCTGCTGCTGTTCGTCCTCGGCGCGGTCATCCACCGCGGGCACGCCACCGCCTTCGACTGGTCCTGGTTCGGCCTCGGTCACTTCGGCGGGGCCTCCGGCTTCGCGTCGGGCGCGCTGATCGCCGCGTTCTACTACTGGGGCTGGGACGTCACCAGCAACCTCAGCGAGGAGACCCGCGACAGCCGCCGCACCGCCGGGGTCGCCGCCCTCGTCGGCATGGGCGTGGTGTTCCTGCTCTTCGAGGCGTTCACCGTCGCCGTCAACGTGCTGCTGAGCGCCGAGCAGATCGAGCGCGGCGGCGCGAACGTGCTCGCCGTCCTCGGGCAGGAGATCTGGCCGGGCGTCGGCGGCAAGCTGCTGGTCCTCGCGGTGCTCCTGTCGACCGTCGCCACCCTGGAGACCACCCTCATCCAGGTCACCCGCTCGCTGTTCGCGATGGGCCGCGACCGCACCCTGCCCGCCGTGCTCGGCACCGTCCACCGCCGCTGGAACACGCCGTGGGTGGCGGTGGCCGTCGTCGGCGGCGCCGCGCTCGTGATGTTCGCCGCCGCGGCCGCCGCCGGTTCGATCGGCCAGGTCCTCGGCGACGCGGTGAGCGCGATCGGCCTGCAGATCGCCTTCTACTACGCCCTCGCGGGCATCGCCGCCGTCGTCGCGTACAAGGGCCTGCTGCTGACCTCGGTGAAGGAGTTCGTGCTGGGCGGGGCCTGGCCGCTGCTCGGCTCGGCGTTCATGCTGTGGGCGTTCGTCGAGTCGCTCGGCGAACTCTCCACCGCCTCGCTCGCGATCGGCCTCGGCGGGCTCGCCGCCGGAGTCGTACCGATGCTCGTGTACTGGAAGAAGGGCAGCGCCTACTACCGCCCGGCGCGCCTGGACGCCGCCCGCGCGCTCGCCGCGGCCGAGCCGTTCGCCTCGCCGGACTCACCACGGGCGCGACGGGCGGACGAATCGCTGGCGACGGACTTCTGACCACCCGATTCCCCGGCCTCCGGGTCCGGATCACCGGTCCGGAGCACCGGACCGCAAGACCGGACCGCAAGACCGAACCGCAAGACCGAACCGGAAGACCGGACCGCAAGACCGGACCGCAAGAACGATTCCCTGTCCCGAGTCCGGGCCCATGAGTCCGACTTTCCCGTCCTCACGTCCGAGTCCTGACACCGTCGGCCATCGCCGCCGACGGCCGCCACTGCCTGCGAGGGAGGTACCAGGATGGCCGCGCTGCGCCGCCGCTCGGCCCGACAGGGCCGGTTCACCCCGGACTTCGACCCGGACTTCGGCGACCGGGCGCTCACCGAGGCCCGTCACGACATGGTGATCGGCCGCTGGCAGGGCGTACGGGATCTGCTGCAGGCCACCGGCGAGGACTGGTCGCGCCGCACCCACCGGCTGCGGCTGCTCTCGCACGCCGCCGCGGGCAGCTCGACGGTGGAGGCCTGGCGGGCGGCCGAGCCGCACAACCCGGACGCGGCGGTGCTGCGGGCGGCGACGGAGGTGGTACGGGTCTTCGACACGGCCATCGCCGCCGGCCGGGGCAGCACGGTCGACCGGGGCCGCGTCGACGCCTCCGTCGACGCGTGCCTGGCGGCGGCCGACGCGGCACCGGCCGACCCGATGCCGTGGGTGTCGCTGCTGTCCGTCGCCCGGCTGTACGAGGGCGGCGTGCCGCGCCGCCAACTGCGCCACTGGTTCGACGAGCTGCGGCGCCGCGACCCGTACAACACCGAGGGCCACACCCAGGTGCTCCGCTACTGGTCGGCCCGCTGGCACGGCACGCACGGCGCGATGTACGACTTCGCGCGGGACGCGGCGGGCGTCGCGCCGCCCGGTTCGCCGCTGCCGGTCCTGGTGCAGATCGCCCGGGTCGAGGAGTACCGCTACGTCGTGGACGGGGCACTCGGGCGGGGGCCGGTGCGCGGCTTCGACCAGCACTGGAAGCACGAGCTCGCGGTGACCGAGCTGCGCCGTACGCACGCCCGCTGGATCGGCGGCCGCGAGCCGGGGGCACCGGTCCGCCCGGAGGAGGTTGCCGAGCTCAACTACCTCGCCCATGCCGCCTGCTACGCGGGCGAGGCGGAACTGGCCCGGGAACTCCTCGGGATGCTGGGGCCGCGGGCGGCGTGGGTGCCGTGGGTGTACACGGGCGAGCCCGAGGAACAGTTCGTCCGGTTCAGGGAGGGGCTGGGCCTCGGGACGGGCACGGGGACGGGGACGGGAACGTCGACGGGGTCGGGTCCGAGGACGGGTCCGAGGACGGGATCGGGGCCGGGGACGGGCTGACGCCCGCCCCCGACGCCGGGGCGTGCGTCAGACGCCGATGTCGCGGCCGTCGGCGCGCCACACGGCGACGACCGCCGGGCGGACGATCTTGCCGGGGCCGTCGGGCCAGACGGAGGCCGGCTTCTCCACGGAGGCCCCGTCGACCTCGCCCGGGTGCTGCACGGCGACGAGGACGCGGCGGTCCTGGATGATCGGGCCACAGGTCTCGGCACCCGCCGGGACGGTCAGGAACTGCTTCAGCTCACCGCGCCGCTCGCCGCGCGTCGCGACGCCGAAGAGGCCGTCGTGCGAGCCGAGCTGGTTGCCGTCGGTGGAGATCCACAGGTTGCCGTGCGGGTCGAAGGCCACGTTGTCGGGGCAGGAGATCGGGCTGACCTTGTCCTTGGGGAAGCCCGCGAAGTAGGTGGCGGGGTCGTTCGGGTCGCCCGCGACGAGGAAGAGCCGCCAGGCGAAGCCGTCGCCGGCCGGGTCGTCCCAGTTCTCGGCGAGCTCCAGGATCTGGCCGTGCTTGTTGGCGTTGCGCGGGTTGGCCTCGTCGGCGGGGGCCTTGCCGGCCTTGCCGCGGTCCTTGTTGTTGGTGAGGGCGACGTACACCCGGCCGGTGCGCGGGGAGGGCTCGACGTCCTCGGGGCGGTCCATCTTGGTGGCGCCGACCTTGTCACCGGCGATGCGGGTGAAGACGAACACCTCCTCGGCGGTCATGCCGGGCACGTGCGAGACGGCGCCGTCGGGGCCGGCCGTGGCGAGCGGGATCCACACGCCGGTGCCGTCGAACTCGCCGTCGCTCGGGTGCTTGCCGGTGCCGTCGATCTCCGCGGCCGGGGAGTCGCCGGTGAGCTTGGCGACGTAGAGGGTGCCCTCGTCGAGCAGGGTGAGGTTGTGCTCGCGCGCCTTGCGGGAGCCGCCCTTCATCATCCGCTTGCTCGACACGAACTTGTAGAAGTAGTCGAAGCGCTCGTCGTCGCCCATGTAGACGACGGGACGGCCGTCGGCGGTGAGGCGGGGCTGCGCGGCCTCGTGCTTGAAGCGGCCGAGCGCGGTGCGCTTGCGGGGGGTGGACTCCGGGTCGTACGGGTCGAGCTCGACGACCCAGCCGAAGCGGTGGGCCTCGTTGGGCTCCTGCGCGAGGTCGAAGCGCTTGTCGAAGCGCTCCCACTTGCGCTCGGAGGCGCCGGCGACCATGCCGTACCGCTTGTCCGTGGCGCTCGAACCGTTGGCGAAGTACTGGTTGAAGTTCTCCTCGCCGTGGAGGGTGGTGCCCCACGGGGTGGTGCCGCCGGCGCAGTTGTTGAGCGTGCCGAGGACGGTACGGCCGGCCGGGTCGGCGGAGGTCTTCACGAGCGCGCTGCCCGCGGCGGGACCGGTGAGCTCGAACTCGCTGGTGGTGTGGAGCCGCCGGTTGAGGTGGTGGCGGGTGACCGGGGTGAGCTTGCCCGTGCGGTGCTCCTCCTGGACCACGACGACGGACAGGCCGTGCGCGGCCCAGGCGATCTCGACCTGCTCGCGGGTCGGGTTCTCGGGGTCGTAGCCCCGGAACATCAGGACCTCGTCGGTGTACTCGTGGTTGGCCACGAGGACTTGGCGGTGGTGCTCGCCGCGCAGCGGGAGGAGGGAGAGGAAGTCGTTGTTGTAGCCGAACTGCCCGGCCTGGGCGGCGGCGGTCTGCTTCTCCGAGTCGAAGGCCGGCGCGCCGCGCAGGATGGGCTCGCCCCAGCGGATGACCACGTTCTGGGAGTAGCCGGCGGGGACGGTGACCTGGTCGGCGGTGTTGGGCGCGACGGGCGCGAAGCGCAGGCCGCGGGCGCCGTCGGCCTTGCCGGGCACGGTGTTCCCGTTGTGTCCGGCGAGTCCGGTCTGGGCCTCGGCGGCGGGCGCGTTGCCGAGGGCGAGCGCGGAACCGGCGGCGGAGGCCACGGTCACGACGGCGGCGGCACGCATGACGGAGCGGCGCGAGAGCGCGCCGGCTATGACGTCACCGACGTACTCGTTGTCACTGGTGTTGGGCACCTCCTGGAAGCAGGCGTCGCCACAGCGGAAACGGCACGTCAGGGCGGAACGGCCGCCTCCGTGTGAGTGGTTGCTCAGCATCGGCAGCAGTTTGCGCACGTCGTCCTCCAGGTTTGAGCGCGGGTCCGCGGCGACGTTATGTGCGCACGTCTGCACGTCGGAGGCGGGAGAATGAACGCACGATGAATGCGTGGCGACCGGGGGCGCCCGGGTCGTAGGGCGCGGGGAGCCCGGCCGCTAACCTTACGTGTCCGCCCTGGCCAGGGATGAAGGACGCATACCGCACCCAACTCATGCGAAGGGGTTACCCCATGGGTATTCGGAGCTTGCTGCGCAAGGTATTCGGCCGCGACCGCGCGAACACCGCGGAACTCGAGGTCCCGGCAACCTCCGTCCCGCCCCAGGGCACGTCTCGCGACGGGGAGGTGGACGCGGCGGCGAAGGCGGAGGCCGAGGTGACGGCGGACGCCGAGGTGACGGCGGACGCGAAGGCCGACGCGAAGGCCGAGGCGAAGGCCGGGGGCAGGGCTGACGGCGCGGGTACGGGCGCGGGCGCCGGCGCCGGCGCGGACACGGCTTCGGCAGAGGCCGGTGCCGGGGCTGCCGGCGGCGGAAGGCCGTCGGCGGCCGAGCGCGCGGCGGCGGACCTGGTGGCGGCCGCGTTCGACAACCCGCAGATCCCGCCGGCACGGCGGGCGGGGGACGCGGAGACGCCGCGGGCGAAGACGGAGACGGACGCGGCGGAGCCGGCGGACGCGGTTGCGGCTGAGGGCGAGCGCGAGGCGCAGGCGACGGCGGACTCGGTGGCGGTTGAGGCGGAGGCCGAGGCCGCGGTCGAGGGCTCCTCTGAGGAGCCGCAGCAGAGCGCCACGGCGGAGCCTGCCGGCAGTGCCGAAGCCACGGACGACGTGGAGAACCCCGCCACGGAGAGCCCTGCCGTGGAGCCCGAGGAGCCGGAGGCCGCCGAGGCCACTGCCTCGGAGGAGCCGACCGCGACGGCGGAAACCGAGCCGGAGGCGGAGGCGCCGGCCGCTGCGGCGGCGAGCGAGCAGGAAGTCCCGGCGGAGCCGGAGACCGAGGCTCCGGCCGCTGCCGCCGAGGCGGAGTCCGAGGCCGCTGCCGAGGAGGCGGCCCCCGTAGCCGAGGCCGAGCCCGCCGCCGCCGAGGAGGCGGCCCCCGTAGCCGAGGCCGAGCCCGCCGTCGCCGATGAGGCCGAGCCCGTAGCCGAGGCCGAGCCCGCCGTCGCCGATGAGGCCGAGCCCGAGGCTGCCGTCGCGGACGAGGCCGCCCCGGCCACCGCCGAGCCCGAGGCCGAGGCCGCCGTAGCGGATGAGGCCGAGCCCGAGGCCGCCGCAGACGCCGTCGCCGTGGAGGCCGCCGCCGCGGACGCGGAGCCGACGCCGACGGAGCCGGTAGCCGAGGCCCCGGCGGCCGACGCCGTGACCGCGGCCGAGCCGGAGGCCTCCGAGGCCGAGCCGGAGGCGGCCCCCGCTGCCGAGGCGGACGAGGCTCCCGTACAGCCGGAGGCAGAGCCCGAGGCCGTAACCGAGACCCCGGCGGCCGAGCCCGTCGCCGCGAGCGCGGAGCCCACCCCGGCGAAGCCGGAGGCCGCGGAGGAACCCTCCACGACCGCCCCCTCCCCCACCCCGGCCCTCTCCCTCGCCAAGGTCAAGGCCGCCGCCCCGCACCTCGCCGACGCCTACAAGGCGGCCGGCGCCGTCCTCAAGAAGCAGGGGCTGACCGGCGCCCGCGCCGCCGTCTACCTGGTCGTGGACCGGTCCGGGTCGATGCGGCCGTACTTCAAGGACGGCTCGGTCCAGCGGCTCGCCGAGCAGACGGTGGCACTCGCCGCGCACCTCTCCGAGGACGCCGCCGTGACCGCCGTCTTCTTCTCCACGGAGATCGACGGCACCGCCGTCCTCACCCCCGCCGACCTCACCCCGACCCGCGTCGAGGAGATCAACGCGACCCTCGGCCGGATGGGCCGCACCAACTACGACCGCGCGGTCGAGGAGGTCCTCGCCCTCCACGAGAAGTCGGCGGACCCGGCCCGCCCGGCCCTGGTCGTGTTCCAGACGGACGGCGCGCCCGAGTCGAAGACGACCGCCACGCAGGCGCTGACGGAGGCGGCGGACCGCCCGTACGCGACGCACTGGCGGTTCACGGTGTGGGGCGAGGAGGAGACGAAGGCCTTCGACTACCTCCGTAAGCTGGCCACCCCTCGTACGGCCGTCCACTTCGCGGGCCCGGCCCCGGTGGAGACCCCGCACGCGACCTTCTACCGCGAGCTGCTCGCGGACTGGACGGTCTGAGCCGACCGACCCACCGCCCGGCCGACCCACCGCCCGACCGACCCACCGCCCGACCGACCCACCACCCGACCGACCCACCACCCGACCGACCCACCACCCGGGCGGACCGGGCAGGGCCCGGGCGGACCGGGCGGACCGGGCAGGGCCGGACCGGACCGGGCGGGGCCCGGGCGGACCGCGCGCCGGGCCCGAGCGGTCCGCGCGCCGGGCCCCCGGGTCCCGCCCCAGGTTTATCCGTGTGAGGACCGCTCGCCCCGGCCGTTAAAATTCGCACCATGGCGGCCACTGGATCCGAGAAGCAGGGCTCGAAGGCGTACTACGTCACGACCCCCATCTACTACGTCAACGACGCTCCTCACCTGGGCCACGCCTACACGACCGTCGCAGGCGACGTGCTCACCCGCTGGCACCGCCAGCGCGGTGAGAAGGTGTGGTACCTCACCGGCACGGACGAGCACGGTCAGAAGATCATGCGCACCGCGGAGGCGAACGGCGTCAGCCCGCAGGAGTGGTGCGACAAGCTCGTCGAGGAGGCCTGGAAGCCCCTCTGGGAGCACCTGAACATCGCGAACGACGACTTCATCCGCACCACGCAGAAGCGTCACACCGACCGCGTGCAGGAGTTCGTGCAGGACCTGTACGACAAGGGCGAGATCTACAAGGGCGGGTACGAGGGCCCGTACTGCGTGGGCTGCGAGGAGTACAAGCTCCCCGGCGACCTCATCGAGGCGGAGGACGGCACGAAGCTGTGCGCCGTCCACAAGAAGCCGGTGGAGATCCTCAAGGAGGAGAACTACTTCTTCAAGCTGAGCGAGTACGGCCCGAAGCTCATCGAGTTCTACGAGGCGAACCCGGGCTTCATCCAGCCGGAGTCGGCCCGCAACGAGGTGCTGAACTTCGTCAAGCAGGGCCTCGAGGACCTGTCGATCTCGCGCTCGACGTTCGACTGGGGCGTCCCGGTGCCGTGGGACGACAAGCACGTGATCTACGTGTGGATCGACGCGCTCCTGAACTACGCGACGGCCGTCGGCTACAACGAGAACCCGGCGAAGTTCGACGAGACCTTCCCGGCGAACGTCCACCTCATCGGCAAGGACATCCTCCGCTTCCACGCGATCATCTGGCCGGCCATGCTGATGGCGCAGGGCCTGCCGGTCCCGGGCCGGGTCGCGGCGAACGGCTGGCTGATGGTCGGCGGCGAGAAGATGTCGAAGTCGAACCTGACCGGCATCAAGCCGCAGGACCTGACCTCGCACTTCGGCGTGGACGCGTACCGCTGGTACTTCCTGCGGGCGATCGCCTTCGGTCAGGACGGCTCGTTCTCGTGGGAGGACTTCTCCGCCCGCTACACGTCCGAGCTGGCCAACGACTACGGCAACCTGGCCTCGCGCGTGGCCGCGATGGTCGGCAAGTACTTCGGCGGCGAACTGCCGGCCGCGACGGCGGACGGCGACGCGGAGAAGGCGCTGCACGAGGGCCTGGCGAAGGCCGTCGCGACGGCCGACGCGAAGATCGGCGAGGAGCTGGACTTCCAGGCCGGCATCCTGGCGATCTTCGACTTCGTGAAGCAGGTCAACGGCTACATCACGGAGCAGGAGCCGTGGAAGGTGGCCAAGGACGACTCGGCGGAGGGCCGGGCCCGCCTGGCGACCATCCTCTACACGGCCGCGGAGTCGCTCCGCGCCGTCGCCGTCCTGCTCAACCCGATCATGCCGGAGACCTCGCAGGCCCTGTGGGACTCCCTCGGCGCCGAGGCCTCCCTGGGCGCCCTGTCCGCCCAGCCGGTCCAGGACGCCGCGACGTGGGGCCAGCTCCCGGCCGGCGCGACGGTGACGAAGGGCGCGGTCCTGTTCCCGCGCCTGGAGGACCCGAAGAAGGACTGACGTCCGACGACGCCCACCTCGACGGCCGCCGCCCCACCCGGGGCGGCGGCCGTCGCCGTACCGGAAGAGAGAGGAGCCCCCGATGCCCCTTCGCCTGACGGCCACGCTGAAGGCCCTCGGAGCAACGCCGACACCCTCACCGACCCTCCTCACGGAAGCACTCCGCGCGGCCACGGCCGTACGGGCGACGGCGGCCTCCGCACGCGGCGACACCGCCCCCACCACCCCCACGACCGGCGTGTACGCCGACATCTCCGCCCTGACCGAGGACGAACTCCGTACGTGCCTGACGGCCCGCTTAACGGACCCGCGAGCCGAGGTAACGGCGGCCTGGCCGGCCGACGGAACAGCGGCGAAACTGCCGGCCGGACGGCTGATCGCGGCGATCGGCGACCTCTGGTACCCGTCCCAGGACGACCTGATCGTTCTCCACACCACCCCGGCGGGCCCGGCGGTCCTGATCCTCGACCACGAGGAACACCTGACGGCCGCCCGCCTCCCGTCGGCGCCGCTCCCGGTGGGGCCGACCGTCAACCCGGCACTGGCCGGACGCATCGTGGCCGGCTGCCGGGCGGTCGGCGCGCCCCACCTCCTGTACGAGAGGCCCGACGCCCCGCCCGTCCCCCTCCCCCTCACCACCGACCTGACCGCTCTCCGCCCGCCGTGCGTCCTGGCCACCCCGGACGACACGGGCACGGTCCACTACCCCGAGCCCGGCCACGCCCTGATCTCCGGCACGCCCCGCTTCCTGTCGGCGGCGCTCGCCGAAGGCGTCGAGGAGGCCCGTACGCGCTTCGCCCGTCACGCCCGCGTACTCGCCGACCGGCAACCCGCCCTCCTCGCCGTGGCAGCCGCCCATCCCGCCACTCACCGAGCCTGGACCGACCCCTCCGAGGTCCCGCCGGGCAGCGTGACGGCCCACCGGCTCTCCCTGCTCCAGGCCTTCGTCTCCGGCGACGCCGTCGACGGCCCCTCCGCCGATTCCTTCGCCATGGCCTGGCACAGCGCCCGCCGCTCGGCCGACGCCGCCGGAGAACGCGTCCGGGGCCGCCTCGCCGAACTCTTCGACGCGGTCTTCATGGCCCTGGAGGACCGCGACGACGCGCTGCTCCCCGCATCGGACCTCACGACAGCCGTCCGCTCGCTCATGGCGGCCGCGGACCTCTCCCCGGCCGGGAGGACGAACAGCCGATGATCAAGCTGACCTTCACGGTCCGCCCCGGCCAGGGCGAACCCAGCGGCTTCGACCTGGGCGACTTGGTCTGCGAGGGCGAAGGCGGCACGGCGGCCTCGACCGGGCACGTGCCCGACCAGGGAATGATGATCCACCTGTCGGTGCCGCTGCTCCTGGACCAACTGGAGCCCCTGCTCTCAGGAAAGAGGCGGACGCTCACCTACACGCCCATCGGCTCGTCGTACCGCCTGGACTTCCACCGCCGCCGCGACGGGCACGTCCGGGTGCGGGCGAACGGCATCCCGGTGGGCCGCTGCAGCACCGAAGACCTCGCCCGCGCGGTACTGACCGCCGCGCAGAGCTTCGCGGACGAGCACGTGGAGACCCTGCCCGCAGGCGACCCGGCAGCGAAGGACTACACATCGGCACTACGCCGGTTCCGCCAGGCACAACACGATCCGACGACGTGACTCGCAGAAGAACGTCGCCGCAGCGAGCCGCTCTCAGGCCGTCGCCCCTGATATATGGGACGGGCCGCCTTCGAGGTACGAGACACCGGCGTCACCCGCCAGGGTGAAGCCTTCGACACGCGCCGACATAGCCATCAGGCATTGCCAACGTCTGGTCATGGCGACAGCGACGAATCCGTCCGCGCGACGGGACGAACACGTACCGTGGAAGGCACCACCGATCCCGGAGGAGGCCGCCGTGGAGGCAGTCGAGCAGCGGACCCGTGCGATGACCCAGGAGCTCTTCGAGGAGCTCGCCAGGGTCGGCGACCGGCTGAGCGACGCCCTGCGCCTGGAGTTCATCGACGGGAAGATCGGGGAGAAGGCTTTGCCGGACGGCGACCACGGGCGGATCATCGAATGGCTGACCCGCCTCTGCATCCAGACGAACACGGAATGGTGGCTGTACCCGGACCAAGGGCTGCGGGTCGAGACCTACCGCAAGGGCAACGCCCGCCCGGACGGCTGCCTCGCGCCCAGCGGCACCTTCGCAGGCCAGGGCGAGTGGGCGTCCGCCGACGGTGTCCTCATGGCCGTCGAGGTCACCCCGCGCGACTCGGACACCGACCGTCGCGACCGCGTCGAGAAGCCCCGCGCCTACGCCGAGACCGGCATCCCCGTGTACCTCCTGATCGACCGCGCGACCGGCGAGGTGCTGGTCCACTCCCAGCCGGGAGAGGGACGCTACGACATGGTCGTGACGGTCACCTTCGGCAAGACCGTGACCCTGCCGGAGCCCGTGGGCATGGAACTGGACACCGCGCCGCTGAAGGAATGGGTCGGCTGAGGCCCACGGGCCAGGGGACGCACGGCAATCGACCATATTTACCGTTGCTCGTGGAAATGATCACGTGACAGCATGGGCGCGTGATTGACAACGGGGATGGCATAGCGAAGCCTCAACGGGTTTCACGGCTGACGGAGTTAGCACTGGAAGCGGAGGGGTCCGTACCGGCGACCGCCGCGCCGAAGGCTCAGCCGGCGGACGACCCAAAGGATGAACTCGTCGCCGCGCGACGCGAGTTTGCGCGTTTGCTTGGTGAATTCCGGCGTACGGCTGTGCTGGTGCCGTTCGACGAGAACGAGAGTCTGTGGACCGCGGACTTCAACGGTGTGCGGTGGATCTGCGCGTTCTCGGACGAGGAGGCGCTGGCGCGGTTCGCGGCGGCGCGGGGCGAGGCGGGCCGGGAGTGGACGTACCGGACGGTTCTGGGCGCGCGGCTGCTGGACGTGATGGTGCCGATGCTGCCGGGTCCGGGCGGAGTGGCACTGGATGCGGGCAGTGCGGACGGGAGAGCAACAGCCAGCGGTGCAAAGAGACGGTCTGCGAAGGCGACCCGATCGACATGGCGACGGGCCGCATGCTGCTGCCTCAGACCGACAGCCGCTGGTTCGGTCCGGGGTGGTCGTCGACGGTGGACCAGCGGCTGGAGATCGACGCCGAGGGCGTCCTCCTGGTCAGTGACGACGGCAGCATCCTCGCCTTTCCGCATCCGGCACCCGGTGTCCCCGTACTGCCGACCCACGGCACCCGTCGCTGTGCGCTGGACCGGGACGCCTCGGACGGCACGTACACGGTGACCGACCCGGAGACGGGCCTTGTACGGCACTTCGCCACCGTCGGCCACGGGGACGGCGGCGGGGACGGGCACGGGGGCAGCGACCGCGACGAGGCCGCCCTCGTCCAGATCGACGACTGCAACGGCAACTGGATCCTCGGGTCCGCTCTGGTAACGAGGAGGGGTGTTTCATCCATGTCCGCACGCGGCCGTTTGGTCGGCGAAACGCTCAGCCGACTGGGGCCCTTGAGGTGGTTCAGACTCAGCGCAGGACGACATCCGCTGTACGACTACTACCAAGTGCCGTACGTTGGTTGGCGATTCGATGCACCTCGCATCGAATACCTCCAGCTCATCGAGCAGGCCGTACGTGCGACTCCTACCGCTGTGGAATGGAGCCTCGACACCACGCGCCGGAACTGGCTATTGGCCCCATCAGTCCTCCTTGAGGACAACGAAACCGACGGTACGCCCGCCGCCTTTGACGAGCGCGTCAATCTGGCGATGCGGGACCAGGACTTCTGCATCAGAGCCTTGGGAGATCTGGACGCGATCATTCAGACGCTTCAAGACCTCATCACCAGGCACAACAAAGGAGAGAACTGACCCGAGGTGTACGCGACGAAGTCCGCCCACGCGGCCGGCGCGAGCGCCAGCCGGGGGCCGTCGGTGCACTTGGAGTCGCGGACGTGGGATTTCCGTGTCCGGCGGTCGCCAACTCCGCGCGGGGCCGGGCTTCCCCGGCTGCTCGCCGCCGAATGGCTGTGGACGGTCTGGGCGGAGCTGGAACTCGTCGGTTCACCGGAGCTCGATAAGCCGGGTTCCGGTGCTTCGGGCGGTCCCAAGTGCCAAGTACCAGAGGGGAAATGACCCCGCCAAACCCGCCCTTCCCCTCCCGTAGCGGCAGCGTCACCCATGCAGGTGAAATATGCCAACTGGGGTGGCGTCGAGGCCGGTTGCTTGATCTACGCTCAGCTCGACCGAGACAACCGTAGACATGCGTCGGCCCCCGCCGGGACGGCAATCCCGTTGCGAGGGCCTGACCATCAAGGAAGGCATCACTTCCCGATGGATAGCCAGAACACTAGCGTGCGCCCGCACGCCTCGTCCCGTAACGGCGGGAAGAACCACTCTCACCGGGGTACGAGTGGCGGTGTCATTCACGAGAACACCCGTCACACCGAGCGCTTCACCATCGTCGGCAACGACCTCCTCCAGCACGAGGAGCTGTCGGGGCTGGCCCGCGCAATCGGCGCGTACATCCAGTCGGTGCCCGGCGGCTCGCCCGTCGACATCAAGACCATGGCCCGGAAGATGCGCGAGGGCACCACACGGACCGCCGCCGCCATGCGCGAGCTGGAGGCCCATGGCTACCTGCGGCGTGAGCGCGTACGCCTGCTGAACGGGCGGATCGTGACACGGACGGTGTTCTGCAACCAGCCGGGACGCAGCGGCACCAGTACCCGTACCGGCTCCGCACGGCCGGCGCCGAAGCCTGCGCCGAAGCCCCGGCCTGCGCCCCGGTCCGAGCCGCCCCGTCGCCGCGCCATGCCCCCCCGTGCCGCAGCCCGCGTATCCCGCCCCTGAGCTGCTACTGACCGCCGTCGAGGTCCTCGCCGGGCTCCGAATCCGAGATCCCCGGCTGCTCCTCTCCGCCGCCGACACCGAGCACCTCGCCCCGGGTGTCGCCGCCTGGCTGGAGCGGGAGGTCTCGCCCGAGGCCGTACGGCATGCGCTCACCACCGATCTGCCCGAGCCCCTGTACCGCCCCGCCGCCCTCCTGGCCCACCGGCTCACCGCCCTGCTCCCGGCGCCGCCCCCGTTCCGGGCGCCCCGACAGCACCCGCTCCAGAACTGCGACGTCTGCGACCTGGCGTACCGAGGGCCGGAACCGGGCCGCTGCGGGGGCTGCCGCCTACCATGAACGTGACGATCCTTGCCCCTGGGCACAGACGAGGAGCGAGCGCCATGACCATCGCCTCGAACGACGCACGGCAGGGCGCTTCTCTCCTCTACCGGACCATGAGGGACTTCGTTCACTCCACGGACGACACCCTGCCGGGGAAATTCGAGATCACCAAGGAAGGGATCGTCCTCGACATGATGGCGCCCAGCGGTCGTCACGAACTGACCGCACTGCGCCTCCGGAAGCGCCTCGAGAAGGTGATGCCGGAGGAGATCGTCGCCCACACGGGAGAGCCCGACGTGGAAGACGAGCCCGAAGGCATCATGCGCCGCCCCGACCTCATGGTGATCGCCGAAGCCGACATGGACGTCGACGGCTCCTTCGACCCCCGGACCCTCGTCGCCGCCGTCGAAGTCGTGTCGCGCTCCAATCCCGACAACGACTGGCGCGGCAAGATGCGCGACTACGCCCTGATCGGCGTCCCCGTCTACGCCGTCTTCGACCCCCGTACCGGAACCGGGGCCGTCATGACGGACATCCACCCCACACCGGAGGGACCGCGCTACGCCACGCGGAAGGACTTCGTCTACGGCGAGGACGTCACCGTCGCCGGATGGACCATCTCGACCGAAGGCCTTCCGCGCTACGAGAACGAGTGAGGCCCGGAACCGTCGTGCGAGACGGTTCCGGGCCCCTCAAGAACCTACAAGGCCGGCAGGCGTCAGCCGCGGGCCGCGTCCGGGTGGACCGACTCCGTGATCGGGCGGTCCGCGGTGGGCTTGGTGGCCGCGACCGGCTTGCGGAGCTGGATGTTCAGCTCGCGCAGGCGGGCCTCGTCCAGTTCGGTCGGGGCGCCCATCATCAGGTCCTGGGCGTTGCCGTTCAGCGGGAAGGCGATCGTCTCGCGGATGTTGGGCTCGTCGGCGAGGAGCATCACGATGCGGTCGACGCCCGGGGCGATGCCGCCGTGCGGCGGGGCGCCGTACTGGAAGGCGCGGAGCATGCCGGCGAACTCGGTCTCGACGGTCTCGCGGCTGTAGCCGGCGATCTCGAAGGCCTTGAACATGATCTCGGGCTCGTGGTTCCGGATGGCGCCGGAGGAGAGCTCGATGCCGTTGCAGACGATGTCGTACTGCCAGCCGAGGACGTCCAGCGGGTCCTGGGTCTCCAGGGCCTCGAGGCCGCCCTGCGGCATCGAGAAGGGGTTGTGCGAGAAGTCGATCTTGCCGGTCTCCTCGTCCTTCTCGTACATCGGGAAGTCGACGATCCAGGCGAAGCGGAAGACGTTCTCCTCGAACTGGCCCGCGCGCTTGGCGGCCTCGACGCGGACGGGGCCCATGATCTTGGAGACCTCGTCGAACTCGCCGGCGCCGAAGAACACCGCGTGGCCGGGCTTGAGGCCCAGGCGCTCGGTGAGGACCTTGACGTTCTCCTCGGTGAGGAACTTGGCGATCGGGCCGGTCAGCGCGTTGCCCTCGCCGACGCGGACCCAGGCCAGGCCCTTCGCGCCGAGCGAGACCGCGAAGTCGCCGAGGCCGTCGAAGAACTTGCGCGGCTGGTCGCCGGTGTCCGGGACCGCGAGCGCGCGGACGTGCTTGCCCGCGAAGGCCTTGAACTCCGAGTTCTCGAAGACGTCGGTGATGTCGACGAGTTCGAGCGAGGTGCGCAGGTCCGGCTTGTCGTTGCCGTACTTCAGCATCGACTCGCGGAACGGGATGCGGGGGAACGGGGACGTCACGTGACGGCCGCCGCCGAACTCCTCGAAGAGCTCGGTCATCAGCTTCTCGATCGGCTGGAAGACGTCCTCCTGCTCGACGAAGCTCATCTCCACGTCGAGCTGGTAGAACTCGCCCGGCGAGCGGTCGGCGCGGGCGTCCTCGTCGCGGAAGCAGGGCGCGATCTGGAAGTAGCGGTCGAAGCCCGAGATCATCAGCAGCTGCTTGAACTGCTGCGGCGCCTGCGGCAGCGCGTAGAACTTGCCCGGGTTGAGGCGGGAGGGGACCACGAAGTCGCGCGCGCCCTCGGGGGAGGTCGCCGTCAGGATCGGGGTCGCCATCTCGTTGAAGCCGAGGGCCACCATCTTCGAGCGGATCGAGGCGATAACGGCGCTGCGCAGCATGATGTTCCTGTGCATGCGCTCGCGGCGCAGGTCGAGGAAGCGGTACTCGAGCCGCCGCTCCTCGTTGACGCCGTCGTCGGTGTTGATGGTGAAGGGGATCTGCTGGGCCGCGCCCAGGACCTCGACCTCGGCGGCCTCGATCTCGATCTCGCCGGTGGCGAGGTCGGGGTTCACGTTCTCGGCGCCGCGGGAGACGACCTTGCCGTCGACGCGGACGACGGTCTCCTTGGTCAGCTTGTCGAGGACCTCGGCCGCCGCCGTGCCGGGGCGGGCGACCAGCTGGGTGATGCCGTAGTGGTCGCGCAGATCGATGAAGAGGATGCCGCCCAGGTCGCGCCGATTGTGCAGCCAGCCGCTCAGCCGGACGTCGGTGCCGACGTCAGAGGCGCGGAGCTCGCCGCAGGTGTGGGACCTGTACCGATGCATCGTCGTTCATCCAGTTCTTCGGGATCCGTGGTGGAAAAGCTTGACGGCGTCGAGCCGCGTCAAGCCTTCCCAGCGTACCGGGCGACCCAAGATCGCGATTCGAATACTCTCAGTGGCGACCTGCTGTCCGATATTCATAAAGTGGGGCAATGCGCACCGAGGACGTCCTGGCCGCGATCGCGACCGGTCTGTGGCGCTGGGACAACGCCTCCGGGTTCGTCACCCTCGACGCCGAGGCGGCCCGGCTGCTCGGGCTGCCCGCCGAGCCCGCGCGGCTCACCGAGGCGCAGGTGCGTTCCCGGTTTCATCCGGTCGACTGGAACGAGATCGACGGGGTGGTGAACCTCGCCGTCGCCGAGGGCACCCTCGCCGAGGCCCGGCTGCGGATCATGGACGAGCAGGGCCGGGTGATCCGTACCGTACGGAGCAGGTCCAAGCCGCTGATCGAGGGAACCGACTACCAGCTCGTCGGCACCCTCCAGGAGGTCGCCGAGCCGCAGCCCGGCGCCGCGGGGCCGCACACGCCCATCACCGGCGACTGGCGCCGCTCCCGCGAGGCCTTCCTGCTCGACGCGGGCCGGGCGCTCGCGGAGGCCCGGTCGACGGCCGAGGTGCTGCGGGTGGCGGCGTCCCTGTCGATGCCCGGGTTCTCGCCGGACGGGCTCGCCGTCTTCGGGATGTCCGGCGAACGGCTCACCGTGATCGGCCATCACGGGCACGGCGACGGCGACGAGGGGCCGTTCACCTCGATGACCCTGGACACCGACTACCCGGCGGCCGAGGTCGTACGGACCGGGCGGGCGATCTATCTGCCGAGCCCGGAGGAGTACGCCCGGCGCTTCCCGATGACCTGGCCGCTCGCGCAGCGCTTCGGCCGCCGCTCGTGGGCCTTCGTCCCGCTCGTCGTCGCCGGGCGGACGATGGGCGCGTGGATGGCCGCGTTCAAGCATCCGGTGGCGTTCACGCCGGACGAGCGCAGCGTCCTGACGACGGTCGCCCGGATGCTGGCGCAGGCGCTGGCCCGGGCCGGGGTGGCAGAGTCGGAGCGGGAGCTGTCGCTGGGACTGCAGCGGGCGATGATGCCGGTCCTCGGCCCCGGCATCCCCGGCATCCAGGTGGCGGCGCGTTACGTGCCCACCGGCGGTGGACTCCAGGTCGGCGGCGACTGGTACGACATGATCCGGCTGCCCGGCGGGTCCGGCGCCGGCCGGATCGCGCTGGTCATCGGCGACGTGCAGGGCCATGACGTGCGGGCCGCCGGGCTGATGGGGCAGCTGCGGATCGCCCTGCGCGCCTACGCCTCCGAGGGCCACCGCCCGGACGCCGTGCTCTCCCGCGCCTCGCGCTTCCTGTACGGCATCAACGACGGCACGGGCGGGGTGGCCGGGGGCGGCACGAGCGGTATGGGCGGCACGGGCGGGGTGGCCGGGGCGGAGGTCGGGGGCGGCTCCCGGTCCGGGTCCGGGTCCGCCTCCGCCTATGGGTCCGGCTCCGGCTCCGGCCATGGGTCCGGCTACGGCGCCGGCCATGGGTCCGGCTACGGCTCCGAGGACGACCCGTACGGCGGGCCCCGCTTCGCGACCTGCCTCTACCTGGAGGTCGACCTGGAGACGGGCACGGTCGACATCGCGCGGGCCGGGCACCCGGACCCGGCGGTACGGATGACCGACGGAACGGTTCTGCTGAGACCCACCGCCGGCGGCCTGCCCCTCGGCATCGTCCCGGACACCGACTACCCCACCACCCGGCTCACCCTGCAGCCCGGCGAGACCCTCATGATCTGCACCGACGGCCTCCTGGAGACCGGCGGCCACGACCTCGACAGCGGCTGGGAACGGGTCCGGAAGCTGCTGGAGTCCGACGACGGCGAGGACCTGGAGGCGCTCGCCGACCGGCTCGTCGAGGCCGTCCACGGGCCCGGCTCGCACCACACCACGGGGCCGCTCGCCGACCGCCGCGAGGACGACATCGCCGTCCTGCTCCTCTCCCGGCAGGGCGCGGCCGTACGGGAGGCCCCGCGCCGCACGATGATGACCGTCGCCCAGGCCGAGCCGGAACGCATCGCCGCCGCCCGCGAGCAGATGCGCCAGCTGCTGCACGACTGGAAGGACGGGGACCAGGTCGACTCGGCGGTCCTGATGGTCTCGGAGATGGTCACCAACGTGCTGGTGCACACGGACGGCGACGCGCTGCTCGTCGCCGAGGTGGTCTGCCGCGACCATGCCCGCCGGCTGCGCGTGGAGGTGGCCGACGCGAGCGACGAGCTGCCGCACAAGCGGCATCCGGGCGAGATGGCGTCCAGCGGACGCGGGCTGATCCTGATGGAGATGCTGGCGCACAGGTGGGGCGTGGACCCGCGGGGCGAGGGCAAGGCGATCTGGTTCGAACTGGAGGAGCCGCCGTCGGCGAACGGCTGCTGCAGCTGAGGACGGGCCGCCCCGAGGCACCTGGGTGGTGGTCCGGGGGCCGGCCGTGAAGGCGGCGCCCCGCCGCTCGGCGGAGTCCCGGCCGTGACAGGCGGCCCGCGGCCGCTCGGCGCAGCCCCGGCCGTGACAGGCGGTGCCCGGCCGGGCGGCGCAGACTGGTGACGTACGCCGCGGGAGGACGTCCGGGCGGGGGGCGGGGGGCCCGCGGGAGGCAGCCGGGGGGACCACGGAGTTCGTCATGGATACCCACAAGGTCGGCAGCGACACCACGGTCCTGGCAGACAGCCTGGAAGTCCCCGGGATCGGGCACATCCCCGTCAACGCGTACGTCCTCACCGCCCGCGAGCCGGTCGTCGTCGACACCGGCCTCTCGGTCTCCGACCGCGACTTCGTCGCCTCCCTCGGCGATGCCGTCGACCCGGCCGACATCCTCTGGATCTGGCTCACCCACCCCGACCGGGACCACACCGGCGGCATCTTCGACCTGCTGGTGGCCGCGCCCCGCGCACGGGTCGTCACCACGTTCATCGGCGCCGGGATCATGACCACCGAACGTCCGCTGCCCATGGACCGGGTCTACTTCCTCAACCCCGGCCAGAGCCTCGACGTGGGCGACCGCATGCTGCGCGCCTTCCGGCCGCCGCTCTTCGACAACCCAGCCACGGTCGGCTTCTACGACGACAAGACCCGGATCTGCTTCAGCTCGGACTGCTTCGGCGGCCCGATGCCCACCGCCGAACTCGCCGAGAGCGGGCACGCGAACGACCTCAGGCCGGACGAGCTGAGGGCCGCGCAGCTGCTGTGGGCAACGGTGGACAGCCCGTGGGTGCACGTCGTCGACCAGGCGAAGTACCGGGCGTCGATCGAGCCGTTGCGGGAGATGAACCCCGAGATCGTGTTGTGCACGCACCTGCCGCCGGCGGTGCGGATGACGGACGCGATGCTGGAGACGATCTCCATGGCGCCGGACGCGGACCCGTTCGTGGGCCCGGACCAGGCCGCCCTCGAACAGATGCTGAAGGCCTTCGAGCCGGGCAGCACCCCGGCGGCGGCCACCTAGGCCGAGGCCTAGGCGGGGCCCTCGTACCGGCTGCGCAGTTCCCCGATGATCCCGAAGAAGGCGGCGGTCAGCGGTACGGCGAGCAGCATGCCCAGGACCCCGGCGACGGAGGCGCCGGCGGTGATCGCCAGCATGACCACCGCCGGGTGCATCTGCACGGTGCGGGACTGGACGAGGGGCTGGAGCACGTTGCCTTCGAGGACCTGGACGGCGAGGACCACGCCGAGCACCCACAGCGCGATGACGAAGCCGCGGTCGGCGAGGGCGACGAGCACGGCGACGGCGCCGGAGAGGAAGGCGCCGAGGTACGGGATGTAGGCGGTGACGAACACCAGCGCGGCGAGCCCCACCGCGCCCGGCACCTGGAGGACGAGCAGGCCCACCCCGATGAGGACCGCGTCGACGAAGGCGACGAACGTCGTGCCCCGCATGAAGCCCTCGACGGCCTCGAAGGCGCGCCGCCCCATGGCCTCCACCATGTCGCCGGTGGCGCGCGGCGCGAGCGAGCGGAGCACGCCGGCGGCGCGGTCGGAGTCGCGGAGGAAGAAGAAGATGAGGAGCAGGGCGAGGACGGCGGTGGCGAGCATCTGGCCGACGACGCTGAGCCCGGAGATCACTCCGGTGGCGGCGGTCCCGCCGAACTTCTCCAGGAGCCGCCGGGCGTTCTTGGCGAGGTCGTCGAGGGAGGTGCCGGCGGCTCCGAAGTGTTCGGCGATGTCGACGGCGGCCTGGCGCAGCGAGTCGACGATCTGGGCGCCGGTGTCGACGAGCGCGGCGACCACGATGTAGGTGGCGCCGCCGACCACCACGAGCACGGCGAGCACGGTGATTCCGGCCGCCAGCGACTTCTGCACCCTCATCCGGAGCAGGCGCCGGTAGAGGGGGCCGAGGAGCGCGGTGCCGAGGAGGGCGAGCAGGACGGGGGTGACGGCGGTCTTGAAGACCACGCACAGCCAGACGAAGACGGCCGCGACTCCGGCGACGAGCAGCGCGACGGCGCACCAGGCGGCGGTACGGCGAGCGCCCTCGGGCAGCAGGGGGCGGTCGGCGGCGGTGCGGTCGGTGGGCACACCCCCACCGGACCACGCCGCCCGGCGTGTCGTCGCGCGCTGAACGCCGTACGGGTGACGCCGCGTCAGGAGCGGTACGGGGTGGGGCGGGCGTACGAGCGAGGGCCCGCGCCCGGCGCACGGGCAAAGGCCCGCGCCCACCGCCCGGCGCACGAGCGAAGGCCCGCGCCCACGCCCGGCCTACGGCCTCCGGGCGAAGGCCCCCGCCCCCGCCCCCGCCCCCGACGCCTACGCCGTCTGCTCCCCCATCCCGTGCACCGCCGGGATCGTGCCGAGCCGGCCCGCCTGGAAGTCCTCGAAGGCCTGGCGGAGTTCGGCCTGGGTGTTCATGACGAACGGGCCGTAGTGGGCCATCGGCTCGCGGATCGGCCGGCCGCCGAGGAGGACGACCTCCAGGTCGGGCGTGTGCCCGTCCTGCTTCTCGTCGGCGCGGACGGTCAGCGCCCCGCCCTTGCCGAAGACGGCGGTCTGGCCCATGTGGACCGGGCGTCGCTCCGCGCCGACCGTGCCGCGGCCGGCCAGGACGTAGGCGAGGCCGTTGAAGTCCTCGCGCCACGGCAGGTTGATCTCCGCGCCGGGGCGCAGCGTGGCGTGGATCATCGTGATCGGGGTGTGGGTGACGCCCGGGCCCTGGTGGCCGTCGAGCTCGCCGGCGATGACGCGGAGCAGCGCGCCGCCGTCGGGGGAGGTCAGCAGCTGGACCTGGCCGCCGCGGATGTCCTGGTAGCGCGGGGCCATCATCTTGTCGGAGGCGGGCAGGTTCACCCACAGCTGGAGGCCGTGGAAGAGGCCGCCGCTGACGACGAGGTGCTCCGGCGGGGCCTCGATGTGGAGCAGGCCCGAGCCGGCGGTCATCCACTGGGTGTCGCCGTTGGTGATGGTGCCGCCACCGCCCTGGGAGTCCTGGTGGTCGAAGATCCCGTCGATGATGTAGGTGACGGTCTCGAAGCCGCGGTGCGGGTGCCAGGGCGTGCCCTTGGGCTCGCCGGGCGCGTACTCCACCTCGCCCATCTGGTCCATCATGATGAACGGGTCGAGGTACTGGTAGTTGATGCCGGCGAAGGCGCGGCGCACGGGGAAGCCCTCGCCCTCGAAGCCCTGGGGCGCCGTGGTCACGGCGAGGACGGGTCGGGCGACGGCGTCGGCGGCGGCGCTGACGCGGGGCAGGGTGAGCGGGTTCTCGACAGTCACGGCAGGCATGGCGGGACCTCCTTGTGCGACCAGTTTAGTTGAAAGCTGAACTTCCTGCCACCCGGAACGCGAAACGCCCGGGAGGAATTCCTCCCGGGCGCCTCGCCGCGAGCCTCGGTCACGAGCCTCGCTCAGCCGTACATCCGCCGCATCGCGTAGTCGACCATCTGCTCCACGGCCTTCGCGTCGAAGACCATCCGGTGGTCGCCCTCCATGTCGAGGACGAAGCCGTAGCCGGTCGGGAGGAGGTCGATCACCTCCGCGCCCGTGATGACGAAGTACTTCGACTCCTTGCCCGCGTACCGGCGCAGCTCCTTGAGCGTGGTGAACATCGGGATCACCGGCTGCTGGGTGTTGTGCAGCGCCAGGAAGCCCGGGGTGTCGCCGCGCGGGCAGTAGACCTTCGAGGTCGCGAAGATCTGCTGGAAGTCCTCGGCGGAGAGGGTGCCGGTGGTGAAGGCCCGCACCGCGTCCGCGAGCGAGGGCGGGGACGGCTCCGGGTACAGCGGGGGCTGCTGGGCGTAGCCGCCCTGCATGCCCGGCTGCATACCTCCCTGCATGCCCGGCTGCATGCCCGGCATTCCCTGCTGCGGGGGCTGCTGTGCGTACTGCTGCTGGGCACCCGGGTTCTGCTCGTAGCCGTACATGCGGGCCAGCCTATCGAGGCCCGGACGGGGCGTGCGGCCCGCGTCACAGATGTCCGGATAGGGGTTGCCTTTTATTACCGGTGGGTAGCATCATCGTAGAGAGCGTGGGCTACTCGCCGGTAGTACGCCGTTGCCGAGTACGCGCACGAGGACATCCGCCTCCCCGAGCCTTTACGGAGCCGTCGCCATGGGGCACTACAAGTCGAATCTCCGCGACATCGAGTTCAACCTCTTCGAGGTGCTCGGCCGCGACAAGGTGTACGGCACCGGTCCGTTCGAGGAGATGGACGTCGAGACCGCGAAGAGCATCCTCGACGAGATCCGCCGCCTCGCCGAGAACGAGCTGGCCGAGTCCTTCGCCGACGCCGACCGCAACCCGCCGGTCTTCGACCCCGAGACCAACACGGCCCCGGTCCCGGCCTCCTTCAAGAACTCGTACAACGCCTTCATGGAGTCCGAGTACTGGCGCCTGGGCATCCCGGAGGAGATCGGCGGCACCGTCTCCCCGCGCTCGCTCATCTGGGCCTACGCGGAGCTGCTGCTCGGCTCGAACCCGGCCATCTGGATGTACTCCTCCGGCCCGGCCTTCGCCGGCATCCTCTACAACGAGGGCAACGAGGCGCAGAAGAAGATCGCGCAGATCGCCGTCGAGAAGCGCTGGGGCTCCACCATGGTGCTCACCGAGCCCGACGCGGGCTCGGACGTCGGCGCCGGCCGCACCAAGGCGATCCAGCAGGAGGACGGCTCCTGGCACATCGAGGGCGTGAAGCGCTTCATCACGTCCGGTGAGCACGACATGGAGGAGAACATCCTCCACTACGTCCTCGCCCGCCCCGAGGGTGCCGGCCCCGGCACCAAGGGCCTGTCGCTCTTCCTCGTCCCGAAGTACGAGTTCGACTGGGAGACCGGCGAGCTGGGCGCCCGCAACGGCGTCTACGCCACCAACGTCGAGCACAAGATGGGCCTCAAGGCCTCCAACACGTGCGAGATGACCTTCGGCGACAAGCACCCCGCCAAGGGCTGGCTGATCGGCGACAAGCACGACGGCATCCGCCAGATGTTCCTCATCATCGAGTTCGCCCGCATGATGGTCGGCACGAAGGCGATCTCCACCCTCTCCACGGGCTACCTCAACGCCCTGGAGTACGCCAAGGAGCGCGTCCAGGGCACCGACCTGGCGAACTTCATGGACAAGAACGCGCCCAAGGTCACCATCACGCACCACCCTGACGTCCGCCGCTCGCTGATGACGCAGAAGGCGTACGCCGAGGGCATGCGCTCCCTCGTCCTCTACACGGCCGCCGTGCAGGACGAGATCGCGATCAAGGAGGCCGCCGGCGAGGACGCGAAGGCCCTGCACGGCCTGAACGACCTGCTGCTCCCGATCGTCAAGGGCTACGGCTCCGAGAAGGGCTACGAGCAGCTCGCCCAGTCGCTCCAGACCTTCGGCGGCTCCGGCTTCCTGCAGGAGTACCCGATCGAGCAGTACATCCGCGACGCCAAGATCGACACGCTCTACGAGGGCACCACGGCGATCCAGGGCCAGGACTTCTTCTTCCGTAAGATCGTCCGCGACCAGGGCGCGTCCCTGAACGCGCTGGCCGAGGAGATCAAGAAGTTCCTCGCGGTCGGCACCGGCGGCGAGGAGCTGGCCGGCGCCCGCGACGCGCTCGCCAAGGCGGCCGTGGACCTGGAGGGCATCGTCGGCGCGATGCTGACCGACCTCACCGCCACCGGCGAGGACCTCAAGAACATCTACAAGGTCGGCCTCAACACCACCCGCCTGCTGATGGCCTCCGGCGACGTCGTCGTCGGCTACCTCCTGCTGCGCGGTGCGGCCGTCGCCGCCGAGAAGCTGGCGGCCGGCGCGTCCGGCAAGGATGTCGCCTTCTACCAGGGCAAGATCGCGGCCGCGAAGTTCTTCGCCGCCAACGTCCTGCCCGGCGTCTCCACCGAGCGCGTCCTCGCCGAGAGCGTGGACGGCTCCCTGATGGACCTGGACGAGGCCGCGTTCTAGTACCCGCACAGGTACCGCACAGGTACGCGCCTGAGTCCGCACGGAGGAACGGCTCGCTCCCGGGGAGGGGAGCGGGCCGTTCCTTTTTCCTGTGCGCTTTCCTGTGCACTTCTCGCGCACCTCCCTGTGCGCCCACGGGCCCGCGTCCCGCATTTCGAGACTGCGTAAGGTGAACGGCATGAGTAGCGCACCTGTCCGCTTCGACCGCGGCCACACCGATGACCTCATGACCTTCCTGGCGGCCTCGCCGTCGCCGTACCACGTGGTGGCGAACGCCGCGGAGCGGCTGGAGAAGGCCGGTTTCCGCAAGGTCGAGGAGACCGACGCCTGGGAGGGGACGGCAGGCGGCAAGTACGTGATCCGCGGCGGCGCGATCATCGCCTGGTACGTGCCCGAGGGCGCCGCCCCGCACACCCCGTTCCGGATCGTCGGCGCGCACACCGACTCCCCGAACCTGCGGGTGAAGCCCCAGCCCGACTTCGGCCGCGAGGGCTGGCGCCAGATCGCCGTGGAGATCTACGGCGGACCGCTGCTCAACAGCTGGCTCGACCGCGACCTCGGCCTGGCCGGCCGGCTCACCCTGCGGGACGGCTCGCACCACCTCGTCAACGTGGACCGGCCGCTGCTGCGCGTGCCGCAGCTCGCCATCCACCTGGACCGCCAGGTGAACGAGGGCATGAAGCTGGAGCGCCAGCGTCACATGCAGCCGATCTGGGGCCTGGGCCCGGTGCACGAGGGCGACCTGATCTCCTTCGTCGCCGAGGAGGCCGGTGTCGACGCCGAGGAGGTGACCGGCTGGGACCTCATGGTCCACGCCCTGGAGGCACCCGCCTACCTGGGCCGTGACCGCGAGCTGCTCGCGGGCCCGCGCATGGACAACCTCATCTCCGTGCACGCCTGCGTCGCCGCGCTCACCGCCGCCGCGGCGCAGGGCGAGGCCCTGCCGTACATCCCGGTCCTCGCCGCCTTCGACCACGAGGAGAACGGCTCCGAGGCGGACACCGGCGCCCACGGCCCGCTGCTCGGGAACGTCCTGGAGCGTTCGGTGTACGCGCGGGGCGGCGGTTACGAGGACAAGGCCCGCGCCCTCGCCGGGTCGGTCTGCCTCTCCTCCGACGTCGGCCACGCCGTGCACCCGAACTACAGCGAGCGCCACGACCCGACGCACCACCCGCGCCCCAACGGCGGCCCGATCCTCAAGGTGAACGTCAACCAGCGGTACGCCACCGACGGCAGCGGCCGTGCCGTGTTCGCCGCCGCCTGTGAGAAGGCCGGTGTGCCGTGGCAGTCCTTCGTCTCCAACAACGACATGCCCTGCGGCACCACGATCGGCCCGATCACCGCCGCCCGGCACGGCATCTCGACGGTCGACATCGGCGTGGCCTGCCTGTCGATGCACAGCGCCCGCGAGCTGTGCGGCGCCGACGACCCGTACCACCTGGCGAACGCGCTGCTGGCCTTCCTGGAGGGCTGACGCACACGGGACCGGGACCCCCCCTGCCGGCGGGGGCAGGTTCCCCTCCCGCACCCCCCCCCCCCCAGCCCAAAAAAGACCAGGACACACCCCCCCCCACTCCTCCGCACCAGCCACCCCCACCCCCCTGT
>NZ_JBHXFE010000026.1:119470-122505 GCF_042722475.1 Streptomyces sp. NPDC127092
GCGCTGTTGGCCTCCCGGGAGGGCGAACGCACACGGGCCTGTCCCCTCCCGTGCGGCAGGGGCCGGTTCCGTCTCAGGCGTCCATTCCCGCCAGGATCAGCGGGAGCCGGGCCGCGCCGCCCTCCGTGATCCGGACCGGGACGCCCCAGTCCTGCTGGTGCACGTGGCAGGCCGGGTACTCGTTCTCCGGGTCGTCGTCGCAGGACGCGGCCATCGCCGAGACGTGCAGGACGCCCTCGGTCAGCTCCGGGTTCAGCTCCAGCTCGCGGAAGAGGTCCGTGCCCTTGCCCTCGCCGGAGAGCAGCAGCTCCGGCGGGGTCGAGGAGACCAGGAGCCGGGTGGAGGGGCCGTACCGCTGGTCCAGCTTCTGGCCCTTCGGGGCCTGGAAGACCACGTCGAGGCGGAGCCGGCCCGGGGCGACGTCGGTGGCCTCGCGCCGGGTGCGGTGGGCGACCGCCTCGACCTGCACGGCCTCCTCGGGGAGGCGCAGCCGGGTGAGCCGGTGCCGGGCCGACTCGACGACCACGACGTCCTCGCCGACCACGACCGCGTCGCTCGGCTCGCGCAGGTCGGTGGCGAGGGTGGTGACCTCGCCGCTCGCCGGATCGAAGCGGCGCAGCGCGTGGTTGTACGTGTCCGAGACGGCGACCGAGCCGTCCGGCAGGGCCGTGACGCCCAGCGGGTGCTGGAACAGGGCCTGGCCGGCGGCTCCGTCGCGGTGCCCGAAGTCGAAGAGGCCGGTGCCGACGGCGGTGTGCACCGTTCCCTCGGTGTCGATCCACCGGAGCGCGCTGGTCTCGGAGTCGGCGATCCACAGCCGGTCCGCGGTCGCGGCGAGTCCGGAGGGCTGGGCGAACCAGGCCTCGGCGGCGGGCCCGTCGACCAGGCCCTCGTTGGTGGTGCCGGCCGCGACCTCGACGGTGCCCGTCTCCGGGTCGTAGGTCCAGATCTGGTGCACGCCGGCCATCGCGATCCACACCTTGCCCTGCCACCAGGCGACGTCCCACGGCGAGGACAGGTCGACCTCGAGGGCGGGGCCGGAGGTGGGGGAGCCCTGCCACCACTGGCGGCCGGTGCCGGCGATCCGCTCGACCGCGCCGGTGGCCGGGTCGAAGAGCTGGAGCGCGTGGTGCACGGTGTCGGCGACGACGACCTTCCCGTCCGGGAGGACGGCCAGGCCCTGCGGCTCGCGGAACACCTCGCCCTCGGCGCCGATCCGCCGTACCACCGTCTCGCCGTCCTGCTCCAGCTCGACGAGCTGGTGCCGGGTGGTGTCGGAGACCAGCAGGTTCCCGGAGGGCAGCAGGACCGCCTTGCCGGGGAAGCGCAGGTCGGTCGCGACCGGCTCCGGCGGCACGTACGGCCCGTCGCCGCGCCGCAGCGTCCCCTTGGCCTCGTGCTCCGCCTCCAGCTCCTCGACGAGGGTGCGGATCGCGTTGGCGTGGCCCTCGCCCGCGTGCTGCGCGACGACGTAGCCCTCGGGGTCGATGACGACGAGTGTGGGCCAGGCCCGCACGGCGTACTGCTTCCAGGTCGCGAGCTCCGGGTCGTCCAGGACCGGGTGGTGCACCTCGTAGCGCTCGACGGCGTCGACGACGGCCTGGTGCTCCGCCTCGTGCACGAACTTCGGCGAGTGCACGCCGACGATCACGAGCGTGTCCCGGTGTTTCTCCTCCAGCTCGCGCAGCTCGTCGAGGACGTGCAGGCAGTTGATGCAGCAGAAGGTCCAGAAGTCGAGCAGGACGATCTTCCCTCGCAGGTCCATGAGGGTCAGTTCGTCCCCGCCGGTGTTCAGCCAGCCGCCCTTGCCGATCAGCTCGGGGGCACGGACACGGGCACGGCGGGGCGCGGGCGCGGGGGTGGGCGCCGGGGCGGCATCGTTCATGGTTCAAGAGTGCCGCACGGTTCGCCGGACGGGTGAAAGAGGGGTCCGGGTGGCGGGACGGGCGCGTGTCTTGCCCAGGGCACGTGCGGACGGCATGGCGAGCATGGCGAGCGGTACACGACCGGAACGATCATCCGACTATTCGGCCGGGAGGTGTCATGCGGCCACGTCACACCACGCTGCTCCTGCTGCTGTTACTCCTGTTGCTCCTCCTCCCGGCGGGTCCGCAGCCCGCCCTCGCGGGCGGCGCCGGCGACGGCGCGCTCGCGTTGACCGTCACCGTCAACGGCCCGGGCGCGGAGGCGACCGTACGGGCCGGCGGGACCGTCGTGAAGCACTACCGCCTGGTCAACCGCGGCGAGGCCGACCTCCACCGGGTGCGGGTCACGGACCCCGACGTGCCCGGCGGCGAGGCCGGCTGCCCGGCCCGGCCGCTCGCGGCGCTCCACTCGACGGTGTGCACCGCGCGCTTCCGGGCCCTGCCCGGGCGCCATGCCGGCACCGCCCGCGCCACCGGCGACATCCCCTCGCTCGGCCTGAGCCCGACGGCCACGGCGCGCTCCGGGTACGACGGCGTGGCCGGCGCCCTCGACCTCACCGAGGGGGTCCGCGTCGGGCCGCCGGGCACGGCCACCGTGCGGTACGCGGTCACCAACCGCGGCAACCGGCCGGTCCACGCGATCCGGCTCACCGACCGGACCCTCGCCCCCACGCCGAACGGGCTCGTGTGCACCGTGCCGGTCCTCGCGCCCGGCGCCTCCGCGACGTGCGCGGCGACGGTACGGCGCGGCCCCGGCGACCACCGCAGCGCGGGCCTGGCCGAGGGCAGCGACCGGGTCACGACCACGGGCGAACGCGGCGAGCGCCTCCCGCCGCCGCTGCTCACGGCCCGCGCGTCGGCCGCCTTCCGGATGCCGGCGCGACCGGCGCCCGAGCCGCCACCGGCGTCCGCCGCACCACCGGCGCCGGTACCGCCGGCAGCCGTACCGCCTCCGGCCGCGCGGACGCGGCCCCTGCCGTCGGCGGGAGCGGCGGGCACGGGACCGGGCGCGGGGACACCCGCGGCGGGAGGACCGGGCGCCGGTGCCGCCGGTCCTCCGGCGGGTGCCGCGGGAACGGCCGCGGGAGCGGCCGGGGCGGCAGCCGGTGC
>NZ_JBHXFE010000027.1:0-112001 GCF_042722475.1 Streptomyces sp. NPDC127092
TGCGTCCTTCGCCGGCCCGGTCTGGCGGGTGTCGCCGAGGGCGGCGCGGCGGCGCGCCAGGACCTCGCGGGTGCGCTGGAGGCGCAGCGCCAGCTGCACCTCCAGGACCTGTCCGGGCTTCTGCCACTCCGGGCCGAGGAGTTCACCGATCCGCTCCAGGCGGCGCGAGACCGTGTTCGGGTGGACGTGCAGGGCCTCGGCCGCGTTGGTGGGACTGCCGCCGGAGGCGAAGTACGCCTCCAGGGTGCGGGTGAGATCGGTGAACCGCTCGGCGTCGTAGTCCAGTACCGGCCCGATCGCCGACTCGACGAAACCGTCGACGTCGTGGTCGTCGGACAGCAGCAGTCCCAGGAAGCCCAGGTCCTCCACGGACGCCGCCGCTCCCGTGCCGCCGAGCGCGCTCATCGCGTCCAGGCAGCGGGTGCCCTCCTGGTAGAGCCGGCCCACGGTGTCCGGGCTCCAGCCGGGGCCGGCCGCGCCCACCGAGACCGGGTGGCCGAGCAGCGGGGCCAGTTCGCCCGAGACGGCCTTCGCGGCGGCGGACGCGTCCACACCGGGCAGCAGCAGCACGATGCAGCCGCCCTGCACGGTCTTCAGCCCCGCCATCCGGTACGCGTACGAGGACGCCCACACCACCGCGCGGCCCTGCTCGCCGCCCTCGGGCCGGGCCACCACCAGGACGTGCGGCTTGCGCAGGTCGATGCCGAGGCGGCGGGCGCGCTGGGCGATCTGCTGCGGGGCGTGCTGCGGCTCGGCGAGCAGGTCGTCGAGGAGTTCGTCGCGGACGGGGCCCTCGGCGACGGCGGTGGAGCGCTGCATGAGGAGCAGGAAGGCGACGGACTGGGCGGCGAGTTCGAGCAGCCGCTCGTCCTCGCCGGTGAGCTCGGTCGCGGCGCTCACGACGAGGACGCCGAGGTCCTCGGAGCCGGCGATGACGGGCGCGACCCAGGTCTGCTCGGCGTCGCCGTCACCGGGGCCGTGATCGGAACCGTACGCCGGGCCGCACCCGGGCGGTCCCGCCTTGGCCCCGGCGCCGCCGGCGCGTACGGGGCGGCGGCCCGCGTGGGCGTCGAGCGAGGCCTTCGCCACCGCGTCCTCGTCGAGGCCGGGGATCTCGCCGGTGGCGGCGAGCGTGCGACCGCCGGTGTCGCGGACGAGTACGCACGCGTCGAGGGCGTCACCGGCCGCCTTGGCGACGCCGAGCAGGTCGCCGCCCGACAGCACCAGGTTCATGATCCGGCTGTGCGCCTCGCCGATGTAGCGCATGCGGGTGAGCGCGGTGCGGGCGCGGGAGCTGTCCTGTTCGAGTTCGGTGACCTCGGCCGTGGTCTGGTCGAGGAGTCCGGCCTTCTCCGTGGCGACGGCGGCCAGGTCGGCGAGCGGTGCGAGCAGCGCGAGCTCGGCGTCCGCGAACCTCCGGGCCCTGCGGTCGGCGCCGTACAGCAGGCCGAGGACGGTGTCGCCGATCCTCAGGGGCACGGCGAGGACGGCGCGCAGTCCCTCCTCGCGGACCACCTCGTCGACCGAGGGCAGGTGCGGGAAGCGGTCGTCCGCCAGGTAGTCCTCGGTCCAGGCCGGTCCGCCGGACGCGTGGACCAGGCCGCCGAGTCCCTGGCTGTCGAGGGCGCCGGAGCAGGCGGCGGCGTCGAAGGCGGTGAGGCCGCCCTCGGAGCTGTGCAGGACGCGTACGCCGTGGTCGTCGCGCAGGGTGACGCAGGCGAGGTCCAGGTCGAGGAGCCTGCGGGCCCGGCGGACGACCAGCCGCAGCAGGCCGTCCAGGTCGTACGGGAGGGTGAGGTCGCGGGCGGTGTCCGCGAGGGCGTCGAGGCCCGCCTCGCGCTGCTCGCGGCGGGCGAGCGAGCGGCCGACTCCGGTGGCGAGGTGCACCGCCCGCTCCAGGCGGGCGAGTTCGCCGGCGGGCATGCCGGACGCGCGGGCCTCGTCGAGCAGTTCGGCGAACCGCTCGGGCGGCGCCTGCTGGGCCAGCAGCTCCAGCACGGAGAGCGCGTCCACTCCCCCGCCCCCGTCCGTGCCGTGGTGGGACATGCCTCAACTCCCGCTGTTGAGCAGAACCAGGTGTCGCCGTTGACACCCGTACCGCTGGCCGAAACTAGATCGGACGTGCACGGCGGTCAACGGTGAGATCGACGACTTCATGGCTGTTCTTCACCTTCCGCCCCATTCCGCTGACTCCAGTGTGCCGGGGCCACCTTCGCGCGCCTGCGACGGGGTGGCGCGGGCACCTTGCCGGGCGGTGCGCGGGCGCGCCAGCGTGAGCGGGGCGCGCCCGACGGTGCGTCAGGGCCGGGCAGGGGCAGGCGGGACCGGGCACCCCGGGAGCGCCGACCTCGGGGTGCCGGGTCCGGCCGCCGGCCCGCCGGGCGGCGGGCGGATCAGGCCGGCGCACCCGCGACGGCCGGTACGAGCCGGAGCGGCCGCAGCCACGATCCCTGGGCCTGCGCCGGTACGCGGGGCCGGGGAGCCTCCCGTACGGTCAGCAGCGAGCGGTGCAGCCGGCGCAGCCGCGCCGAGGGCTCCCGGCCGCCGTCCTCGGCCAGGGCCACGCAGAGCCGGTGGTAGACCTCCACGGCGTCGTCGGTGCGGCCGGAGCGCAGCAGGGCGACCATGAACTGGGCGTGCAGCGACTCGTTGACGGGGTGCCGGGCGACGAGGACGGCGAGTTCGGGCACCATCTCGGCATGCCGGCCGAGCCCCAGCTGGGCCTCGACCCACTGGTCGAGCACGCTGAGCCGGGAGGCCTCCAGGCGCTCGGTCTCCGCGCGCAGCCCCGGGCCGGCGTCGACTCCCGCGTACGGCTCGCCGCGCCAGAGCGCCAGGGCCTCGCCGAGCCTGAGCGCGGCGCGCGCGAGGTCGCCCGCCTCCATGGCGCGGTAACCGGCGCCGGCCGCGCGCTCGAACTGCCACACGTCATGGGAACCGCCGCCGGTGTCGAGCCGGTAGCCGCCGGCCTGGGCGGCGAGCACGGTCTCGGGGGTGCGGCCGTCTGCCGCGCCGGGCCCGCCCTCCGGGCCGCGGCCGGCGCCCCGGCCGTCACTGAGCGCGGCGGCGATCAGCGAGCGCAGTCCCACGATGTGGGAGTGGAGCTCGGCGCGCGCTCCGCGGGGCGCGCCGGACGGCCACAGTTCTTCCATGAGGACGGAGACCGGGACGACCTGGTCGGCACAGGCGGCGAGCAGGGCGAGCAGCTGTCGCGGCGCGGCGGCGGTCGGGGTGATCGACACCCCGTTCTCGCGCACCGAAAGTCCCCCCAGGATCCGGACGTCCACGTTGCCCCCTCAGCCTCTGCGCACGGGATGACCCTCGACGATTAGAAAAGAGACCGCGCGGCATGTCAATAAGAAACCGGACGGTATGGAATCACTGGACTCGGTGGACGGAATTTTTGCCCGTTTCATCCGCGTTCGCGACCGTCAAGAGGTCGTCAAGCGCTCAAGAAACGTACTCCCGGATCCAGTTACTGGACCCACGGGTATGCTTTGGCGTTGGTTTTCAGGCAGCGGTGCGGGCGGCTTCCGGCCAGGAGCTCCGCAAAACCGGCACAGCGGTTTCGTTTGAGATCATGATGGCGCGCCGCGGGGGCCCTGGGAAGGTGGCGTCGGGACCGGCTCGGGAGCACGCGGGGCCGACAGGACCGGCCCCGGGCGCACGAAAGCCGCGCGGGAGACCACGCGGCGAAGGAAGACAGGGCCGGCCGGCAGGCGGGCCTAGGAGGGGGCGTCCGCGGCGCCGAGGGCCCGGGCGCCGCGGCCCGGCTCCAGGTCCAGCATGGTCAGCACGGACGGCACCACGATGCTGGGCAGTAAGTGGTGGTAGAGCGCCGAGGCCCAGCGCTCCATGGAGGAGCGGTCGCCCTCGAGGGCGTGGGTCATCAGGTTGAGCCCCGCGTAGGCGCCGACGACGAGCGGGGCGACCTCCTCGGGCACGGCGTGCGGCAGCAGCTCGCCGCGCTCCTTCGCCTCCCGGAGCAGGGCCAGGTTGATCTCGGTCCACTCGCGGTAGGGGCCGCTGCGGTTGAGTTCGTGGCCGCCCTGGTCGAGGGTGAGCCGGACGCTGCCGCTCAGCACCCGGTCGACGGTGAGCCGGTGTGCGAACACCATGCCGACGTCCACGAACTCCTGGACCTTGCACGTCTGCGGCGGCGCCGTGGGCACGACCGACACCTGGGCGTCGATCACCGCGTGCGCGAGGTCTTCCTTGGAGTCGAAGTGGAAGTAGAGCGCGCCCTTCGTCACCTGGGCGAGCGCCAGGATGTCGGAGAGCTTGGCCGCCTCGTAGCCCCGCTCGTCGAAGACGGCGGCAGCCGCCTCCAGGATCGCCTTGCGCGTGCGAATCGCCCGATCCTGCTTCGCCATGGGAGTCACGTCCCTCTCATCGCGCCCGAACCGGCATCCCGGTGGCCCGAGAAAACAAACCTTGGGGTACCTATTTTCCGGCAGCTGGAAGATACCCGAAGCCTTGTTCGCAGTGAACCCGCAAGCCCGGCCACCCGCTTTCGCAAGCCCCTGACCAGCGGAGTTGCGGACGGTGTCGAGTAAGAGAACGTCAGGTCGGCCGATAACGCACCGACCTGACGCACCGTCGCCCACCGCCGGATGTCACTCAGGGCGACCGGAAAACCGACCCTCCGGTCCAGTGTCGGTCGGCCGTCGGCCCGCAGCCCGTCGGCCGACAGCCGGCAGCCGTCAGCCGGTGACCACCGCCGAGGCCGTGAGGAGCCCGAAGGCGGCCAGGATCAGCAGGGTGCGGACCAGGTGGAGACGGTTCCAGCGCCGCTCGAAGGCCGCCCGTACGGCGGCCGCCGGCTCACCGGCCGGCTCCGACGCGGCGAGGGCGTTGTTGAGCGGGATGTTGCCCGCGACGGTGACCAGATGATTGGCCGCCGCACCGACGAGACCCGCCAGCACCAGCCACTTCTGGGTGTCGGTCCGCCCGTCGACCGGCACGGCCAGGGCCGCCGCGGGGAAGGCGACGGCCCCGAGGAAGACGAGCAGGAACACCGGCCTCGGCACGTACTCGTTGATCCGCCGCATCGCGTTCACGAACTCCTCGTCCGTGAGACGGCCCAGGGCGGGCATCACACCGGTCCGGAAGATGAGCATGAACCCGGCGTAGAGACCGGTGGACACGACGGCGAGGGCGAGCAGCAGGGCGGCCATGGGCATCATGATGGCCGATCACCCGGCGTACGGGTCGGAGGAACCGCTCAACCCGTCCGCCTGCCGGATCGCCTCGGCCAGCTCCCGCACCGACGCGGAGCGGGCCCGCTCGGCGATCGCACCGGCCCGGGCGGCCAGGCTCGACAGGACCGGCGCGCCGGGCAGGTCGCCGCCGCGCAGCCGGTCGGCGAAGTACGCGGCGATCGCAGTCAGTTGCAGGCTGTCGTGACCGTCGCCCCAGATCGGCGCGGTCATGGCGGCGGCGTCCACGCTGCCCGAGCGCTCGTGCGGGGCGCGGGTGGCCGGGTCGAGCCAGCGGACGGTGGCCGTGGCGACCCTGCCGCGCTGCCCCGGCCGCAGCTTCACCGCGTACAGCGCGGTCACGGTGTGTCCGGCGCCGATCTCGCCGCCGTCGACCCGGTCGTCGCGGAAGTCGTCGTCGGCGACCTTCCGGTTCTCGTAGCCGACGAGCCGGAACTCCTCCACGGTCTTCTCGTCGAAGGCGACCTGGGCCTTGGCGTCCCGGGCGCGCAGTTCGACGTGGCCGGGGAGCTGGTCGACGAAGACCTTGCGGGCCTGTTCGGGGGTGGCGACGTAGGTGGTGTGGCCGTCGCCCTTGTCGGCGAGCCGCTCCATGAACGCGTCGCCGTAGTCGCTGCCGACGCCGACGCCGAACAGGGTGATCCCGTACGTGCGGCGCTCGGTGTCGATGCGCTCCAGGATGCCTTCGGCGTCGGTGTCGCCGGTGTTGGCGAGGGCGTCGGAGAGCAGCACGACCCGGTTGGTGGCGCCCGTGCGGCGGCCCTCGACGGCGACGTCGTAGCCGGTGCGGACGCCGGCCTCCACGTTGGTGGAGGAGCTGGTCTCCAGGCCGTCGACGACGTCGTGGATCCGGCCGCGGTTCTCGCCGACCCGGGTCATGGGGAGCCGGACCTCGGCGTCGGAGCTGAAGGTGACGAGGGCGACGGAGTCGTCGTCGCGCAGCCGGTCGGCGAGCAGCCCGAGCGACTCCTTGACGAGGTCGAGCCGACCGGGCTCGCCCATGGAACCGGACACGTCGATGACGAACGTGAGGGCGGCGGGCGGGCGTTCGCCGTCGCCGGGCCGGGTCGCGAGCCCGACCCGGAGCAGCGACCAGCCGGCCGCGTCGGAGCGGGCGCCGTCGAGGGTGACGCTGAAGCCGTTGTCCTTCGGCCGCGGGTAGTCGGGCCGGAAGCTGTTGACGAACTCCTCGGGCCGTACGTCAGCGGGGTCGGGCAGCCGGCCCTCGGCGAGGGTGCGGCGGGCGTAGCCGTACGAGGCGGTGTCGACGTCGAGGGCGAAGGTGGAGAGCCGCTCGGGCGCCTCGGGCGCACCGGACGGCCGCCGCGCGTCCGGGGCGTCGGGCGCGGGCGCGGGGGCGCCGCGGTCGGGAGCGGCGCGGTCGGCGCTGGTCCGGCCGGACCCGTCGGAACCGCCGGCGCATCCGGTCAGCAGCAGGGCGCCGCCGAGCAGTCCGGCCGCCACTTTCGTCGAGAGCCTTCGTCTCATGAACATCTCCCCCACGTCTCCTTCCCCCATGTCCCCTTCGGAGTCACGCACTTGTGAATGTGACGTCCGAGGAGGCCGGAAGGAGCAGACGAAGGAGTTGCGGATGGATCTCAATGCGGCAACGGCGGCGGGGGCGCGCTGCCGTGGCAGGGACTCGCCATCCTTGTCAACAGGGGTTGTCACCGTGTGCAGTCGCGTGCGTACATGGAGTGGCACACCGATCGGGCGGGGGTGGTCAGCGGTGTCAGAGACTGCGGGCTCCGTGATGCTCGCCCGTTCGGCGATGGGCCGTGCCGGTCCGGAGCCCCAGCGTCCTCCCGGGCGCCCGGTCCGCGGCACGCGGCGGGTCAGCGCGGCGCTCGCGGGCCTCGCGGCCTCGGCGCGGCACGAGTTGCTGACCTTCGACGATCCGGCGGCCTCCGCCTCGCGTGCGATCCCCGAGCCGTTCCTGGAGCTGGCAGGAGCGTGCATGCGCGCGGCGGCGGAGCGGGCCGGCGAGGTCCGCCGGATCGTCCCCCGCCACGCCCTCCCCCAGGTGGCGGGGACGGTCCGGGTCCCGGGCCGGGCGAGGGTCGCGGACTCGATCCCCTTCAAGATGATCGTGGTCGACCGCACCGTCGCCGCGGTCCCGCTCGACCTCGAACTCCACTACAACGGCCTGCTCCTGATCCGCGACCCGGTCGTCGTCCAGGCCCTGGTCCGCGCCCACCACGCCTCCTGGGACACCAGCCAGGAACTGGCCGGCCTCACCCCGCCCGCCCGCGACCTCCCGCCCCAGCTCCGCCCGGTCCTCGACGCCCTCCTCGCCGGCCTCACCGACGAAACCGCCGCGGCCCGCCTCGGCATGTCCCCCCGCACCTACAGCCGCCGCGTCGGCGAACTGATGGCGGCCCTGGGCACGACGAGCCGCTTCCGCGCGGGGGCGGAAGCGGCTCGGAGGGGGTGGGTGTGACGAGAACCGTGCAGTCAGTCAGTCGGTCCTGCGGATCGCCAGTTCCCACTCCCGTTGAATCACAGCAGCTTGCTGTCGCACACGTCGATTAACCCGTGGATGTCCGCTTGTGTAGCCGGCCAGAATCAGAAGCGGTATTTCACTCCCGTCCTTTGTCTTGACCACCGGCATTTCAGCCTCAAGCAGGCCGTTCCCACCGACGTATTCGACCGTGACGGACTGTACCGCATCCCACGTGAAGCGCTTACGCTTAAGGATTCCGCGATACAGAACTCCACGGTCATTCACTCGCACTCCGGCGAAAGGCGCGGTAGCCACCACCCATACACCGATGACCAAAGCGATGACGACCGTGAACTCGTTGCCGTCGAACTTGCCGAGCAGCAGACCAGACAGACCGATAGCAAGAGGAAGAAGCCCCATACCGAAGGAAGCCCACTTCCATGTGCCAGACAGCATTGTGATTCCCTTTCGGATTGCGGGCCATGCGGCCCCGAACCTGCGAAATAGATTCGGGCGCCACATCGCTTTCCGCTAATCGCCACTGAAGAACGACGCCGTCGCATTGATGACGGTCGGAGCCGACGTCGCCAGAGTGTAGAGCGGATGATACGCCTGGCCACCCTTCCAGGAGGCCGCCTTATACATCGCCGGCACGCGGCCGGTTTCCCTTACACCGGAGAGCTTGCCGAACTTGGCCCACCTCATGGCAGTTCCTCCGACACCGAAGGTCGATGCCGTGAGCACAGCATCGAAAGTGTTCTCGCGCCATGTCTTCTTCCAGCCTCCTCCTTCAGCCGCACGCTGCTGAGCTCTGACTCCGTAAGCAGCTGCCTGAAGACCGGCGCAGGCGGCCCAACCCACAGCGGGCACGAAGCACCCCACGGTCGCTGCCACACTCGCTACGAGGCCGCGGTTATCCCAGAGCCAATTAGCCCCTGCCTCAACGTTGTTGACCGTATCTGCGGCAACACCAAGGGCAAATTTGGTGAGCGGCTCCCTCAGGGCATTCCATGAGTGCCCCAAGATGCTCAGTTGTGGATTATCGCTATGCGCCTGCCGGGCCGCCTCCCGCTGCGCGGCCTCCTTTAGCGCAGCAGCCCTCAGCGCCTCCACTTGTTTCGCGTCGTAGTGGTACACCTTGTAGTGTCGGGGATTCGCTCGGTAATGCCAGTACTTGCGGTGAGACGCGCGGTCCGACTTCACCTTGATGTCAAAGTCGCCCTTACCATAGTCGTAGTGGATGGACATGCCACGATCGTTGGCCCAGTAGTAGTCCGCGACTCCATTACCGCCCGCCGGACCGTCCGGGCGCAGGCCCGTCGGGTCGGACTTCGTGATCGGGGAGTTGTGGGCGTAGCTGTAGGCGTTCATCTGGGCCGGGTCCTGGGGGTCCATGACCGGGTCGACGGAAAGGAAGCGGCCCAGTGAGGGGTCGTACTCGCGGGCGCCTATGTGTGTGAGGCCCGACTGGGCGTCGATCGTGCCGCCCACGAAGCCCTTCTCGCTCGGCCAGTTACTGGCCACGCCCCGGGCGTTGCCGTAGGGGTCCTGGCGTCGTCGGGTGATCATGCCGGTGGCGGCGGCGATGGCGACGAGGCCTGTGCCCTGCTGGTCGGAGCCCATGAAGTGCAGGTCGCCCTTGTCCTGGCGGACGGCGACCGTCTGGCCCGCGAAGGTGTAGTAGCGGGTGGCCTCGACGGCGGTGCCGCCGGTCGGGAGCTTCAGTTCCATGCCTGGCAGGTAGAGCGTGGTGCCCGTGGCATCCTTCCGGACGGCCCGGTTGCCGTCCGCGTCGTACAGGAAGGTGGACTGCTTGCCGTCCGCCTCGGCGATCTTCGTCGCCTTGCCCTCGGAGTTCCATTCCACGCTCTGAGTGGCGGTACCGGAGGTTCGCGTGTCGGTGTTGCCGCTCTCGTCGTAGTGGTAGGTAGAAGTGCGGGCGCCCGCCGGGTCGGCCTCGTCGACCTTGGTGACGGCGTGCGGACCCGCGGTGCCCTCCCCGTAGGTGAAGGTCCGGGTGACGTCCTTGGTCGCGTCCAAACCGGTGTCGTGCGTGACGTCCTTCGTCCGGTTGCCGATGGAGTCCGTGGTGTAGGACTTCCAGTAGGCGGCGGGGCCGCCGAGCGGGTTCGCGCCGGGCGCCGCGGCACAGGCCGTGGGAGCCTTGCCGTTCTGCGTCGCGCCGACTGTGCCGGAGCCCGTCGCCTCGGCACCGACGGCGGCCGGGGTCCACGCCTCGGTGAGTCGCTGGCCCGCGTCGTAGGCGAAGCACTGCACGTCGGCGACCGCATCTGATGTGTCGGTGACGGACAGGACGTTGCCGGACTGGTCGTAGGAGTACGCGGTCGCCTTCGCCGGAGCCGTGGCGCCCTCGACGTCGACCGTCGAGCCGATCAGCCGCTGGGAGCCCTTCTCGTAGTCGAAGGACTGTTGGACCTGCCGGCCGCTGCCCGAGGCCATCACCAAGCCCTTGAGCTGCCCGGTACCCGTGTACAGCGTGTCCTTGACGTACGTGGACAACACGCTGGTCATGGTGTCAGGACGACGCAGCTCGTCGTATGTGTAGGCGAAGGTCTCGACGGGCAGCTTGCCCGCCGCCGGCATGGCCGTGCTGGTGGGGTTGCCGTCGAGCCCGTACTGGGTCGTGAAGCTGTAGGTGCCTTGGAGTTTGGCGTCCACCCCGGCGGCCACGTAGTAGTCGGTCCTCTCCGGCCGGTAGAGCGCGTCGCGGGTCTGGATGTAGCTGGAGTAGGCCTCGACACCGTCGACGTACCGGATGGAGGCCCAGGGCTGTCCCAGGTAGCCGGCGTTGTCGTACAGGTTCTCGGTCAGCTGCTTGCCCGTACCGGGGTCACCCTCCCACGTGCCGGTCTCACGCCCGAGCACGTCATAGGTGGTGGAGATCTTCTTCTTCCGGGCGTCCTCGGTCCACTTGGGACGGTCGAGGTTGTCGTACGCGGTGGTCGCCGTGCCCGCGTCGGGGTCCACCGTCGTGGTCTTGCGTCCGAGCTGGTCGTAACCGTAGCGCCAGACGTTGCCCTGGGAGTCGGTGACCGTCTCCAACTGACCGCGCTGGGTGTACGTGTACGTGATGGAGTCGTACTGGGTGCCGGGGCCGAGCGGATCAGGGGATGCGGTGCGGTAGTGACGGCGCTCCTTGACCCGACCGTGGACGTCGTTGATCGTCGTCGTGGGCACGCCGCCGACCGGCGGGTCGACGTGGACCGCGTTGCCGTCGTAGGCGGTGGTCGTGCGCCACTGCTCGTTGCCCGCGATGAGGGAGATCTCCGCGGTGGTCCGGCCGAGACCGTCGTACTCGTAGACGGTCTGCGCGCCGACCTGACCGTTGAGCACGGTCACCAGCTCGTCGGACGGCGCTCCTGTCGCGTTGTAGGTGGCGTTGGTCTTCCGCTTTTTCCCGGTTCCGTCGTACCAGACGTCGCTGACGAGACGGGTGCCGCCGGCGCCCGGGGCCTGGGTCTGCCGCAGACGGAGCAGGCTGTCGTAGAGCTGGAACGAGGCCTCGTAGGACCCGTCATTCTTGAGCGTTTCCGTCGTGACCGCGACCGGCTTGTCGCGGCGGACGTTGTAGGCGTACTTGAGGCTCGGGGTGGAAGTCCTGGCCCGGTTGGCGAGCCACACCGAGGTGAGCCGGCCCAGCGGGTCGTACGCCAGGTCCGTGCGCTTCTTGTTCGGGTCGGTGACGCCGGTGGCCACGCCCCAGGCGGGGGCGTAGTCGGTGACGGTGACGTGCTTGAGCGCGTTGGTCACCGTGGTTTTGGTCAGAAGACCGTTGGTGTCGGTGTAGGCGGTCGTGGTCGGATTGAGGTCCGCGTCCTTGACCAGTGTCGGACGGCCGTAGCCGTCGTAGTCGGTGGTGCTCACGGGATCGTAGTGGGGCGTCGTCCCGTCGTGGGAGGTCAGTCGCTTGGTCTCGGTGACGTCACCGGCAGCGTTGTACGTGGACGTCTCGTCGCTGATGACCTGAGTCCTGCGGTCCGGCGTGGCGGCGCAGTTCACGGAGACCGTCTCCTTGCGGGAGATCTGGTCGAAGACGTTCTGGGCCGGCACGTCGGCGTACGAGGGCCGGACGCACTTGTCGTCGACGGCGGTCGTGACATCGCCGAGGTCTTCGCTGTACTTGAGTCGGGTGCCCGGCACGCTCGTGTCGTAGGCGGAGACCGACTTGGTCTGGGTCCAGGTGTTGTCTGACTGACGGTGGTACTCGCGGGTCGAACCCGCACGGACCACGGTGGCCCTGCTCGTGCCCCAGCTCTTGGTCTGGGTGGCGGTGTCCACCTTCCACGGCTCGGTGAGCGTCTTGGAGACCACCGTGCCGGCGACGGCGGTGTCGTATGCCTGCTTCTCGATCTCGAAGCCTGTGAACTCCTTGCTGCCGGTGTACTCGACGTCGGTGGAGTCCTTCACCTTCTCGACCCGGGTGGCGGTGCCGGTGCCGGGCAGCTTGTCGCCGTCGAGTCCCTGCAGATACGTGTAGTCGACGCGGGACGACATGGTCTGACCGTCGCCGCCCGTGACCGTGACCTTGCCGTAGCCCTGCCACTGGCTCCAGGTCAGGTACTTCGGGTCGGTGATGCCATTGGGCTCGGCGTACCGCCAGCCGGCGTCGCCCTGGTAGGCGTAGCGGGTGACGAGGTCGTCGCTTCCGCCCGTACGGTCGGTGTCGGTGATCTGCTGGACGACGTACTTGTGGAACCAGTCCGTCTGCGGACCGGCGGCGCCGGGTGGCGTCCACACGACGGGATAGCAGCGCCTGGTCGAGGAACCGGGCTGCGGCAGTGTGGTCGGCGTGCACTCGGTGGGCGCGTAGGTGATGTCGAGCTGGGCTCCGGTCTCACTGGTCACGGTGGTGAGGCGGAAGCGGTAAAACGGATCGGTGTTGTCGGTGTCGCTGTCGACCCGGTTCATCTTGGCTTCGCCCTGAAGGTCCACGGAGGGCAGTGCGGCAGTGCCGGTACCGGCCCGGCCCTCGTGGTCGATCTTCGAGAGCCACAGGGACTTGGTGGCGTCACCGTTGTCAGTGAACAGATGCGTGAATGTCCACGCATCGACTTCGTCGTATTCCCCGGCAACGGCGCTGGTGCTCATCTGGGTGGTGACGCTGATGAGCCGCCGGGTGGTCCAGAAGGTCTGCGTGCTCTGTGCAAGGGTGCACTTGGTATTGGCAGCACAGTTGCGGTCGAACGGGGTGTCGGGCCAGCGCGCGGCGTTGGCCGCCGTGAACTTCGACGGATGGCAGTCGAACGTGGTGTCCGGAAGACAACGCTCGGCCGTGCCGAACACGACCCGTGCCGGGGCCTTCGTGGAGTAAACGGCGCCGTCACGCTGTCCGTAGTCGATGCGCTCGACATATCCGGCGCGGTGGTAGGCGGTGCCGTTGACGTCCGTCTTGCCGTTCAAGGCGTAGTAGTTGGTCTCGGGCTTGTAGAAGTACGACCTGACATCGCCGTGACGGTCCTTGACGTAGTCGAGGTTCCAGCGCCAGGCCTGCTTGCAGTGAGCGCTGGTGAACGTCGCGTTGTAGCACGGCTCATTGACGTCGTCACCGAACACGGGAGCCGTCCAGACGGACTGAGTCTCCTGCTTGCCCGATGTCCAGCCGGGGAGTCGGTTCAGACCGAAGTAATACTCTGTGCCGTCGGTCGTGGTGATCTTCCAGTACTCGTCGTCGTTGTCGTCGCTGCCAGTGGCGTACGTGCGGCTGTCGAGCTTTTCGATCTTGGCTCCGTTGTCGGTGGCGAAATGCCACGTGCCGTCCTTGTCGCTCTTGACGAGCGCAGAGGACTGGCCGTTGAGCATCACTGTGGCGTTCTCGTACGCCCAGCACTGCTCGCCCGAGCCGGAGTGCCCGTCGTCGGAGCAGGGCTTGTACGAGCGCTCGATGTAGTCCGGCTCATAGCTGAAGCCCTCACCGAGCCAGGAACCCTGGTTGTTGGTGGCAGCGGTTCGACCGTCGGCGGACTGGGACGAGTAGCCCAGCTCGATGTTGGGAGCGATGTCGCCGGGGGTCGGCACCATGCGCAGGGGGTAGCTCCACGAGAAGCCACCGGAGGAGTTGGACACCGACCAGCTCGCCGAGGGGGCCAGCGGAGTGGCCTTGTAGTCGCCCTTCGCCGAGGAGGCGGTGGCGGTCAGCGCGTAGACGGCCGCAGGAGCGTTCGCCGCGGTCGCGGTGACGTCGGAGCTGACGGTGCGGTGCGCCGTGTCGTTCTCGGACACAAGAGTCTTCGGGACGGCCGTGCAGTCCCTGCTGCCCGGCGCCTTCGTGACCGCACAGGCCGGCAGCTGAACGAGGGTGAGCCGGGAGCCGTAGGCACCGCCCGCGCCGTCGGAGAACGACGAGTAGTCCAGGGAGAGCCGCACGGACGAGGCACTGGAACCGGCGTCGGCGCGTTCGACGGTGAAGAGGGCAGCGCCGCCCCAGCGGGCGGCCTTGTCCCGGCCAAGGGAACTGATCTTCACCTTGGCGGGGGTGCCGGCCGCGCTCTTCGCACGTGCAGGCGCGACGGTCACGGGAAGACCTCCCACGCGGGTCTTCCCGACGGCCGCCGGGACAGCGGAACGGGCGGTGTGCGCGCCGGGTCCGGCAGGCACGGTGGCCGTGGACGCGGGCACCGCGACTTCGACGCTCGCCGCGGTGGGCCAGGAAACCTTGCCCAGACTGCGGACCGCTGCCTTCTTCGCCGCGTCGGGGGGCGTCGGCCGGGCCTTACCCGCCTTCCTGCCCTCGATCGGTGCAGGGTTCTCGGCGAACCCGGGCAGGCCGCGAGGCTTCGGTTGAGGCGTGACAGCCTGGGCGATGCTGCCACCTGAGAGGGACAGCGTGAGGGCGAGAACCAGGCCTGACAGTGCGCCTGCGGACATGCGCGCGGCCACAGGTCTACCGCGTAGTGGCATGACGAAACTCCGATGTGAGGTCAGAGGGAGAGAAAGAGAAGGCGACGGAAACCCGAAGGCGACCGACCGGCCGGGTGGCTCGCCTCGAAGAGGGCCACCCGGCCGGGGCAGCGGGCCTACAGGTTCGGGTCCGGCATCTGGTTCTCGATCATGGAGATCACGGTCGGGCTGAGCGCGCCCGCGTAGGCGCGCACCTCGTCCACGGCACCGGACAGGTACTCACCGGTCTTCACCGAACGGCCCACCTGGAGGCCGCCGACGGAGGCCCATCCGGAACCGTTCTCCACCGTGGCTGTCACGGGCTCGCCGCCGTCCACGTAGAGCCGCAGTTCACGCGCAGCGGCGTCATACACGACCGCGAGGTGGCTTCCGGCACCATCGGCGGAAGGCAGCGCGGCGCTGTCCGTCACCTCGGTCACCTTCGCCGCGGCGCTGTCGCTCTCGGTCAGGACGAGCTTCCATCGCTGGGTCGCGCCGTCGTAGCGGACAGCGACCCGGTCGGTGTTCTGGCCGGGCAGGGACAGCACCGTCTGCGAGGCGGTCGAGTTGACGTTGGTCAGCCGCACGCGCGCCGAGAGCGTGAAGCTCTTGTCGCCCCCCACGACCGGTGCGTTGGTGTACGCGTAGTCGTTGACGCCGTCCAGCACCGCGTGGCCTGCACCGGACAGGGCGACCGGTTCTCGCACGCTGGTCCTGCGGTAGAGCGTGGACTCGAACAAGCCGAGCGAGCTGCCCATGCTCTGGATGTTCGGCAGGGTGCCGTCCGCGTTCGCCTTCTCGAAGTCCCAGTACGCCTTCCGGGCCGGCCTTACCGCCTGGAACTCGGCGATCTCCGCTGTCGTGACCGGCCGGTTGTAGATCCGGACGGCGGACAGGTCGCCCGCGAAGTGGGCGACATGGAGGCCCGGGACGGTCATCCGGCCGATCTGGAGAGCTCCGTTGGCGTTCCAGGAGGCGGGGGCTCCCCGCGCTACTGTCGCCGTGCCTGTCGGGGTGGCCGGGTCACCGTCGTCGACGTACAACCGCAGCTGAGGCCCTCCGGTCGCCCTGGCGTCGAACACGCCTGTCAGGTGTACCCACTTGTTGAGGGCGGTGTCGCCGGTGGGGACCGTAACGGTAGTACGCCTGCCGTCATCGCTCGTGGCGAAGCTCCAGGACTTCGCGGCGGCGTCATAGCCGAGCAGGAATTCGGCCCATGTCGTGCCGTCCTGGCTGACGACCGCCATGTCGCGGTCAAGAGCCGCCGGCTTGACCCACGCGCTCACCGAGAAGCTCGACCGGGTGTCGACGACGGAAGCGTCCTCCCACGGGGCCTCGGGGTCTGCGGTTGTCAGATACGCCTCCGACGTGCCGTCAAGTCGCGCCACAGGGTCGGCCTTGCCGCCCTGGCCGGGTACCTCGAAGGTCACGCCGGCGCCGGGACGGATCGCGTAGTTGCCCATCTCGTCATGAGCCTCGGTACTACCGACCGGGTCGCCGAGGTTCCACTGGGCGACCCTCCCGCTGGCGACCAGGAAGGTGTAACTGGCGACCGCGCTCGTCTTTCCCGCAGCGTCGTAGGCCTCGACGTCGACCGTGTGGCGTCCCGGCCAGGTCGGCGTCCACGGCAAGGTCACCGGGTTGCCGGTCGTGGTGGCGACGGTCCTGGTGGTCTCGTCGTCGAAGGTGTACCGATAGCCGATGACGTCGGAGTCGAAGGCATCGAAGGTGAAGGTCCCCTGCCTGCCGACACCGTCGCGCCACTCGTTGTCGGTCTTGTACGGGTCGGCCGTCACGATGGGGGCGGCAGGCGTGGTCGTGTCCCGTCGAACGTAGCAGCGGCCGGCGCCGCTCGCAGAGCTCCACGGACCCCAGGCATCACCGTCGAAGGCGCGCGCCTGCCAGGAGATCACGCTGTTGGCGGGGACGCTGGGAACCCAGGTGCCGGTGAGCGGGGTCACCGAAGTGCCGTAGCGGTCGCCGTACATGAACACGTTGTCCGCGACGTTGTTGGCGTGCTCGTTGTTCAGGTAGAAGGTGTGGTTACTCGATCGCCATACCCCGATGCTGTCGGTCTTGTCACCGTTCCAGTCGCCCACCACGGGGCTGTCACCGACGTTGCCGTAGCGGATCTCCCAGCTGTTGCCGCCCGCGCTGTTGGCGTTGCGGATGTAGAACGTGACGGCGTCGTACGCGTACATGCCGATGGTGTCCACGCCGTCGCCGTTCCAGTCGCCGACGAGCGGGCTCATGCCGTCGCCTCCGTAGATGAACTGGATGTCAGCGACGTTGTTGGTGTGCTCGTTGTTCAGGTAGAAGGTGTGGTTGCCCGGCCGCCACAAACCGACGGTGTCCTTGCCGTCGCCGTTCCAATCACCGACGACCGGTTCATCCCCCGTGTTCCCGAAGGCGATCGTGATGGCAACCGGGCCCGCGTTGTCGTTCCTCAGCGCGAACGTCCGGTTGGCCGGGTCGTACACGCCAAGCGTGTCGATCCCGTCGCCGTTCCAGTCGCCCACCAGGACACGCTTCGCAGGGGTGCCGTACTCGGGAATTCCTCCGATGTCGAAGGGAATCACAGCTGTGTCGGGGCCCGCGGACGGCGTGGAACGCTGATAGACCCTGTTGTGCTCCGCGGAGTACAACCCGACCCCGGAGACCGCCGGCGGTGCCACCCTGTGCGTGTACAGCACACCCGGGTTCGGAGACTTGTAGCCGGTCTCCGCGAGATAGCTCCTCTCCACGTTCCCGGCATCACGGTAGAAGACCTGGTACTGCATCTTCACCGGGTCGCTGGAGCTCTTCGTGTGGTCGGGGTCCGACGCCTGGCCCCGAAGCATCGGAAAGCCGTCGACGTAAGGAGCCTTGGCCGGGTCCGTCACGCACTTGCCGCCGGGGTCCGAGGACATGGTCGCGTTCGCGACCTGGAGCGGCGGCGTGTTGTACGTGATCGACAGGTAGGCGTTACCGCAGATGCGCTTCCAGCCGGCGTACGCTCCCTCGTCCTTGGCTCGCAGACCGAGGGACATGGTCGACCAACCGCCTGCCACGGCTGCCTGCGTCTGGGTGAGCAGCTGGCCGTTGCTGAAGTGCAGGTTGGCCTGGCTGCCGCACTGGGTCGGGGTGATCGACCGGTCGACCGTCATGAGGTTGGCGACCCAGTCATCGCTGGTGTTCGACCAGTTGCTGCCGGAAGTGACGGTGTAGTTGGCGGAGCCGATCCGGTACAGGTCGATCGGCTCGGCGTGGTTGTCGAACGCGTAGTTCTGCGTCAGTCGAGCGGAAAACGTGCTGCTCAGGATCTGCTTGCCCTTGAAATAGCCCAGGGGAAAGGTGAACAGCAGCCGGCGTACGCCGATTCCCGAGCACGATGCGGGCGTCTGGTCGGACGGGCAACGCCCCACGCCCGCGTCGCCGGCGTACTTGAAGTCCTGCTCCGTGGGCATGCCCGACATCACCGACGTCCACGCGGTGGTCCCCGTGGTACGCGGTGTCGGGTCGATGACGACCGGATAGCCGGTGTTCTTGCCGCGCAGCAGCTTCAGGTCGGGCTTGAGGGTCAGTTTGCCCTTGCGTACGTCGAGAGCCACCTTGGCCTTGCGCCCGCCATCGGCTGCGTCCAGCGCGGGCCTCGCGGACTTCGTGGACGTGGCCGCCGATGCCGCCATGGCCGCGGCGGAGTCCCACATGGCTGCGGGGCCCGACTCGAAGACCGTGCCGCCGACAGCGGAATCGACGGCCTTGACGGCACCATCGGAGGTCTCCGTGACCGTCAGGCCCTTCGTCGAGAGGTCGAGTTCCAGCGTGTCCAGCTGCGAGTTGCCGGCCGCCTCAGCCGTCTTGACGACGAAGTAGTGCGAGAAGCCCTCGACACCGGCTCGCACGGCCAGATCGACGCCCGGCAACACCTCTTCGTAGCGGGCGGTGTCGCCCTCGACCTTCGGTTTCGGCAGCGTGCCACCCGGCCAGGTCAGTGCGTACTCGCGGCCGACCCGGCTCATCCTGACGAACGGGCCCTTGCCTCCGTCGGAGAAATCCAGGTCCACGGTCGAGGCCTTCGGCGACCAGGTGCCGTCGCCGTTGGCGACGAGCGTGGCGTCCACGGGCACCCAGCCGTTGCCGCGCCTGGCACGCACGGGCTGCGTGTATTCGCGCGCCGTGAACGACCCGTCCGCGTTGGCGAACACTTCGCGCCGCTCGTGCCGGAGGCCGGTGACCTCCACGGCGCGCCCGCTCCTCTTGGCGGCTGCCTTGGCCAGCGCCTCGCTGGGCGCTTCGCCGGTCTCCGCCGCAGTGGCGACGGCGCCGGCCTGCGATGTGGCGCTCGCCTCCTGCGCGGTGGCCGGCTGGACCGCCGTACCACCCGCCATCATCGCCGTCAGCGTCGTGACGACGGCTCCGTACGTCGCTCTGCGGCGACGCCTTCCCCACCCCATGGACCCCCCAGCCTGCTTGAGTGAGCGCGTGGTTCGCGCGATCGGCCGGGAACGCTACCGGCGGAGTTCAGGTGGGGCAGGGGCGACATCAAGAGCAGACCGGCAGGTTGGTTTTCTTCTGGGACATAGCTGGCGGTGACCTTTATCACGGCCTTATGTCCGGCAAGCTCCTTCCCAAACGTCCACGAGACGGAACACCCAGCTCAGACACCTTTTATCTTGGCATGGACATGCAATCACGTGAAGCCGCTGCAAAGGTCTCGTGAACCGCTCGGAAACGGTCGCCATGCGAATACGTCAGGTTTACCGCCTCTCTCGGCTCATCAGTTCGTTCAGGAAACGACGTCCTTGCGGGAGAAGCCGCGGAAGGCGAGGGCGAAGAGGATCAGGGCGTAGGTGACGGAGATGGCCGTGCCCTTTGCCATGCCCGTCCATTCCAGGTGGGGCTGGAGGGCGTCCGCCCAGGCGAACTGCCAGTGGGCGGGCAGGAAGGCACGCCAGTCCCCGAGGGCGGTGACCGCGTCGAGGACGTTGCCGATGATGGTGAGGCCGACGGCGCCGCCGACCGCGCCCAGGGGTGCGTCGGTGCGGGTGGAGAGCCAGAAGGCGAGGCCCGCGGTGACGAGCTGGGACACGAAGACGAACGCGACCGCGACGGCGAGCCGCAGCAGTGCGTCCCCGGCCGGCAGGGCGCCGCCGGTGGGGAGCTTCAGCGGGCCCCAGCCGTACGCGACGGTGCCCGCGGCCAGGGCGACCAGGGGCAGGAGGAGCATGGCCGCCGCGCTGAAGCCGAGGGCCACCACGAGTTTCGACCGGAGGAGGCGGGCGCGCGGCACCGGCGCGGCGAGCAGATAGCGCAGCGAGGACCAGCCGGCCTCGGACGCCACCGTGTCGCCGCAGAACAGCGCCACCGGGATCACCAGCAGGAAGCCCGCCGAGACGAAGAGGCAGGTCGCGGCGAAGTTGGCGCCGGATGCGGTCGCCGTGTCCATGAGGGTGACGCGGTTGTTGCCCGCCCCGTCCGGAGTGCCGCCGATGGCGAAGGCGGCGATCAGGACGAAGGGAAGGGCGGCGAGGATCCCGGCCATGACCAGGGTGCGGCGGCGCTTCAGCTGGCGTACGGCCTCCACGCGCAGCGGCAGGGTGCGGCCGGGCGTGTAGCCGAGGGCGGCCGGGGCGGCGGCGGTCATGCGGTCTCTCCTCCGATCAGGGTCAGGAACGCGTCCTCCAGGCGCCGGTGCGGGCCCACCCCGGTCACCGGCACGTCCAGGCGGACGAGTTCGCCGATGAGGAAGGTGGCGCTCCTGCCGTCGAGCCGTACCAGCAGGCCGGATTCCGTGCGTACGGCGCCCAGCTTCTCCACCACCGCGTCCGGCACCGGGCCGTCCAGGGTGACGAGGAGGGTGTCGCCGGAACCGGTGATCTCCTCGACCGGTCCCGTCTGGACGAGACCGCCGCGGTCCATCACCACGAGGTGGGTGCAGGACTGTTCGACCTCGGAGAGGAGGTGGCTGGAGACGATGACGGTGCGGCCGCCGGCCGCGTAACGGATCATCACCTCCCGCATCTCGCGGATCTGCGGCGGGTCGAGGCCGTTCGTCGGCTCGTCCAGGATCAGCAGGTCCGGCAGGCCGAGCATGGCCTGGGCGATGGCGAGCCGCTGCCGCATGCCCTGCGAGTAGGTGCGCACGGCGCGTTCCAGGGCGCCGCCCAGGTTGGCGATCCGCAGCGCCTCGTCGATGTGGGCGTCCTCGGCCGGGCGGCCGGTCGAGGCCCAGTACAGCTCCAGGTTCTCGCGACCCGACAGGTGCGGCAGGAAGCCCGCGCCCTCGACGAAGGCGCCGACCCGGGACAGCACCGGAGCGCCGGGGCGGATGGCGTGGCCGAAGACCCGGATCTCCCCCTCGTCCGGGGTGATCAGGCCCATCAGCATGCGCAGGGTGGTGGTCTTGCCCGCGCCGTTGGGGCCGAGCAGGCCGAGTACCTGGCCCTGTTCGACGCGGAAGGACAGCTCACGGACGCTGTACCTGTCCGTGCCGGCGTACTTCTTCGACAGGCCGGTGATCTGGAGCGGGACCTCGGCGAGCGCCGGGTCGGGGGCCGGGGCGGCGGTGCGGCGCCGGGCGGTCAGCAGCAGTCCGGCCGCGACGGCCAGGCCGAGCAGCGGCAGGCCCCACACCCACCAGGGCAGCCCGGCCGCCTGGGTGGCCACGGCGGGCGCGGTCGGCACGGTCAGCGGGCTCTCGACGGCCACGGTGTACGTGGCGGGGGCGACGGGCGAGGCGTAGCCGAGGTCCGTCGCGGCAAGCACCAGCCGCAGCCGGTGTCCGGCCGTCACCTCGTGGTCGACGGCGGGCAGCGTGAGGTCCACGGTGCGGCCGTCACCGGCGGCGCCCTCGACCCGTACCGGGGTGACGAGCTGGGAGGGCAGCACCTGCTGCCGGCCGTCCGGGCCCACGTCGTACACCTTGGCGAAGAGGACGGCCGAGCCGTCGGGCGCGGTGGAGGTCACCTTGACCCGGACGGTCGGGGCGCCGGTGATGCGGAGGGGCACGGACTGCGGCCGTGCGTCGAAGCCGGCGAACTGGCCGGGGAAGTCGAGGGACAGTCCCAGGCCGAGCGAGGAGAACTGCGACAGGCCGCCGCCGAGGCCGGGCACGGCGGACAGGGCGGGCGGGTTGGCGCCGGCCGGGTTGGTGAAGGAGCGCGCGGGTGACGGTCCGGAGGCCGCCGGTCCCGAAGCCGCCGGTCCGGAAGACGGCGGTCCGGAAGACGGTGCTACGGAAGAGGGCGCTCCGGACGGGGCGAGGGTGACCTGGATGGGGCCCGCGGAGAGACCCGGGTAGCGGTCGGCGGTGGCGCCGCGCAGGGTGGCCCGGCCGTCGGTGGAGTCCACTCCTCCGGTACGGCTGACGCGGAAGGCGGGGCCGGTGGCGGCGGAGGCGTCCCGCTTGAGGTAGCGGTCGAACCAGGCGCTGATCCTGGCCTGGACGCGGTCGGTCTCCCGGTCGCCGCCGTCATGGCCCCCGGCCGTCCAGTCGACGGCGACGGGCGCGCCGTTGCCCGCGATGGTCCGCGCCATCGCGTCGGACTGGCCGAGGGTGAAGAGGGAGTCGGCCTGCCCCTGGACGATCAGCGCGGGCACCTTGATGCGGCTGCCGACAGCGGAGGGACTGCGGGCCTCCAGGAGCGCGCGGGCGGCGGCGTCGGGCCGGCCGGTGACGGCGACGCGCTGGTAGAGCGCGCAGACCTCGGGGCTGAAGCGGCCGCAGGAGACGGGGTCGGGGGCCGCCTTGCCGTCCGCCGCACCCGCACCCGCACCGGGACCGCCGGTACCGGGACCACCGGTACCGGGACCACCGGTACCGGGACCACCGGTACCGGGACCACCGGTACCAGGACCGGACCCGGGGCCGGACCCAGGACCGGACCCCACCCCTCCGCCCGTACCCGCCCCCGTACCCGCGCCCGCCGAGAAGAAGATGCCGGACCAGAGCTTTTTGAAGACGCCGTTCGGGAACAGCGCGTCGGCGAGGTTCCAGTACGTGATCTGCGGGGCCACGGCGTCGACGCGCGGGTCGTGGCCCGCGGCGAGCAGCGAGACCGCGCCGCCGTAGGAGGCGCCGGTGACTCCGACGCGCGGGTCGCCCGCCTTGTCGAGGAGCACCTCGGGGCGTCCGGCGAGCCAGTCGACGAGTCCGCTGACGTCCTTGACCTCGCGCGCGGGGTCGTTGAGGCCGATCTGCCCGGTGGAGGCGCCGAAACCGCGGGCGGACCAGGTGAGCACGGCGTAGCCGTCGCGGGCGAGCTGCTCCGCCTGGGCGCGGACGTCGTCCTTGGAGCCGCCGAAGCCGTGCCCGAGGAGGACGGCCGGGCGGCGGCCGTCGCCGCCGGAGGTGAAGTACGAGGTGTCGAGCCGTACGCCGTCGAGTTCGAGCATCCGGTCGGCGCGCCGCACGGGCGCGGCGTCGTCGGAGGCGACGGCGGTCCAGGTGCCGGCGCCGCCCGCGAGCACGGCGAGCACGGCGCCGACCGCGGCCCATCGCGGCAGGCCCTTCCGGGGAAGTCGCAGCTGCATGGGTCGAGCCTAGGCGCCGAGCCCGGCGCGGTTCGCGTGCCCAGGGGCGGAACTCGTCGGCCTCCTCAGGTCGTACGCGGTAGCGTCCCCGTACACCGGACGCGGTACGTGCACGCGACGCGTGGACGCGGATGTGGGAGGTACGGGTGGAGATCCGGCGGGCCACGGCGGTGGCGGAACTGCTCGCGGCGGCGCATCTGTACGACGCGCCGCCCCGGGAGGACTGGGCGGCGGCCTTCCTTGCCGCGCCCGGGCACGTGCTGCTGATCGCGTACGCGGAGGACGGCTTCCCCGCCGGTTTCGTGTCCGGGATCGAGATGCGCCACCCCGACAAGGGCGTGGAGCTGTGCCTGTACGAGCTGTCGGTCGACGAGGCGCACAGGAGGCGGGGCGTGGGCCGCGCCCTGACGGAGGCGCTGGCGTCGGAGGCCCGGGCCCGGGGCTGTTACGGGATGTGGGTGGGCGTGGACACGGACAACGAGGCGGCGCTGCGGACGTACGCGTCGGCGGGCGCGGTGGACGAGGGAGTGTTCACCATGCGGGGCTGGTCGTTCGAGAGGGAGCGGACCTGAGCCTGGTGCGGTGCACGGCGGACGGGCGTCCTCTGCCGGGCCGCGTCCCTGACCTGCCCGGCCCCTGAGCCGCCGGGCGCGCCCTAGGCCGTTTCTTCCGGACGCGGACCCGACCACGATCCGGAAGGGACGGCCTGCGCGACGACCCGCCCCAGGAGTCCGTCCCCCACCGGGTACGGCCGCTCCTCGGGCAGCAGTCGTTCGGCCTCCTCCAGACGTCGCTCGCGTACCAACTCGTGGATCTCGCGGGCGAGCGGCGTCACGTCGCGGATGGCGACCGTCCACTCGTCCGCGTAACGCCGGGAGGCCTCCCCGGCGAGGCCCAGCTGGAGCGAGCGGTACGGCAGCGGCCGGTGGTGCAGATCGCGCTCCGGGTCCCACTGGACGCGGGCCGGCGAGCGCTTCAGCTCCCGCTGCCAGGCGGCCCGGTCCTCGTGGAAGCCGCGGACGTAGTGGGAGAGACAGGCGTTCCGCAGCGCCCACTCGAAGCCCTCGCGGGTGATCTCGACGGCCAGCACCGTCTCCTGGCCCTCCTTCAGGCCCCAGCCGCAGCGGTACGCCATCCACAGGAACGAGGGCTTGATCCACGTCATCCGGTCCCGTTTCCAGGCTGCCGGGAAGCGGCCGTCGCGGGCGGCCGGCAGGCCGATCGACGGCCTGTAGGCCTGGTAGACGGTCACCGTGGTGTCGGTGTGGACGGCTCTGATCTGGAACTTCGGCGGCTGTGCGGGAACGGACATGGCCCCAGGGTGCGCCGGAACGCGCCGCGGGGGCCACTCATTTCGTCAGCGGCGGCCGCTGATCATCTCCATCAGCAGCCCATGGGTCTCGGCGTCGGCGGCGGCGAGGAGGCCGCGGCCCGCCCCGTCCAGCGGGGCTCCGTCGATCCCGGTGACCACGCAGCCGGCGGCACGGCACAGGGCGATGCCGGCGGCGAAGTGCACGCTCCCGGAGAGGTCGCCGCCGTCGGTGACGTACGCGGCGCGCCTGCCGGCGGCGACCCAGGCGAGGGCCAGGGTCGTGGACACGACCCGGGGCCGGAAGCGAGCGGCGAACTCGGGGTGGGCCAGCAGGTCCACGGCCCGGAACGCCGGCGCGTTCGGGAACGGGGGGTCCAGGTTGACGTCCACGAGCCGGGTGGCGGGTGTGGGCGTCAGCGGCGCGTCGTCGGCCCCGTCCCGCCGTACGCGTGCGGTCTTCCCGTCGGTGAAGAAGACCTCGCCGCCGAACGGGTCGGCGACCGCTGCCGCACCGTCCCGGAGCGCCACGTTGACGGCCACCAGCATGGAGCCGACGGCGTAGTTGAGGGTGCCGCACAACGGGTCCACCAGCCACTGGCGTTCGCCGCCGGCAGCGCCCCGTCGCCCGCCTTCCTCGCCGAGCACCGCGTCGCCGGGCCGTGCGGCGCGGAGGACGTCGAGGATCGCCTCCTCGGCCGCCACGTCGGCGGCGGTGGCGAAGTCGCCGGCGCCCTTGTCGATGCGGGCGAGCCGCCTGCCGTACATGCCCCGGACGACCTCCGCCCCGGCACGGGCCCCGGCTATGGCCACTTCGGCGTCGTGCGCCTGATCGGTACTCGCGGATGAGGTGATCATGTCGGCAGGCTACCGAGGCTGGCTCAGGGGGCGGCCCCCGCCGACTGCGGTCGACGGGGGCCTGCGGGTGCGACGGGGCTCAGGCGCTCAGTGGTTGCGCGGGAAGCCCAGGTCCACGCCGGCCGGGGCCTCGGACGGGTCCGGCCAGCGGGTGGTGACGACCTTGCCGCGGGTGTAGAAGTGCACGCCGTCGTTGCCGTAGATGTGGTGGTCGCCGAAGAGCGAGTCCTTCCAGCCGCCGAAGGAGTGGTAGCCCACCGGGACGGGGATCGGCACGTTCACGCCGACCATTCCGGCCTGGACCTCCAGCTGGAAGCGGCGGGCGGCGCCGCCGTCGCGGGTGAAGATCGCGGTGCCGTTGCCGAACGGGGAGGCGTTGATGAGGGCCACGCCCTCCTCGTACGTCTCGGCGCGCAGCACGCACAGGACCGGGCCGAAGATCTCGTCCTGGTACGCCTTGGCGGTGGTCGGCACGTGGTCCAGGAGGGACAGGCCGATCCAGTGGCCGTTCTCGTGGCCGTCCACCGTGTATCCGGTGCCGTCGAGGACGACCTCGCAGCCCTCGTCCGCCGCGCCGTGCACGTAGGAGGCGACCTTGTCGCGGTGGACGGCGGTGATGAGCGGGCCCATCTCGGAGGTCGGGTCGTTGCCGGGGCCGATCTTGATCTTCTCGGCGCGCTCGCGGATCTTCTGCACGAGCTCGTCGCCGATGGCGCCGACCGCGACGACCGCGGAGATCGCCATGCAGCGCTCGCCGGCGGAGCCGTACGCCGCCGAGACCGCCGCGTCGGCGGCCGCGTCCAGGTCGGCGTCGGGCAGCACCAGCATGTGGTTCTTGGCGCCGCCGAGCGCCTGGACGCGCTTGCCGTTGGCGGAGGCGGTGGTGTGGATGTGGCGGGCGATCGGGGTGGAGCCGACGAAGGAGATCGCGGAGACGTCCGGGTGCTCCAGGAGCCGGTCGACGGCCACCTTGTCGCCGTGGACGACGTTGAAGACGCCGTCCGGCAGCCCCGCCTCGGCGAGCAGCTCGGCGATCTTCAGGGACGGCGACGGGTCCTTCTCGCTCGGCTTGAGGACGAAGGTGTTGCCGCAGGCGATGGCGATGGGGAACATCCACATCGGCACCATCGCCGGGAAGTTGAACGGCGTGATGCCGGCGACCACGCCCACCGGCTGGCGGATCGCGGCCACGTCCACGCGGTTGGACACCTGGGTCGACAGCTCGCCCTTGAGCTGGGTGGTGATGCCGCAGGCCAGGTCCACGATCTCGAGACCGCGGGCGACCTCGCCGAGCGCGTCGGAGTGCACCTTGCCGTGCTCGGCGACGATCAGCTCGGCGATCGCGTCGCGGTTGGCGTCGAGCAGCGCGCGGAACTTGAACAGGACGGTGGTGCGCTGGGCCAGCGAGGAGGTGCCCCAGGTCTCGAAGGCGGCCTTGGCGGCGGCGACGGCCGCGTCGACCTCGTCGACGGAGGCGAGGGCCACCTGCGTGGTGACGGCGCCGGTGGCCGGGTCGGTGACCGGGCCCCAGTTGCCCGACGTGCCCTCGACGGTCTTGCCACCGATCCAGTGGTTGACGGTCTTCGTCATTACGTACTCCTTCAGAGATGGCGGCGTCGGGCGGTGACGTGCCGGTCGTACTCCTCGCGGGCCTTGACCGCCGACGGGCGGGTCGAGGTCTCGGCCACGGGCACATCCCACCACGCCTGGGCGGGGGGCGCGCCCGACACACTGTCTGCCGTTTCGGTCTCGACGTAGACACATGTGGGAACCGTCGCCCCGCGGGCGTCGGCGAGGGCTTCCCGCAGGTCACGTACGGTGCGGGCGCGCAGCACCCGCATGCCGAGGGAGGCGGCGTTGGCGGCGAGGTCGACGGGGAGCGGCGGCCCGGTGAACCTGCCCTCCGGGTCCCGGAAGCGGTAGTCGGTGCCGAAGCGCTCGGCGCCGACGGCCTCCGAGAGGCCGCCGATGGAGGCGTAGCCGTGGTTGTCGAGGATCACGACCTTGATCGGCAGGTCCTCCTGCACGGCGGTGACGATTTCGGTGGGGTTCATCAGATAGGTCCCGTCGCCGACGAGTGCCCAGACGGGCCGGCCGGGCGCGGCGAGGGCGACGCCGATGGCCGCCGGGATCTCGTAGCCCATGCAGGAGTAGCCGTACTCGACGTGGTACTGGTCGGACGACCGGGTCCGCCACAGCTTGTGGAGGTCGCCCGGGAGTGAGCCGGCCGCGTTGATCAGGATGTCGTCGCCGGTGACCAGAGTGTCGAGTGCGCCGAGCACCTGGGCCTGGGTGGGGCGGGCGTCCTCGCCGTCCGGCGCGTAGGCGGCGTCGGTGCGCGCCTGCCAGTCGGCCTTGGAGGAGGTCCACGGGGTCTCGTCCTGGCCGTCGGCGGCCCGGCGGTGGTCGCCCAGGGCCTCGGTGAGTGCCGTGAGTGATTCCCGGGCGTCGGCGACGAGGGTCCGGGCCGCCTGCTTGTGGGCGTCGAAGCCGGTGATGTTGATGTTGAGGAAGCGGGTTGCGGGGTGGAAGAGGGTGCCGGAGGCGGTGGTGAAGTCGGAGTAGCGGGTGCCGACGCCGATGACCAGGTCGCTGGTGCGGGCGAGCGCGTTGGCCGTGGCGGTGCCGGTGTGGCCGATGCCGCCGACCTCGCAGCGGTGGTCGTACGGCAGGGCGCCCTTGCCGGCCTGGGTGGTGGCGACGGGCAGGCCGGCCCGCTCGGCGAGCGTGCGCAGGGCGTCCTCCGCGCCGCTGTACTTCACTCCCCCGCCCGCGATGACCAGCGGCCGCTCGGCGGCCCTGATCGCGTGGACGGCCGCGTCGAGCTCGGCCGTGTCGGGGCGCGGCCGGCGCACGGTCCAGGTCCGCTCGGCGAGGAACTCCTCCGGCCAGTCGTACGCCTCGGCCTGCACGTCCTGCGGCAGCGCGAGGGTGACGGCCCCGGTCTCGGCCGGGTCGGTGAGCACCCGTACGGCGGCGAGCGCGGCCGGGATCAGGGCCTCGGGGCGGGTGACCCGGTCGAAGTAGCGCGAGACCGGGCGCAGGCAGTCGTTGACCGACACCTCGCCCGCGTACGGCACTTCGAGCTGCTGGAGCACGGGGTCGGCGGGACGGGCGGCGAAGGTGTCGCCGGGCAGCAGCAGCACCGGGATCCGGTTGACCGTGGCGAGCGCGGCACCGGTGACGAGGTTGGTGGCGCCGGGGCCGATGGAGGTGGTGACGGCGTGGATCCGCAGCCTGCGGGACTGGCGCGCGTAGCCGACGGCCGCGTGCACCATGGCCTGTTCGTTGCGCCCCTGGTGGTACGGCATGAGGTCGGCGTGCTCGACGAGCGCCTGGCCGATCCCGGCGACGTTGCCGTGGCCGAAGATGCCCCAGGTGGCGGTGACGAGCCGCTGCCGCACGCCGTCGCGCTCGGTGTGCTGCGCGGCGAGGAAGCGCACCAGGGCCTGGGCGACGGTGAGCCGGACGCTCATGCGTATCCCTCCGTGTGGTCGGGGTGGAAGCTGATCCGCCACTCCCGCTCGGGGCCGGGGCCGGCCATGACGTTGAGGTAGTACAGCGGGTGTCCGGGCTGGGCGACGGACGGGCCGTGCCAGCCGTCGGGGACGAGGACGGCGTCGCCGGTGCGCACCTCGGCGAGGAGTTCGGCGCCGCCGGGCCGGGAGGGCGTGATCCGCTGGAAGCCGTAGCCGTCCGGGCCTCCGGCCCGCGCCGACACCTCGTAGTAGTAGATCTCCTCCAGGACGGACTCCGTGCCGGGGTGGTGCTCGTCGTGCTTGTGCGGCGGGTAGGACGACCAGTTCCCGCCGGGGGTGACGACCTCGACGGCGATCAGCCGATCGCACGCGAAGACGCCGGCGGCGGCGAAGTTGCGCACCTCACGGGCGCGGTTGCCGCTGCCGCGGGTCTCGACGGGAACCTCCGGCGCGGGGCCGTAGCGGGCGGGGAGTCGTCGCTCGCATTTCGCTCCTGCCAAAGCGAATCGGCCCCCCGCGCCGGAGGCGATCTGGGCGTGGGTGTCCCTGGGCACGTAGGCGAAATCCGAGACCCCGTCGAACGGGCTGGCGCGGCCCACGAGTTCGAGGGTTTCCCCCTCGACGCGCACCGTACCGCCCCCGGACAGCGGAAGCACCACCCATTCGCTGTTCCCTGTCTCGAACTCGTGGGTCCCGCCGGGCGGGAGGTCGAGCACGCGCAGCGAGCTGTGCGTCCAGCCGGCCCGCTCCGGGTCGATGTCGACGGCGTACGGGCCGCGGGCGGCGGTCCCCGCGGGGACGTGGAGGGTGAGCGTCGAGTCCATGATCTGTCCCTACCCCCGGTCCGGGGGCCTCACCGCCGCGTCCGGGTCATGTCCGGGCCTGGTCCGGGACGCCGTCCGGGTTGTGTTCGAGGGGTCGCGGGGCGTCATCGCGGGTGGTCCGGGAGGGTGGCGTGGCCGGTGTCGAGGGCGAGGGTGATCTCGTCGGCGTACGGCATCGCGGGCGAGCAGGCGAGCCGCCCGGCCACGATCGCGCCCGCCGCGTTGGCCCGGCGCAGCAGGGTCTCCAGGTCGAGGCCGGTGAGCAGGCCGTGGGCGAGCGCTCCGCCGAAGGCGTCGCCCGCGCCGAGGCCGTTGACGACCTCGACGGGCAGCGGCGGCACCTCGGCGGTGGTGCCGTCGGCGGCGAGCGCGAGCACGCCCTTGGGCCCCTGCTTCACGACGGCGAGCCGCACGCCGGCGGCGAGCAGGGCGCGGGCGGCGGCGTACGGCTCGCGCTCTCCGGTCGCGACCTCGCACTCGTCGAGGTTGCCGACGGCGACGGTCGCGTACCGCAGCGCCTCCCGGTACAGCGGCCGGGCGTCGTCGGCGGTGCCGTCCCAGAGGGCCGGCCGCCAGTCGAGGTCGAGAACGGTGAGCGGTCCGGCCCCGGCCGCACCGCCTCCGGCCCCACCGGCCCCACCGGCCCCACCGGCCCCGGCCGCACCACTACCCGCCGCACCGCCCCCTGCCGTGTCCTCGCCCGCCGCCTCGGCCCGCGCGCGGAGGGCGCCGAGGGTGGCGGCGCGGCTGGGCTCGGCGCTCAGTCCGGTGCCGGTGACCCACAGGGCGCGGGCGGCGCACAGGGCCGGAAGGTCCAGCTCGTGGAGGTGGATCTCCAGGTCGGGGGCCTTGGGCCGGCGGTAGAAGTGGATCGGGAAGTGGTCGGGCGGAAAGATCTCGCAGAAGGTGACCGGAGTGGGATGGGCGGCGACGTCGGTCACCCAGCGGTCGTCCACCCCGAACGCCCGCAGCTCGCGGTGCAGGTACTCCCCGAACGGGTCGGCCCCCGTGCGGCTGACGAGCGCGGTGCGGCTGCCCAAGCGCGCGGCGGCGACGGCGACGTTGGCCGGGGAGCCGCCGAGGAACTTCCCGAAGGTCTCGACCCGCGCCAGCTCCACCCCGCTCTGCAGCGGGTACAGGTCCACGCCGAGGCGGCCCATCGCGATCAGGTCGTAGGCCCGCTCGTCCGGCCGGTCTCCCGACCGGTCCTCCGACGGGTCCTCCGGCCGCTCCTCGGGTTCCGGCGTCATGCCACGTCACCTCTCGCCTGCGCCCTGCCGGGCCACGCTCCAGGTCTATCCACGGCCCCGGGCGGTGTCAACGACATGTCCGGTCATCCGGGCGTGCCGCCGGACCGGCCGGGTCGACGTCTTGACGCCCCTCGGAGTCCGTCCCAAGGTGGCATGCATGACGAACCTGACGAACCGGTCGCCGTCGTCCCGTATCCGCATCGGTTCCGCCCCGGACTCGTGGGGCGTCTGGTTCCCCGACGATCCGCGGCAGGTGCCGTGGCAGCGGTTCCTGGACGAGGTGGCGGGCGCCGGCTACGAGTGGATCGAGCTCGGCCCGTACGGCTACCTGCCCACCGATCCGGCCGTCCTCGCCGAGGAGACCGGCCGCCGGGGACTGCGGGTCTCGGCGGCGACCGTGTTCACCGGGCTGCACCACGGACCCGCGGTGTGGGACCGGACCTGGGCCCACGTCGCCGAGAACGCGGCGCTCGCCCAGGCGATGGGCGCCCGGCACCTGGTGGTGATCCCCTCCTTCTGGCGTGACGACCGCACGGGCGAGGTCCTGGAGGACCGCACCCTGACGGCCGGGCAGTGGCGGCAGCTCACCGGGCTGACCGAGCGGCTCGGCCGCGAGGTCCGGGAGCGCTACGGGCTGCGGCTCGTCGTCCATCCCCACGCCGACACCCACATCGACAGCGAGGAGAACGTCACCCGCTTCCTGGACGCCACCGATCCCGACCTGGTGGCGCTCTGTCTCGACACCGGGCACTACGCCTACTGCGGCGGCGACAGCGTCAAGCTGATCGAGACCTACGGCGAGCGGATCGGCTACCTCCACCTCAAGCAGGTCGACCCCGCCGTCCTGGCCCGGGTGGTCGCCGACGAGGTGCCCTTCGGCCCGGCGGTGGCCCAGGGCGTGATGTGCGAGCCGCCGGCCGGGGTGCCGGCCCTGGAGCCGGTGCTCGCCGCCGCCCAGGCCCTGGACGTGGACCTGTTCGCCATCGTCGAGCAGGACATGTACCCGTGCGAGCCGGACGCGCCCTACCCGGTCGCGGTGCGCACCCGGAGCTTCCTCCGCTCCTGCGGCCTCTGATGACCATGCGTCACTACGGCCACCCCCGTCCCTCACGGCCACCGGACCCCTTGTAACTATGTGTCACTTACGTCACGTACGTCGCTCCTTCGTCACACATGTCTCCCTTACGCGGGATTTCCGTCACAGCCGTTCGACAGCCGCCCTCCGCCCGTCGGAAGGGGGCGTCGACCGGGCACAGGCTCAGTGATCAGCAGTGATCACCAGGAGAGGTGCCACGCCATGACCGACAGAAGGCTCTGGTCGTACAAGGACATCGCCGCGCACATCAAGGTGCAGCCGGACACGGTCCGCTCCTACCGGAAGCACGGCCTGCTGCCGTCTCCCGACCATGTGGAGTCGGGCAAGCCCTACTGGTACGCGGACACCATCCACGCCTGGGTCGCCAGCCGGCCGGGGAACCGGAGCCGCCGGGAGTGAGCGCTACCCCGTCTTCGCGGGCACCCGGGCCGGGTCGGCCTGGCCGGGTGCCTCCGCCATGCCGGTACCGGTGCCGGTTCGGGTCCCGGTACCGGTGTCGGTTCGGGTCCCGGTGCCGGTGCCGGTGCCGGCGCCGACCTCGTTCCCGCTCTCGCTGATACCGAAGCGGCCGTGGAACCGGCGCAGCGGCCCGGGGGCCCACCAGGTGAGGCGCCCGGTCAGCTTCATCACCGAGGGGACGAGCAGACTGCGCACCACCATGGCGTCCATGAGGACGGCGAGGGCGACGCCGAGCCCCAGCATCTTGGTGTTGGTGACCCGGGAGGTGCCTATCGCGACCATCACCACGGCCAGGATGACGGCCGCCGCGGTGATCAGCCCGCCGGTACGGCGCAGTCCGTGGCGGACGGCGCCCTCGTGGTCGCCGGTGGCGTCGTACTCCTCCTTGATGCGGGAGAGCAGGAACACCCCGTAGTCCATGGAGAGTCCGAAGGCCACGCAGAACATGAGGACGGGCAGGGTGGTCTCGATGTCCCCGGTCGGCGTGAAGCCGAGGAGTCCGGAGAGGTGCCCCTCCTGGAAGACCCAGACGACCGCGCCGAACATGGCCGTGAGGCTGAGCGCGTTGAGCACGACGGCCTGGAGCGGTATCAGCACGCTGCCGGTGAGCAGGAAGACCAGGACGAGGGTGACGACGGCGATGATGACGGCGGCCCAGGGCAGCCGCTCGCCTATGGCGTCCTTGGAGTCGACCAGGACGGCGGCGGCGCCGGTGACCGAGGTGGGGAACGGGGCCTGTTCGGCGCGCAGTTCCCCGACGACGCGCTGGGCCTCGGCGCCGACGCTCTCGCCGTCGGGCACGACGGTGAAGTAGGCGTGGGTCCGGCCGCCGGTCCCGGCGGTGACGGGTCCGTCCACCCTGGCGACCCCGTCGAGCGCCGCTATCCGCTGCCGGTACCCGGCGTACTGCTCGGGCGTGGCCTGTCCCTCGGCGAGCACGGTGAGCGCCCCGCCGGGGCTGCCGGGGAAGCCGTCGCGGAGCTCGTCCTGGACCACACGGGACTCGGCGACGGCAGGCAGCTGACGGTCGTCGGCGGTGCCGAACTTCACGCCCAGGAAAGGCAGTCCGAGTAGCACGAGCCCGGTGGCGGTCGCGACGGCGAACCACGGCGCCCGGCGCATGACCATGCCCGCCGCGCGCCCCCAGCCGGCACCTTCGGTTTCCCCGACACCCCCGGCCCCTTCGGCGCCGCTCGCCCCGTCGCGCACCCGGGCGTCCGCCCGGCCCTTGCGGCGCAGGAGCTTCCGCAGGTCCAGGGCGTTGACCCGGTCGCCGAGCAGGAGCAGGGCGGCGGGCAGCAGGATCAGCGCGGCCGCGGCGGCGAGCAGCACGACGGCGATGCCCGCGTAGGCGAAGGAGCGCAGGAAGTACTGCGGGAAGACCAGCATCGCGGCGAGCGAGACGGCGACGGTCAGGGCGGAGAAGAGGACGGTGCGCCCGGCGGTGCGCAGGGTGGTGCCGACGGCCGTCCGGGTGCCGGCGCCCGCGGCCAGCTCCTCGCGGAAGCGCCGTACGACGAACAGGGCGTAGTCGATGGCGAGTCCGAGACCGAGGGCGGTGGTGAGGTTCTGGGCGAAGACGGAGACGTCGGTGAACTCGGTGATGCCGCGCAGCACGGCGTTGGTGCCGAGGATGGCGACGATGCCGATGCCGAGCGGGAGCAGGGCGGCGACGGCGCTGCCGAAGACCATGACGAGCAGGACGAGGGTGATGGGCAGGGCGATCAGCTCGGCCCTGAGCAGGTCCTCCTGGATGATCGTCTGCATCTCGTGGCGGACGGCGAGCGGGCCGCCCACGGAGACCTGGACGGGGCCGTGGGTGCCGCGGAAGTCGGGCGCGAGGTCCTGGAGGGTCTCTCCGGCGGTCTTCTCGTCGCCGGCGATGCGGGCGGCGATCACCGCCTGCCGCCCGTCCTCCGAACGCAGCGCGGGAGAACCGGTCTGCCAGTAGGACCCGACGCCGTCGACGCCTTCCCGGGCGTCGAGCCGCTCGGCCAGGCGGCGGGCCTCGGCGGCGACCCCGGGGTCGTCGACCCCGGCGCGGCCCGCGTCGACGAGGAGGAGCAGGTTGGGCTGGGAGGCGGGGAACTCCCGCTCCAGGACCTCGGTCGCGTACGTCGACTCGGCGTCCGGGTCCTCCCAGCCGCCGCTGCCCATCCGCTCGGCGACGCCGCCGCCGGCCAGCACGGCGAGCGCGGTGAGCACGAGCGCGACGAGCAGGGTCAGACGCGGTCTGGCCGTGACGAACCTCGTCCAGGCCCCGCCGCCACCCCCCGTGGGCTGGGCTTTCTTGACTTCGGCCATCACGCGGTGTCCCCTTCACCGTGACCCGTGCGCTCGCTTCCCGGCAGGCCGCATGGGTCGCCCATTGCCCATAGAATGGGCAAACACGAGCGATCACTCGCGTTTCTCAAGAATGCGAGCGACCTCTCGTGTTTGTCAATCGCGTTCAGAGAGCTGGGGACAGCCATGCCCGAGGAACCGAAGCCGCGCCGCCGCCAGGCCCGCGGCGAGCGCCGCATCGCTCAGCTGCTCCAGGCCGCCGCGAACGTGTTCTGCGCCAACGGCTACACGGCGACCAGCACGAACGCGATCGCCCGCGAGGCGAGCGTCTCCCCCGGCACGCTCTACCAGTACTTCCCGAACAAGGAAGCCATCGCGATCGAGCTGGGCGACCGACTGCTCGCCCAGATGCGGGAGTACCACGGCCAGGCGTTCACGCCCGAGAACCTCGCCCTGCCGCTTCCCCGCCTCCTCGACGCCGTCCTCGACCCGCTGATCGCGTTCAACGTCGAGAACCCGGTCTTCCTCGCCCTCATGCACGGCTCCGAGATCCCGGGCCGCATCGCCGAGGAGCACGACGCCCTGCACGCCTCGCTGCTCGCCCGGGTCGGCGATCTCCTCGGCCACTACCTGCCCGACGGCGACCCTTCCCAGCACGCCCGGATCGCCGACATGACCTTCGCCATCGTGAAGGCCGGCCTCGCCCTGATCCTGGCCGCACCCGAGGGCGCGGAGCGGGACGCGGTGATCACGGAGACGAAGACGGCACTGCTGCGCTATCTCGACCCGGTCATCGGCGAGGCACTCGCCACGGCACCGACCCCGTGATCCCTCACGACACCCGGGCCGGCACTCGCCACGGCACCGACCCCGTGACCCCTCACGACGTCCGGGCCTGCGGCTCGCCACGCCACTGCCCCCGTGACCCTCGTGCCGCCCGCCCCCTGACCCCTCACGCCGCCCCCGTCACCCGCACGACCCCGGACCCGCGGCTCACCACGTCTCCGAGCCCGTGACCTCGTCGCCCGCCAACGCCCTGCCGCCGGTCCCGGCTTCGCCCGTCCCAGCGCCCTTCCCGGCGCCCTTTCCGGCGCCCGCTCCGGTCCGCGCCCGCAGCTTCAGTGCGAGCAGCGGGAAGACGAGCACGGAGACCATGCCGGCGCCGACGAGTGCCGCCGCCTCGCCCGCCGTCATCGCCTTGCCGTCCACGCCGATGGTGGTGATGGCGACGACCAGGGGCAGCGCCGTGGAACCGTAGAGGACGAGACCGCCCCGGTCCCGCCGGCCCAGGTCGCGCGGGGCGAGGAACCAGACCGGTCCGCCGCGCACCACCAGGAAGAGCAGCAGGAAGACTGGCAGGAGCAGCAGCGTGCGGCCGCCGGAGAGCAGCGAGTCGAGGTCGAACTCGATGCCGGTGACGACGAAGAACACCGGGACGAGGAAGCCGAAGCCGACCGCCTCGACCTTCTCCAGGATCTGCGGCCCCGACTCGGGCGCGGCGCCCGTGAGCACGAGGCGGGTGATGAGCCCGGCGGCGAAGGCGCCGAGCAGCACGTCGAGCCCGAGCGCCGTGGAGGCGCCCAGCATCAGGGCGATCAGCAGGAAGACGAAGCGCACGGCGAACTGCCCGCTGGTGTGCAGCGTACGGGCGACCACCCGCGAGAACCACGGCGGACGCGGGCGCAGCGCCCAGAACACCGCGGCGGCGGTGAGCGCGGCGAACACGGCGAGCAGGGCGGCCGACTCGGCCGGTCTGCGGCCGCTGAGCAGCAGCGCCATGGCGATGATCGGCCCGAACTCGCCGACGGCACCGAAGGCCATCACCACCGAGCCGAAGCGGCCGTGCAGGTCGCCGGAGTCCCGCAGCACGGGGAGGACCGTGCCCAGCGCGGTGCTGGTGAGCGCCACTCCGATGAACACGCCCTTGTCGTAGCCGCCGCCGAGCAGCACCCCGGTGGCGAGGCCGAGCGCGAGGGCGATCACCCAGGCCCACAGCGAGCGGCTGAGGGTGTCACCGCGGACCTTGCCGAACTCGATCTCGTAGCCCGCGAGGAAGATCAGCATGGTGAGGCCGAGTTGCGAGAGCCCGTCGATCAGCGCGTCGGAGCTCGCCCAGCCCAGGACGTCGGGGCCGACGAGGATGCCGAGCAGGATCTCGAAGATGACGAGGGGCACGGGGAGCCGGCGGCCGACCCCGTAGGCGAGCAGCGGCGCCAGGACGGCGATCGCCATGATCAGGATCAGCGTGGTCCCCGAATGCGACATATCGGGTATTTACCATAAGCTCCGGTCAGATGCCCGGCCGACGGAGGGACTTGGAGGTCTTCCTGTGCACGACCAGTACGGCGGCGGCCCGCCGCCCCGGACACAGACCCCGCCGCCGGTTGCGCCGGCCCCGCCCGCAGCGGTCGACGCCGTGCGCCCCGGCCTGTGGAAGCGCTGCCTGTGGGGCGGGCTCGCGCTCTGGGCGCTCACCGCGGTCGTCACGTACGCCACGGAGAACACCACCCTGCTGCCGACGCTGATCCTCCTCGGCAGCTTCCTGGTCCCGGCGGTCTTCGTGCTGTGGGCGTACGAGCGGCACGGCCGGGACTTCGGGGTGCCGGCGGTGCTCGGCTGCTTCGTGACGGGCGGGGTGCTCGGGGTGCTCGGCGCCTCGGTCATGGAGTACTACCTGCTGCACCCCTCCCTGTGGATGTTCCTCGGCGTCGGGCTCATCGAGGAGGCCGTGAAGCTGGCGGCGCTGATGTTCGTCGTCCGCCACCGGCCGTGGCTGCGCGGGACGCGCGCCGGCCTGGTGCTCGGCGGCACCGTCGGCTTCGGCTTCGCGGCCTTCGAGAGCGCCGGGTACGCCTTCAACGCCGCCGTCACCATGGACGGCATCGACCTGCGCTCGCTCCTGGAGACCGAGATCCTGCGCGGGGTGCTCGCACCCTTCGGCCACGGCCTGTGGACGGCGATCGCCGGCGCCGCGCTCTTCGCCTGGCGCCGCCCCGACGGCCGCTTCCGCCTCGCGGGGCCGGTGGTCGCCACGTACCTCGGCGTGGCCGTGCTGCACGCGCTCTGGGACTCCATGCACGGCATCGCGCTGTGGCTGGTGCTCCGGCTGACCACGACGGACCTGGACCGCTCGCTCTTCGCGCACGGCTACCTGCCGGACCCGACCTCCCGGCAGGAGCACCTGTTCACCCTCTTCTCGGTGGGCGGTCTGGCCTTGGTGACGGCGGCGGGACTGCTGTGGCTGCGCTCACTCGCCCGGCGCGACCGGACCACCGACCCGCTTGATACCCCCTAGGGGTACACTGGGTGGTATGACGGCGTACGGCCCGGCGCACCACCGGACCGCGCACCGCACGCACCGCCCGCACCACCGCGAGTCGCACCGCACGCGAAGCGCACCGCCCTCGAAGAGGAGACCGACATGTCCACCACCGTCGTCTACAAGGTCACCGGAATGACCTGCGGCCACTGCGAGGGCGCGGTCACCGAGGAGATCTCCGGCATCGCCGGCGTCTCCGCGGTCAAGGCCGTCGCCGCCACGGGCGAGGTCACCGTGACCTCCGCCGCCCCGCTCGACGAGGAGGCCGTCCGCGCCGCCGTCGACGAGGCCGGCTACGAGCTGGTGGGCCCGGCCGCCTGACCGGCCTCCGGAACACCCCCGCAGGGCCGTACCGTGACTACGTACGGCCCTGCTCCCGTTTGGAACCCGCCCATGGACACGCTCACGACCTCCGCCGTCACCGAGCTCACGATCGGCGGCATGACCTGTGCCTCCTGCGCCGCCCGCGTCGAGAAGAAGCTCAACCGCATGGAGGGCGTGACCGCGACGGTCAACTACGCCACCGAGAAGGCGCGCGTCGAACACCCGGCCGAGCTGCCGGTCGCGGAGCTGATCGCCACCGTCGTGAAGACCGGCTACACCGCCGAGGAGCCCCCGCCGCCGGAGCCCGAACCGGCGCCGGAGCGGGAGCCGGAGGCCGCCGGAGCGGGCGAGGGCGGCGAGCCCGAGGCGGACCCGGAGCTCTCCTCGCTGCGGCAGCGGCTCACGGTCTCCGCCGTGCTCTCGCTCCCCGTCGTGCTCCTGTCGATGGTCCCGGCCCTCCAGTTCGACAACTGGCAGTGGCTCTCCCTCACCCTCGCCGCGCCCGTCGTGGTCTGGGGCGGGCTGCCCTTCCACCGCGCGACCTGGACCAATCTGCGGCACGGCGCCGCGACCATGGACACCCTCGTCTCGGTCGGTACCCTCGCGGCCTTCGGCTGGTCGCTGTGGGCGCTCTTCCTCGGTGACGCCGGCATGCCCGGCATGCGCCACGACTTCGACCTCACCGTCACCCGCGACCACGCCTCCTCCGCCCTCTACCTGGAGGTGGCGGCCGGAGTGATCACCTTCATCCTCCTCGGCCGCTATCTGGAGGCCCGCGCCAAGCGGAAGGCCGGCGCGGCCCTGCACGCCCTGCTGCGGCTCGGCGCCAAGGACGTGGCCGTGCTGCGGGACGGCACGGAGGTACGGGTGCCGGTGGCCGCGCTGCGGGTCGGCGACCGCTTCGTCGTACGGCCGGGCGAGAAGATCGCCACGGACGGCACCGTGACCGAGGGCGCCTCCGCCGTCGACGCCTCCATGCTCACCGGCGAGTCCGTGCCGGTCGACGTGGTCCCCGGCGACGCCGTCACCGGCGGCTGCGTCAACGCCTCGGGCCGGCTGGTCGTCGAGGCCACCCGGGTCGGCGCCGACACCCAGCTCGCCCGGATGGCCCGGCTCGTCGAGGACGCCCAGAACGGCAAGGCCGCCGTCCAGCGGCTCGCCGACCGGATCTCCGCCGTCTTCGTGCCGCTCGTGCTGGCCCTCGCCCTCGGCACCCTCGGCTTCTGGCTGGGCACGGGGCAGGGCGCGACCGCCGCCTTCACCGCGGCCGTCGCCGTCCTGATCATCGCCTGCCCCTGCGCGCTCGGCCTCGCCACGCCGACCGCGCTCTTGGTCGGCACCGGGCGCGGCGCGCAGCTCGGCATCCTGATCAAGGGCCCCGAGGTCCTGGAGTCCACCCGGCGCGTCGACACGGTCGTCCTCGACAAGACCGGCACCGTCACCACCGGCCGCATGGAACTGACCGGGGTGCACGTGTACGGAGGCGCGTACGGCACCGCCCGCACCGACGAGAACGAGCTGCTGCGCCTCGCGGGCGCCCTGGAGCACTCCTCCGAGCACCCGGTCGCCCGCGCCGTCGCCGCCGGCGCCGCCGCGCGGGTGGGCGAGCTGCCCGTACCGAAGTCCTTCGAGAACGTGCCCGGCCTCGGCGTGCGCGGCTCGGTCGACGGCCATCTGGTACTCGTCGGGCGCGCGGCCCTGCTCGCGGCCGAGGAGATCGAGGTGCCGGCGGAGGCCGGCCCCGGCGTCGTGCACGTCGCCTGGGACGGGCGGGCCCGCGGCACCCTGACCGTCGCCGACGCGGTCAAGGACACCAGCGCCGAGGCGGTGACCCGGCTGCGCGGCCTCGGCCTGCGGCCGGTGCTGCTGACCGGCGACGGCCGGGCGGTGGCCGAGCGGGTGGCGGCGGAGGTCGGCATCGACGAGGTGATCGCCGAGGTGCTGCCCCAGGACAAGGTGGACGTGGTGCGGCGGCTGCAGGCCGAGGGCCGCACGGTGGCGATGGTCGGCGACGGCGTGAACGACGCGGCGGCGCTGGCCACGGCCGACCTGGGGCTGGCCATGGGCACCGGCACGGACGCCGCGATCGAGGCGAGCGACCTCACCCTGGTCCGCGGCGACCTGCGGGTCGCGGCGGACGCCATCCGGCTCTCCCGCCGCACCCTGGCCACGATCAAGGGCAACCTGGGCTGGGCCTTCGGCTACAACGTGGCCGCGCTGCCACTGGCGGCGGCCGGCCTGCTCAACCCGATGATCGCCGGGCTGGCGATGGCCTTCTCGTCGGTCTTCGTCGTGACGAACAGCCTGCGGCTGCGCCGCTTCCGCTGAGCGGCGCCGGGCCCGCCCGCCGGGCCGGGACGAGGCCAAGAGCACGCCACGACCAGGTCATGACCACGTCACGATCACTCCATGATCACGCGAATTCACCTACACGTGACGCACAGGACCTTCACAAAGAGATCTAGATCACAGATATTGGGGGGTAACCATCTGGGCTGTTCGCGAGTCTAAGTGGGCGATGCCGAGAACGTCTTGGGGGACGTTCATGGAGAGGTCTTGGGGGACGTCTCCAGGCAAGCGCGGCCGGGGCACGTGCACCGGGGAGCTTTGAGCGGCCCTCCCGTACGTACCCCGGCAGACCGCGCGAGCAGACGCCCGGCCCGGATCCCGTGGGGGGAATCCGCACCGGGGATATGGGAAGCGCCCCGCTCGCCGACCCGTGGGGGGATCGGCGGTGGGGCGCTTTCGCCAGGCGTCAGACCGGCTGCGGTCAGCGGGCCTCGACCGGGACGAAGTCGCGAAGGACCTCGCCGGTGTAGATCTGGCGCGGGCGGCCGATGCGGGAACCCGGCTCCTTGATCATCTCGTGCCACTGGGCGATCCAGCCCGGGAGGCGGCCGAGGGCGAAGAGCACGGTGAACATCTCGGTCGGGAAGCCCATCGCGCGGTAGATGAGGCCCGTGTAGAAGTCCACGTTCGGGTAGAGGTTGCGCGAGACGAAGTAGTCGTCGGAGAGCGCGTGCTCCTCGAGCTTCAGCGCGATGTCGAGCAGCTCGTCGGACTTGCCGAGGGCCGACAGGACGTCGTGCGCCGCCGCCTTGATGATCTTGGCGCGCGGGTCGAAGGACTTGTACACCCGGTGGCCGAAGCCCATCAGGCGGACGCCGTCCTCCTTGTTCTTCACCTTGGTGATGAAGGAGTCGACGTCGCCGCCGTTGGCCTGGATGCCCTCGAGCATCTCCAGGACGGACTGGTTGGCGCCACCGTGCAGCGGGCCCCACAGGGCCGAGATGCCGGCGGAGATCGAGGCGAACATGTTCGCCTGCGAGGAGCCGACCAGGCGGACGGTGGACGTCGAACAGTTCTGCTCGTGGTCCGCGTGCAGGATCAGCAGCTTGTCGAGCGCGGAGACCACGACCGGGTCCAGCTCGTACTCCTGGGCCGGGACCGAGAAGGTCATGCGCAGGAAGTTCTCGACGTACCCGAGGTCGTTGCGCGGGTAGACGAAGGGGTGGCCGATCGACTTCTTGTACGCGTACGCCGCGATCGTCGGCAGCTTGGCGAGCAGCCGGATCGTGGAGAGGTGGCGCTGCTTCTCGTCGAACGGGTTGTGGCTGTCCTGGTAGAAGGTGGACAGCGCGGAGACCACGGAGGACAGCATCGCCATCGGGTGGGCGTCACGCGGGAAGCCGCGGAAGAAGTTCTTGACGTCCTCGTGGACCAGCGTGTGCTGGGTGATCTCGTTCTGGAAGGTGGAGAGCTCCTCCGCCTTCGGCAGCTCACCGTTGATCAGCAGGTACGCCACCTCCAGGAAGGTGGACTGCTCGGCCAGCTGCTCGATGGGGTAGCCGCGGTACCGCAGGATGCCCTGCTCACCATCGAGGTAGGTGATGGCGGATTTATAGGCGGCGGTGTTGCCGTATCCGCTGTCAAGGGTGACCAGCCCGGTCTGGGCTCGGAGCTTCCCGATGTCGAAGCCCTTGTCGCCGACGGTGCTCTCGACCACCGGGTAGGTGTATTCACCGTCCGCGTACCGCAGTACTACAGAGTTGTCGCTCACGTCATCCCTCACCGACGTAGTGCCTCTTCTTCGAGGTGCCCTGACTGTCTCTACCATCCCCCATTTGGCTCAGGAGAGTGCACTCGGGGTCGACCATTGGGCCAATTGGCGGCACTCAGTGCCGTCAACCTGCTCATCCTGCCCCCTTCGCCCCGGTTCCGGAAGTCCTCCGTGATCTTTCACACGACGGAGCCCCCTGTGAGCCGGTGCGCCAGTGCGGTAAAGCGGCGCCCGGCCGAGACCGTACGCACCGCCTGGGCGATCGCCTTGCGCGAGCCCACCAGGACGACGAGCTTCCGGGCCCGGGTGACGGCCGTGTAGAGCAGGTTCCGCTGGAGCATCATCCAGGCGCTCGTGGTGACCGGGATCACCACCGCCGGATACTCGCTGCCTTGGGATCGGTGGATGGTCACAGCGTAGGCATGGGCCAGCTCGTCCAGCTCGTCGAACCCGTACGGCACCTCCTCGTCCTCGTCGGTGCGCACGACGAGCCGCTGCTCGACCGGGTCGAGGGCGGTGACCACGCCCACCGTGCCGTTGAAGACGCCGTTGGCGCCCTTCTCGTAGTTGTTGCGGATCTGGGTGACCTTGTCGCCGACACGGAAGACCCGGCCGCCGAAGCGCTTCTCCGGGAGGTCGGGCCGGGCCGGGGTGATCACCTGCTGGAGCAGCCCGTTGAGCGCGCCGGCACCGGCGGGGCCCCGGTGCATGGGCGCGAGGACCTGGACGTCGCGCCGCGGGTCGAGCCCGAACCTGGCCGGAATCCGACGGGCCGCCACTTCCACGGCGACCCGGGCCGCGTCCTCGGTCTCCTCCTCGGCGAAGAGGAAGAAGTCCGGCAGGCCGTCCGTCACGGGCGGAAGCCCCTCGTTGATCCGGTGCGCGTTGGTCACGACCCCGGACTGCTGCGCCTGGCGGAAGATCCGGGTGAGCCGGACGGCCGGCACCGGGCTGCCCGGCGCGAGGAGGTCCGCGAGCACCTCGCCCGCGCCGACCGACGGCAGCTGGTCCACGTCTCCCACGAGCAGCAGGTGTGCACCCGGTGCCACGGCCTTGACCAGCTTGTTCGCGAGGAGCAGGTCCAGCATGGAGGCCTCGTCGACGACGACCAGATCGGCGTCGAGCGGCCGGTCCCGGTCGTACGCGGCGTCGCCGCCGGGCTTCAGCTCCAGGAGCCGGTGCACGGTCGAGGCCTCGGCGCCGGTCAGCTCCGCGAGCCGCTTGGCGGCCCGCCCGGTGGGCGCGGCGAGCACCACCTTGGCCCGCTTGGCGCGGGCCAGCTCCACGATCGAGCGGACCGTGAACGACTTGCCGCAGCCGGGTCCGCCGGTGAGCACCGCGACCTTGCGGGTCAGGGCGAGGCGGACGGCCTGCTCCTGCTCCGGCGCGAGCGAGGCCCCCGTCCGGTCGGCGAGCCAGGCCAGGGCCCTGTCCCAGGCGACGTCCCGGAAGGCCGGCAGCCGGTCCTCGTCGGCGGTGAGGAGCCGGCGGAGCTGGGCGGCGAGGGACAGCTCGGCCCGGTGGAACGGGACCAGGTAGATCCCGTTGACGGGCAGGCCCTCGGGCCCGGGCACCTTCTCCCGTACGACGCCCTCCGGGTCCTCGGCGAGCTCGCCCAGGCAGTCGATGACGAGCCCGGTGTCGACCTGGAGCAGCTTCACGGCGTCCGAGATGAGCCGCTCCTCGGGCAGGAAGCAGTGGCCCTGGTCGGTGGACTGCGACAGCGCGTACTGCAGCCCCGCCTTGACCCGGTCGGGGCTGTCGTGCGGGATGCCGACGGCCTGGGCGAGCCGGTCGGCGGTGAGGAAGCCGATGCCCCAGACGTCGGCGGCCAGCCGGTAGGGCTGGTTCTTCACCACGGAGATCGACGCGTCCCCGTACTTCTTGTAGATCCGCACGGCGATGGAGGTGGAGACGCCGACGCCCTGGAGGAAGACCATCACCTCCTTGATCGCCTTCTGCTCCTCCCAGGCCGCGGCGATGTTCCTGGTGCGCTTGGGGCCCAGGCCCGGGACCTCGATCAGGCGCGCGGGCGACTCCTCCAGGATCTGCAGGGTGTCCAGACCGAAGTGGGTCGTGATGCGGTCGGCGAAGACGGGCCCGATGCCCTTGATCAGACCGGAGCCCAGATAGCGGCGGATCCCCTGGATGGTGGCCGGCAGGACGGTCGTGTAGTTCTCCACGGTGAACTGCCGCCCGTACTGCGGGTGGGAGCCCCAGCGGCCCTCCATGCGCAGGGACTCCCCCGGCTGGGCGCCGAGCAGCGACCCGACGACCGTCAGGAGATCGCCGGAACCGCGGCCGGTGTCGACCCGGGCGACCGTGTACCCGTTCTCCTCGTTGGCGTAGGTGATCCGCTCCAGGACCCCTTCGACCACTGCGGGCCCGCGCGCTTCGCTGGACATGATCAGACGGTAGCGAAGCCCTCCGACAAGCGGGCGGCCTGTGGACGTCCGCCTGGGGAAGCCGCGCGCGGGCCGCCGTCCCGGCGTGCGGCGGGCACTCGCCAGCACCGGCTGCCCGGGCGCCGCGGCCGGCGTGCCCGGTCGGGCCGGTCCGGGGGCCGTCGGGCCAGGTCACCGCGCGCGTCACGGGCGACGGCGCCCTCGCCGCGAGCGCGGGCGGCCGTGTCAAGGCGGCGGCCCCTGCCACGGCTCCGGCCGGTTTCGTCCTTCAGCGGTGGCTCGCGCCGCCGCCACGATGAGCGTGCCGGAAGAACGGCAGTCACGACTCGTCCGCAGTCGTGTCCATCGACTTCTGAGGGGGAAGCAGCGGCATGAAGCTGATCAAGAGGCTGGCGATGACCGGTGCGGCCGCGGTACTGGCCGCGGGCCACCTGCTGGCCGGCACCGCGGCGGCGACGCCCGCGGCCGACGAGGCGGCCGGGACCGACACGGTCCAGCGAAAGGTCGCCGCGTATCTGGCGAGCCATCCCGGCGAGCGTCGGATCGCCGCGGACAAGGCGACCATGCCCGGCGGATCCGTCACCTTCGCCACCCCGGGCTCCGCCGGCACCGCCGCCATCAGCTGCGACTACGGCCATCTGTGCATCCAGGACGGCAACGGCAACCGCTACGACTACTACTACTGCGGCTACTACGACTTCTACGGCGTCGGCGACGGCTACTTCAACAACAACCAGACCTCGGGCACCGTCGCGAGGTTCTACAACAGCGACGGCAGCCTCCGGTGGACCAGCCGGGCCCCGCAGAGCGGCACGGCCTCGTGGACGCCGGTGTACCACATCCGTCCGTGCTGACCTGAGCCGCCGGGAGCCGTCGGCCGGGCCGACCGGGCGGACGGCTCCGCACGCGACGTCCGGCGCTCCGCCCCGCTCCCGGGACGGAGCGCCGTTCGTCGTCGCAGCGGCGTTCGGCGGGAGCGCGTGCGGTACCTGAGAGCGTCCCCCGCGCCCTGCCTCACACCTCCAGGAACGCCTTCAGCGTCTCCTCCAGGACCTCCACGCCGTCCCGGGCCCACAGCTCGTCGTTGAACAGCTCGACCTCCACCGGGCCCTCGTAGCCGGCCTCCGCGACCAGCGCGCACCAGGCCGGCAGGTCGATCGCGCCCGTGCCCAACTGGCCCCGGCCGTTGAGGACTCCGGCGGGGAGCGGCGTGGTCCAGTCGGCCAGCTGGAAGGAGTGGATGCGGCCGGCCGCGCCCGCGCGGGCGACGGCGGACGGGGCGCGGTCGTCCCACCAGAGGTGGTAGGTGTCCACGACCACGCCCACCTGGTCGGCCGGGAAGCGTTCCGCGATGTCCAGGGCCTGGTCCAGCGTGGAGACCGCGCAGCGGTCGGAGGCGTACATGGGGTGGAGGGGCTCGATGGCGAGCCGGACGCCGCGCTCGCCCGCGTAGGGGGCCAGTGCCCCGATCGCGTCCGCGATGCGGGCGCGGGCGGCGGCGAGGTCGCGGCCGCCGGGCGGGAGGCCGCCCGAGACGAGGACCAGGGTGTCGGTGCCGAGGGCCGCCGCCTCGTCGATCGCCGCGCGGTTGTCGGCCTCCCACCCGTCGGAGGTGAAGAAGCCGCCCCGGCACAGGGTGGTCACGGCGAGCCCGGCGTCCCGCACCAGCGCGGCCGCCGCCTCGACGCCGTACTCCCTCACGGGTTCGCGCCACAGGCCGATGCCCGGGATGCCCAGCCGCACGCACTGGGCGACCAGTTCGGGCAGGGGCAGCTGCCGGACGGTCATCTGGTTGATGCCGAAGCGTTCGATGTTCACCGGGGGACTCCGTACACGTCCAGCAGGGACCGCATCCTGGCCGCGGCGCGCGCCGGGTCGGGGAACAGGCCGAGGCCGTCGGCGAGTTCGTACGCCCGGGCCAGGTGCGGGAGCGAGCGGGCGGACTGGAGGCCGCCGACCATCGTGAAGTGCTCCTGGTGGCCGGCGAGCCAGGCGAGGAACACGACGCCCGTCTTGTAGAAGCGGGTCGGCGCCTGGAAGAGGTGGCGGGAGAGCGCCACCGTCGGGTCCAGGAGCTCGCGGAAGCCGGTCACGTCACCCGTGTCGAGCGTCCGTACCGCCTCCGCCGCCAGCGGGCCCAGCGGGTCGAAGATGCCGAGCAGCGCGTGGCTGAAGCCCTGCGCGTCCCCGGCGATCAGCTCCGGGTAGTGGAAGTCGTCGCCCGTGTAGCAGCGGACGCCCTGCGGCAGCCGCCGCCGGAGCTCGACCTCGCGCCGCGCGTCCAGGAGCGAGACCTTGATGCCGTCGACCTTGTCCGGATGGGCGGCGATGACCTCCAGGAACACCTCCGTGGCCGCGTCCAGGTCGTCCGATCCCCAGTAGCCCTCGAGCGCCGGGTCGAACATGGGGCCGAGCCAGTGCAGGATCACCGGCTCGGCCGCCTGCCGCAGGAGGTGGCCGTACACCTCCAGGTAGTCCTCGGGGCCCCTCGCGGTGGCGGCCAGGGCGCGCGAGGCCATCAGGACGGCCTGGGCGCCCGACTCCTCGACGACGGCGAGCTGTTCCTCGTACGCCTTGCGGATCTCGGCCAGGTCACCGGCCGCCGCACGATCGGCTCCCGCCGGCCGACCGGACCGCGTCGGGCGGTCGTACCCCGTCAGCTGGTCGGTCCCGACTCCGCAGGCGATCCGTCCGCCGACAGCCTTCGCCTCGGCGGCGGACCGGCGGATCAGCTCCGCCGCGCCGGCCCAGTCCAGGCCCATGCCGCGCTGCGCGGTGTCCATCGCCTCGGCGACGCCGAGACCGTGGGACCACAGGTGCCTGCGGAAGGCGAGCGTCGCGTCCCAGTCGACGGCGGCGGGAGAGCCGGGGCTGGTGTCGGCGTACGGGTCGGCGACGACATGGGCGGCCGAGAAGACCGTACGGGAGGTCAGCGGGCCGGTCCCGGACGGTGCGGGCGGTTCGGCGCGGGGCGCGTACGCCCGCAGCTCCCCGCCCGGCTGGGGCAGCAGGATCACGGACGGGCTCACAGCGAGACCTCCGGGACCTCGAGCCGGCGGCCCTCCGCCGCCGACCGCAGGCCGAGTTCGGCGAGCTGGACGCCGCGGGCGCCCGCGAGCAGGTCCCAGTGGTACGGCTCGCCGAGCACGACGTGGCGCAGGAACAGCTCCCACTGCGCCTTGAAGCCGTTGTCGAACTCGGCGTTGTCCGGCACCTCCTGCCACTGGTCGCGGAAGGACTCGCCGGCGCTCAGCGGGAGGTCCGGGTTCCACACCGGCTTCGGGGTGGCGGCGCGGTGCTGGATCCGGCAGCCGCGCAGTCCGGCGACGGCGGAGCCGTGGGTGCCGTCGACCTGGAACTCGACGAGTTCGTCGCGGTGGACGCGGACCGCCCAGGAGGAGTTGATCTGCGCGATCGCGCCGCCCTCCAGCTGGAAGATGCCGTACGCGGCGTCGTCGGCCGTCGCCTCGTACGGCTTGCCCGCCTCGTCCCAGCGGCGCGGGACGTGCGTGGCGACCTGGGCGGTGACGGAGGTGACCCGGCCGAAGAGCTCGTGCAGCACGTACTCCCAGTGCGGGAACATGTCGACGACGATGCCGCCGCCGTCCTCGGCGCGGTAGTTCCAGCTGGGGCGCTGGGCGTCCTGCCAGTCGCCCTCGAAGACCCAGTAGCCGAACTCGCCGCGGACGGACAGGATCTCGCCGAAGAAGCCGCCGTCGACCAGCCTCTTGAGCTTGCGCAGGCCGGGCAGGAAGAGCTTGTCCTGGACGACGCCGTGGCGGATGCCCTTCTCCTCGGCGAGGCGGGCGAGTTCGAGCGCGCCGGCGAGGTCTCCGGCGGTGGGCTTCTCGGTGTAGACGTGCTTGCCCGCCGCGATGGCCCTGGTGATCGCGTCGGCGCGGGCGGAGGTGACCTGGGCGTCGAAGTAGACGTCGACCGTCTCGTCGGCGAGGACGGCGTCCAGGTCGGTGGACCACTCGGTGAGGCCGTGGCGCTCGGCCAGGGCGCGGAGCGCGGGCTCGCGGCGGCCGACGAGGACCGGCTCGGGCCACAGGGTCTCGCCGTCGCCGAGGTCGAGTCCGCCCTGTTCGCGCAGGGCGAGGATCGAGCGGACGAGGTGCTGGCGGTAGCCCATGCGTCCCGTGACGCCGTTCATGGCGATGCGGACGGTTCTGCGTGTCACGAAGGTGGTCCTCTCCTGGGCGGGCCGTGCTTCGCGCTGACCGAAAGTCCGATGGAAAGCGCTTTCTATCGGGCATGACGCTAGCCTGCCGACATCACCGCCGACAAGGCCTCTGGAGGTACGCACGCGATGACCGTCACCCTGGCGGACGTGGCCGCCCGCGCCCGGGTCTCCCCCGCGACCGTCTCCCGCGTGCTCAACGGCAACTATCCGGTCGCCGCCGCCACCCGCGAGCGGGTCATGCGCGCGGTCGACGAGCTGGACTACGTGCCCAACGGCCCCGCGAGCTCGCTCGCCGCCGCCACGTCCGACCTGGTCGGCATCCTCGTCAACGACATCGCCGACCCCTTCTTCGGGATCATGGCCGGGGCGGCGCAGGGCGCCATCGGCGCCCAGAGCGGCGGGCCCGGCGCGCCCGGCGGCGACCGGTCGGCGGAGGCCGGGCCGGCCGCGAGCGAGAAGGCGGGCGGCGAGAAGCTGGCCGTGGTCTGCAACACCGGCGGCTCGCCCGCGCGCGAACTCACCTACCTCACCCTGCTCCAGCGGCAGCGGGCCGCCGCCGTGATCCTCACCGGCGGCTCCCTGGAGGACCCGGAACACCTCGCGGCGGTGACGGCCAAGCTGGCCCGGCTCGCGGAGGCCGGCACCCGGGTGGTGCTGTGCGGGCGGCCGCCCCTCGAACGGCCCGCGCCCGGTGGACCGGCCGGCGGGCCGCCGGTCGCCGCGACGCTCGCCTTCGACAACCGGACCGGCGCGCGGCGGCTCACCGAGCACCTCCTCGCGCTCGGCCACCGGCGGATCGGTTACGTGGCGGGCCCCGAGAACCGCACCACCACCCGGCACCGCCTGGAGGGCCACCGCGCGGCGCTCGCGGCGGCGGGAGTCGCCGAGGGGCCGACGGTGCACGGCCGTTACGACCGCGCGTCCGGCCATGAGGCGACCGCCGAACTCCTCGACCGGGAGCCCGGCCTGACGGCGGTCGTGGCCGCCAACGACACGGTCGCGCTCGGCGTCTGCGCGGCGCTGCGCGACCGCGGCCTGAGCATCCCCGGCGACGTCTCGGTGGCGGGCTTCGACGACCTGCCCTTCGCGATCGACGCGGTGCCCGCCCTGACGACCGTACGCCTCCCCCTGCACGAGGCGGGCGCCCGCGCGGGCCGCCTCGCGCTCGGCACGGAGGCGCCTCCGGCGGACGGCGTGGCGACGATCGCGGCGGAGCTGGTGGTACGGGGGTCGACGGCGGCGCCGCGCGCCTGACGCGGGCTCAGGACCCGGTCCTGACCCGCCTCGCGCCTAGGGGGTGTCTCGTCGATCAGGCCGGATCAGGGAGCGGCGTCTGGTGCATGGGGTCTCCCCAGGCCCGCCAGGGCCGAGGGGACGCGTCGCAAGGCGCCGGAGTGGCTCGATAGCGGAGCTATCGGGGCGCTTCGGCAACGCGGCGAGGCGCGGTGCCAGACGTCGCGAGCCCGGCATGATCGGCGAGACACCCCCTAGGCCGTCTGGCCGCGCCCGCGCCATCGGAGTGATCAGCCGGATGACCCGCGCAAGTCGCCGACCGGTTGCCGTGCCCGAAGGCTTCCGCTCAGAAGCCCCACCCCTGAACCGAGAGGTGATCATGAGCGGAAGACTCCTGCTGCCCGGCCGGTCCACGCGAAAGCGCGCCGCGGCCATCGGTGCGGCGGCACTGCTGTGGAGCGGTCTGGCCCCGGCGGCGTGGCAGACCGCGCAGGCCGAGGACGGGCGGACCGACGGCGTACGGGCGGCCGCCGACGCCCGGGCGGCCGAACCCGGGATCGGTCTCGGGTGGGGCAGCAACGGCGCGGGCCAGCTCGGCGACGGCACCACGACCCTGCGCAGCACCACTCCGGTCCGGATCTGCGGCGGCGCCCCGTGCCCCACGCCCTTCGACGACGTGATCGCCGTCGACGCCGGCATCGCCCACAGCGTGGCGCTGCGCGCCGACGGCACCGTCTGGGCCTGGGGCAGCAACAGCCGGGGACAGCTGGGCAACGGCACCACCACCAACAGCACCACCCCCGTGCAGGTGTGCGCCGTCGGAGCGACCGCCCCCTGCACCGACTTCCTCACGGGCATCACCGCCGTCGCCGCAGGCGCCACCCACGTGGTGGCCCTCCGGGGGAACGGCACCGTCGTGGCCTGGGGCGCCAACGGTTCGGGCCAGCTCGGCAACGGCACGAACGCCGACAGCAGCGTGCCGGTCCAGGTCAGCGGGCTCACCAACGTGTCCGCCATCGCCGCCGGCGACCTCCACAGCCTGGCGGCACTGACCAACGGCTTCGTCCGCGCCTGGGGGAACAACAGCACCGGTCAGCTGGGCAACGGCACCGCCACCAACAGCAACGTCCCCGTGGAGGTGTGCGCCGTCGGAGCGACCGCCCCCTGCACCGACTTCCTCGCGGGCGTCACCGCCGTCGCCGGAGGCGGAGCGCACAGCCTGGCCCTGCGCACCGACGGCACCGTGCGGAGCTGGGGAGGCAACGGCGCCGGCCAGCTCGGCAACGGCACGAACGCCAACAGCAGCGTGCCGGTCCAGGTCAGCGGGCTCACCGGGGTGAAGTCGGTCGCCGCCGGTGTCATCCACAGCCTGGCGGTGCCGGCCGACGGCATCGCCCGCACCTGGGGCGACAACAGCTCTGGCCAGCTCGGCAACGGCACCACGACCAGCAGCAAGGTCCCCGTCAGGGTCTGTGCGCCCGGAACGACCGCGCCGTGCGCCAGCTTCCTGACCGGGGTCAAAGACGTCTCCGGCGGCCTCCTCCACAGCGTGTCCCTCCACACGGACGGCACCGTCCGCGCCTGGGGCAGCAACGGCTCGGGCCAGCTGGGCAACGGCACCACCACCGGCAGCACCGTCCCCGTCCGGGTCTGCGCCCTCGGCCAGACCGCTCCCTGCACCCGCTTCCTGGACGGCGTGGGCGCCATCGGCACGGGCGACAACCACACGCTGGCCGTCAAGCGGCCGAGCGCCGACCTCGCCATCGCCATCAAGAGCGCGCCCAACCCCGTCGCGCACGACCAGAACCTGACCTACACGCTCACCGTCAAGAACAACGGTCCGACGGCCGCCGAGGACGTCCGCCTCGACGACACCCTGCCCGCCGACGGGGAGTTCGTCAGTGCCATCTCCACCCACGGCAGCTGCGTCGTCCCGCCGTCCGGCTCCACCGACACCGTGACGTGCGCACTGGGTGACCTCGCCGCGAACACGTCGAAGGCCGCCCAGATCGTCATCACGGTCCGGGCCAACGCCGGGACCACGGTGGTCAACACCGCGAAGGTGAGCAGCGACACGCCCGACCCGAACCAGATCAACAACACGGCGACCGTGCGGACCCGGGTGAGCTGAGCCCGCACGCACCACCGCACGGAATCAGAGACCCGTGGCCGCGAGCCCCGTCGCGCTCAGCACCGCGGCCACGGTCTCCTCGACCGTCTGCTCCGCGTTGTCGATCCAGACGCCCTCGCCGGCGAGTTCGGCGCGCATGGCCTCGTCCAGCGGAGCCCAGTTGGTGGTCAGCCGCTTGTCCCGGGCGTTGTTGCGCTCCCAGGCCTTCTCCGGGCCCGGGGCGAGGACGATCACGTGGAGCGGGCCGGTCCTCAGCTGGGAGCGGTAGTAGTCGAGGTGGGAGCGGCGGACCACCACGTCGTCGACGACCGGCAGGAAGCCGGCCCTGTGGAAGCTGTCGGCCAGCAGGCAGGCGTTGCGGGCGCGCAGCAGGATCTGCCGGTCGGCCTCCGGGTCGCCGTCGGGCGTGGGCCAGTGGCCGCCCTGGACGATCAGCTCCTGGAGCTTGTCCACCTCGATGCGCGCGGACCGCTCGAACCGGGCCGCGAGTGCCGCCGCGACGGTGCTCTTGCCGCTGCCGGGAATGCCGACCAGGAGGACGGTGCCGGGGGCGGGTACGGGGCTGTCGACGGTGACGTTCTCGAAGGTCATGCACGCTCTTCCACGGCGACACGGACGGGGTCGGGGCGCACGCTACTGGGTTCCCCGTCGTTCCGCCTCCGGATATTCAGCGAGGTCAGTGCCACTCCTCCGACCAGCAGCGCGGCCGCGCACCAGCGCAGCGGGCTCACCGACTCGCCGAGGAAGAGCGCGGCCGAGGTCATGCCGAAGACCGGGACGAGCAGCGAGAACGGGGCCACCGAGGAGGCCGGGTGACGGCGCAGCAGCCAGCCCCAGGCGCCGAAGCCGAAGACGGTGGCGACCCAGGCGACGAAGACGATGACGCCGACGCCCGCCGGGTCGAGGGCCCGCAGCGCGGCCAGGTCGCGTGCGGGGCCTTCCACGAGCAGGGAGAGGCCGAGCAGCGGCAGGACGGGCACGGTGCTGACCCACACCATGAAGTTGAGCGGGTCGGGCGGGGCGGCCTTGCGGGTGAGGACGTTGGACACGCCCCAGGCGACGGCGGCGGCGATCACCAGGGCGAAGCCGGTCAGGGAGCTGGAGGCGCCCTCGTCGGCGGCGGCGACCCCGATGCCGGCGAGGGCCACGGCCATGCCGAGCAGCTTGACGCGCCCGGGCCGCTCGCCGAGCGCGAGGAAGGCGAACAGCGCCGTGAACACGGCCTGGACCTGGAGGACCAGCGAGGACAGACCGGCCGGCGCGCCCAGGCTCATGCCGGTGAAGAGGAGTCCGAACTTGGCCACGCCGAGGGCGAGTCCGACGCCCGCGATCCACTTCCAGGCGACCTTCGGGCGGCCGACGAAGAAGACGGCGGGCAGCGCGGCGACCAGGAAGCGGAGGGCGGAGAAGAGCAGTGGCGGGAAGTGGTCGAGGCCGATCTCGATGACGACGAAGTTGACGCCCCAGAGGGCGGTGACCAGGGCGGCGAGGGCGAGGTGAGCGGGGCGCATGCCCTTGAGCATCACCCGGCCGGACTGTGTAGCACCAGCACGGATTCCTTCATGGTTGGATGAAGCACTGCTACATCCACGTCGGATGAGGCACTGCTACATCCACGTCGGATGAAGCACGGCGACATCCAACCCCTCGCGGGAGGCTTCGGTGCTGGATCTCGGACGTCTGCGGGCGCTGCACGCGGTCGCCGTGCACGGCACGGTCGGCGCGGCGGCCGCCGCCCTCGGCTACACCCCCTCCGCCGTCTCCCAGCAGATCGCCAAGCTGGAGCGGGAGACCCGGACGACCCTGCTGGAGCGCAGCGGCCGGGGCGTCCGCCTCACCGACGACGCCCGCCAGCTCGCCGACACCGCCGAGCGGCTGCTCGCGATGGTCGAGGAGGCCGAGGTGCGCCTGGAGGAGCGGCGCGGACTGCCGGCCGGCCGGCTGCGGATCGGCTGCTTCCCGAGCGCCGCGCGCGGTCTGATGCCCCGGGTGCTCGCCGACCTGGCCCGCCGTCACCCCGCGCTGGACGCGCGCCTGACGGAGGTGGACCCGCACCTGTCGGTGGACCTGGTGAGCCGTGGCGTGCTCGACCTGGCCGTGGCGCACGACTGGGACATCGCCGCGCTGCCCGTACCGCCGGGCGTGGAGCAGGCGGTGGTCGGCGACGACGGCTGCGACGTCCTGGTGCCGCGGGACCATCCGCTGGCGGCGCGGGACGCGGTGCGGCGCGAGGACCTGAGCCGGGAGCGGTGGATCACGCAGCCGCCGGGGACGGTGTGCCACGACTGGCTGATCCGGACGCTCCGGGCGACCGGTTACGAGCCCCTGATCGCCCATCAGGCCGAGGAGAACCACACCCAGGTGGCGCTGGTCGCGGCCGGCCTCGGCATCGCGCTCGTACCGCGGCTGGGGCGCGGTCCGCTGCCGCCGGAGGTGGCGGCGCTGCGGCTCGACCCGGTCCCGGTGCGGCGGCTGTGGGCGCTGTGGCGGGCCGGTGCCGCGCGACGGCCGGCGATCACGGAGACGGTGCGCACGCTCCAGGAGCTGTGGCCGGAGGCGGCAGCGGCCAGGTGACGGGGACGCGTTTTCTTGCGCGGATCCTTGACCTGGCAGTTACTTTCCGGCTATCCGTGGCACCTTGGAAGTTTCCTTCACGGAAGGAGCACCAGTGCACCACCGCGCCCCGTCCCCCTCCAGACGCACCGTCCTCACGGTCACGGCGGCGGCCGCCGCGGCCGCCGTCACCGGAACGACCACGCCCGTGTACGCGGCCGACGACAGCCAGGACGACAAGCTGCGCGCCCTCCTCTCCCGCATGTCACTGGAGGAGAAGGTCGGCCAGCTGTTCGTCATGCGGGTCTACGGCCACTCCGCCACGGCCCCCGACCAGGCCGACGTCGACGCCAACCTCAAGGAGATCGGCGTCCGCACCGCCGCCGAGCTGATCGAGCGTTACCACGTCGGCGGCATCATCTACTTCGCCTGGGCACACAACACCCGCGATCCGCACCAGATCGCGGACCTGTCCAACGGCATCCAGCGGGCCGGGCTCGCCCAGGCCACCCCCGTCCCGCTGCTGATCTCCACCGACCAGGAGCACGGCATCGTCTGCCGGGTCGGCGAGCCCGCCACACTGCTGCCCGGCGCGATGGCGCTCGGCGCCGGCGGGGCACACGCGGACGCGCGCAAGGCGGCGCAGATCGCGGGCGCGGAGCTGGCCGCCGTCGGCATCCGGCAGAACTACGCGCCGGTCGCCGACGTCAACGTCAACCCGGCCAACCCGGTCATCGGCGTCCGTTCCTTCGGCTCCGACCCGCAGGCCGTGGCCGGTCTGGTCGCCGCCCAGGTCAAGGGCTACCAGCGGGCCGGGGTCGCGGCCACCTCCAAGCACTTCCCCGGGCACGGCGACACGGCCGTGGACAGCCACTACGGCCTGCCGGTCATCACCCACACCCGCGAGCAGTGGGCCGAGCTCGACGCGCCGCCGTTCCGCTCGGCGATCGCCGCGGGCATCGACTCGATCATGACCGCGCACATCGTCGTACCCGCGCTCGACCCGAGCGGGGACCCGGCGACCCTGTCCCGGCCGATCCTCACCGGCATCCTGCGCGAACAGCTCGGCTACGACGGTGTCGTCGTCACCGACTCGCTCGGCATGGAGGGCGTCCGGACGAAGTACGGCGACGGGCGCGTCCCGGTCCTCGCGCTCAAGGCGGGCGTGGACCAGCTGCTCAACCCGCCGAACCTCGCCGTGGCCTGGAACGCGGTCCTGCAGGCCGTCAGGGACGGCGAGCTGACCGAGGCCCGGCTCGACGAATCGATCCTGCGGATCCTGCGGCTCAAGGCGAAGCTGGGCCTGTTCAAGGACCCGTACGTCAGCGAGGCCGACGTGGACCGCACGGTGGGGACCGCGGCCCATCTCGCCCACGCCGACCGGATCGCCGAGCGGACCACCACGCTGCTCGTCAACGAGGGCGGCTTCCTGCCGGTCAGCCGGCGCAGTCACCCCAAGGTGCTCGTCGTCGGCGCCGATCCGGCCTCGCCGTCCGGCACCACCGGCCCGCCGACCACCACCCTGGCCGGCGCCCTCACCGAACTCGGCTTCTCCGCCACGGCGTTGTCGACCGGCATCACGCCGACCGCCGCGAAGATCGACGAGGCGGTGGCCGCCGCGGCGGGACAGGACCTGGTGGTCGTCGGCACGTACAACGTCTCGGCCACGAGCCCGCAGCGCACCCTCGTCGCCCGGCTCGTCGCGACCGGCGTGCCCGTCGTGACGATCGCCATCCGCAACCCGTACGACGTCGCCAGGATCAGCGGCCAGCGGGCCACGCTCGCGAGCTACTCGTGGACGGACGTCGAACTGCGCGCCGCCGTCAGGGTGCTCGCGGGCCGGGCCGAGCCGTGCGGCAGGCTGCCCGTACCGATACAGAGCGCGGACGACCCGGCGAAGGTGCTCTACCCGGTGGGCCACGGCCTGTCGTACCGCTGAGACGCACCCGCAGACGGGCCGGCCCCCGTCCGTGACCGCACGGACGGGGGCCGGCGCGTCATCCGCGCACGGGGCTCACCGGGCTCACGGGCGCAGGCCGTGCTCCCGGGTGGCGTCCTCGTCGACCGGCCTGTCGAGCCGCGCGTCGAAGCGGGCCAGCGGCTGCGCGGCCTGGACGGCGGGCGCCTCGACGCCGGCCCAGGCGAGGATCCGGGCCGTGGCGTTAGCCTTCTCGGCCTCGACCAGACCGGCCACGTTGGCGCCGTGGTTGGCGCCCGGCGCGACGTAGACATAGCTGTCACGGGCGCCCTTGCCGAGGCGGAACTTCTCCGAGCCCCACGGGTCGTTGCCGCCGTAGACGAACAGCATGTGGTTCGCGTTGTGGCGGACCCAGCTGTCGACGTCCCGCATCACCCACGGCTTGAAGCGCGTCGGGATCTCGCTCGGCACGAAGTTGCGGGCGGGCTGGTAGCCGTAGCGGCTGAGGCCCGCGAGGTGCGGCTGCGTGATGGTCGGCGAGCCGAGCTCGGTGGCCGCCTGGTAGTAGTACGGGGTGTACCCCTCCAGGCCCTGGTCGGTGTACGCGGACCAGCCGGAGTAGGCGTCGATGGTCTCGTAGACGGTGTCGTCGCTCGCGGTCGCCGCGTCCGGGATCTGGTCGCAGACGTCCTGGCCGTAGTACTGCCAGAAGCCCCACACGAAGTCGAGGACGACGGCCTCGTACGCCTTGTCGAGCGAGCCGAGGGTGTTGAAGGTGGCGCCCTCGGACTCCGCCCAGGCGGCCAGCTTCTTCTCCAGCGGCTCGCGGCGCACCAGCGCCTCGCGCTGCATGGCGTTCAGCCGGTTGCGGCAGTCCTCGGTGCCGACGGTCGCGAAGAACCGGTCGTAGGCCGAGTCCTCCTTCTCGACCACGTCGTTGGGCGCCACGTACGCCACGACGCCGTCCATGTCGCGCGGGTAGAAGCGCTCGTAGTAGGTGGCGGTCATGCCGCCCTTGGAGGCGCCGGTGGACAGCCAGTTCTTGCCGTAGATCTTCTTCAGCGCGGTGAAGATGCGGTGCTGGTCGCTGGCGGCCTGCCAGATGTCGAGCTTCGACCAGTCGGCGGGCTGCGGCCGGGACGGCGTGAAGAAGCGGTACTCCATGGAGACCTGGTTGCCGTCGACGATCCGGGTCGGCTCACTGCGGCTAGGCGTGGTGCTCAGCGAATAGCCGCTGGTGCGGAAGACGGTGGGGCGGTCGGTGTCCTTGTGGAGGACGGATATCCGCTGCTTGAACGTGCCGGCCCACGGGCGGCGGTGGTCGACCGGCTGCTCGTAGTTGAGGACGAAGTAGCGGTAGCCGGCGTACGGCTTCTCCTCGATGAGGCTCATCCCCGGTATCGCCAGGATGCGGTCCTTGATGTCCGCACTCTGCGAGTCGGCGACGGACGTGCTGCCCGAATCCGGTTCCGCGGCGGTAGCCACGCCGGTGGAGCCGACGGTGCCTATGAGCACCGACAGCGACAGCAGCCATCTGAGCGACTTGCGCATTCACCCTCCCCTTGGTTCACAACGGTGTCGCGAACCTAGCGGGGGCAACGTGCGGGCCGCCAGACCCGGTTGAGCCTTACCTATACCTCAGCACAGGATCCAGCCGGTGGACGTGCCCCGGCCGGAGACGGTGGCGGACGCCCGGACGCAGCGGTTCAGGGCGTGCACGGTGACCGGTCCGGCCTGGCGGGTGAAGCGGCCGGCGTTGACGGTGGCCCGGCCGCCGCGCGGCTGCAGCGAGACCGACATGGCCTGCCGCGGCCCGGGCCGCCTGGTCACGGCGAGCGCGCACACGTACTGCCGGGTCCGGTAGAGCCGCAGTTCCCCGGTGGCGAAGCCGATGGTGCGGGTGGGCCGGCCGTGGCAGACGGACGCCGCGTCCGCGCTGCCGGCCGCGGGCCCGGCCAGGACGAGCAGACCGGCGGCGACGACCAGGGTGAGCGCGTACGCGGAGAGCCGGCGAACCGCCCTCACCACAACCCCACCGAACACACGCACCCCTCCCCTGCTCCTGCCGTACACGCATACGACGCGCCCGGGCCCGATTCGGTTGCCCTCTAACCGGCGAAGTGCGCCATCACGAGCAGGAGGAAGTTCGCCTCGGCGCCGAGCAGGGTCCAGTAGGCGGCCTTGCGGTGGGACGCGGGCGGGGCCGGCGGACGGGTGTCGGGGGTGGCCAAGGCCCAGATCCACGCGACCGCCGCCACGGCGAGGGTGACGAGGTACAGCGGGCCGGGGACCTCGCCGCAGGTGCCCAGCATGACGCAGGCCGTCCCGCTCTCGGTGGCGAGCATGAGGACCACCACGAGAACGGTCGCCGGGGCCAGGGCGAGACCGGTCCACAGGGCACGGCCGCGCAGCCGCCCGGCCTCCGTCTTCGGGGCGGGCGGTGCGGGCACGGGGCGGAAGTCGTTCATGACGCCGATTCAACCCGGCCCGCCGGCGGGCCGGAATGCGTCGTCGTACTCAGACGGGCAGGGGGCCCGGGCTCAGACCGCCTCCGGCGCGCGCTCCTCCTCGGCGTGCTCGCCGATGAAGGTGCGCCACAGGGCGGCGTACCGCCCGTCGCGGGCGAGCAGTTCGTCGTGGGTGCCGTCCTCGGCGACCCGGCCGTGGTCCATGACGACCACCCGGTCCGCGCGCGCGGCCGTGGTGAGGCGGTGGGCGACGACCAGCGTCGTGCGGCGGCCGGCGAGGCGGTCGGTGGCCGCGTTGACCTGGGCCTCGGTGGCCAGGTCGAGGGCGGCGGTGGCCTCGTCGAGGAGCAGCACGTCCGGGTCGACCAGCTCGGCGCGGGCCAGGGCGATCAGCTGGCGCTGACCCGCCGACAGGTTCCGGCCGCGCTCGGCGACCTCGTGGAGGTAGCCGCCGTCGAGGGTGGCGATCATGTCGTGGGCGCCGACCGCGCGGGCCGCGGCCTCCACCTCGGCGTCGGTGGCGTCCGGCCGGCCGTACGCGATGGCGTCGCGGACCGTCCCCTCGAAGAGGTACGCCTCCTGCGGCACCACGCCCAGCCGGTGGCGGTACGCGGTGAGGTCGAGCTCGCGCAGGTCGGTGCCGTCGGCGGTGACCCGGCCCGCCGTCGGGTCGTAGAACCGGGCGACCAGCTTGACCAGCGTCGACTTGCCCGCGCCGGTCTCGCCGACGAAGGCGACGGTCTGGCCGGCCGGGATCCGCAGGTCGATGCCGGTGAGGGCCTCCTCGCCCTCGTCGGCGGCCCCGTAGCCGAAGGAGACGTTCTCGAAGGCGATCTCGCCGCGCAGCGACGGCACCTCTCGCGGGGCGTCGGCGGCGGCGGTGGAGGTGGGCTCCTGGAGCAGCTCCTGCATCCGCTTCAGGGACACGGCCGCCTGCTGGTAGCCGTCGAAGACCTGCGACAGCTGCTGCACGGGCGCGAAGAACAGGTCGATGTAGAGGAGGTAGGCGACCAGGGCGCCGGTGGTGAGCGTGCCCGCCTCGATCCGGTTCGCGCCGACGACCAGGACGGCCGCGGCGGCCACCGAGGACAGCAGCGTGACGAACGGGAAGTAGACGGATATCAGCCACTGGCCGTGGACGCGGGCACCGCGGTACGCCTCGCTGCGGGCCGTGAACCGCTCGGCGCCGGCGCCCTCGCGCCGGAAGGCCTGCACGATCCGCAGGCCGGCGACGGACTCCTGGAGCTCCGCGTTGACCACGCTGATCCGCTCGCGGGCCAGCTCGTACGCCTTCACGCTGGCGCGGCGGAAGAAGTACGTGGCGACGGCCAGGACCGGCAGGGTCGCGAAGACCACGAGGGCGAGCTGCAGGTCGAGCACGAGCAGCGCGACCATGATGCCGAAGAAGGTGACGACGGAGACGAAGGCCGTGACCAGACCGGTCTGGAGGAAGGTCGACAGGGCGTCGACGTCGGTGGTCATCCGGGTCATGATCCGGCCGGTGAGCTCGCGCTCGTAGTAGTCCAGGCCGAGCCGCTGGAGCTGGGCGAAGATCTTCAGGCGCAGCGCGTAGAGGATCCGCTCGCCGGTCCGGCCCGTCATCCGGGTCTCGGCGGTCTGCGCGACCCACTGCACGAGCACCGTCACCAGGGCGAGCGCGGACGCGGCCCACACGGCGCCGATCGCCAGCCGGTTGACGCCCTCGTCGATGCCGTGCCGGATGAGGACCGGCAGCAGCAGTCCGGCGCCCGCGTCGAGGGCGACCAGGCCGAGGCTGATCAGCAGCGGAAGGCCGAAGCCCCGCAGGAGGCGGCGCAGCCCGTAGGAGTCCTCGGGAGACACGGCCCGCGTCTCGTCGACGTCCGGGACGTCGGTCGCGGGCGGCAGGGCCTCGACGGCGGCGAGCAGCTCGGGCGTGGCGCCGGGCGCCGCGGTCTCGCGGTCGTCGCTCTCCTCGCGCACCCACAGGGCGGGCGTGATGCCGCGCTCGGCGTCGAACTCGGCGTCCAGCTCGGCCCGCAGCGTGCGGTCCTCGGGCAGCTCGGCCGGCAGCGCGTGCCCGGGCGAGACGGCGCCCAGCTCGTCGGGGTCGGTGAGGAGGCGCCGGTAGAGCGCGGAGCCGCGCTCCAGCTCCTCGTGGGTGCCGATGGCGGCGAGCCGGCCGCCGTCGAGGACGGCGATGCGGTCGGCGAGGCCGAGGGTGGAGCGGCGGTGCGCGATGAGCAGGGTGGTGCGGCCCGCCATCACCGACTTCAGGGCCTCGTGGATCTCGTGCTCCACCTTGGCGTCGACGGCGGAGGTGGCGTCGTCGAGGACGAGGAGCCGCGGGTCGGTGAGGATCGCGCGGGCCAGCGCGATGCGCTGGCGCTGGCCGCCGGAGAGGGTCAGGCCGTGCTCGCCGACCTTGGTGTCGTAGCCGTCGGGGAGCTCGGCGATGAAACGGTCGGCCTGCGCGGCGCGCGCGGCGGTCTCGATCTGCTCCTGGGTGGCGTCGGGGACGCCGTACGCGATGTTGGCGCGGACGGTCTCGGAGAACAGGAAGCTGTCCTCGGGGACCAGGCCGACGGCCGCGCGCAGCGAGTCGAGGGTGAGCTCGCGGACGTCGTGGCCGCCGACGAGGACGGCGCCGCGGGTCACGTCGTAGAAGCGGGGCAGCAGGAGCGAGACGGTGGACTTGCCGGAGCCGGAGGCGCCGACGACGGCGACGGTCTCGCCGGGCCGGATCTCCAGCGAGAAGCCCTCCAGGACGGGGCTGCTCTTCCCGTCGGCGCTCTCGTACGCGAAGGACACGTCGTCGAACTCGACGGTCGCGGGCGCGTCCGCGGGGAGCTCCTTGGTGCCGTCCCGCAGGCTGGGCTCGGTGTCGATCAGCTCCAGGACCCGCTCGACGCCGGCCCGGGCCTGCTGGCCGACGGTGAGGACCATGGCGAGCATGCGGACCGGGCCGACGAGGGAGGCGAGGTAGGAGGAGAAGGCGACGAAGGTGCCGAGGGTGATCTGCTGGCGGTAGGCGAGCCAGCCGCCGAGCGCGAGCACGGCGACCTGGCCGAGCGCGGGCACGGCCTGCAGGGCGGGCGTGTACTTCGCGTTGAGCCGGATGGTGCGCAGCCGGCCCGCGAACAGCTTCCGCCCGGCCTCGCGGATCTTGCCGGTCTCCTGGTCCTCCTGGCCGAAGCCCTTCACGACCCGCACGCCGGTCACGGCCCCGTCGACGACGCCGGCGACGGCGGCGGCCTGCTGCTGCGCGTACCAGGTCGCGGGGTGGAGGCGGGTGCGGCTGCGGCGGGCGATCCACCACAGGGCGGGGGCGACGGCGAGGGCGACGAGGGTGAGCGGGAGGGAGAGCGAGGCCATCACGCCGAGCGAGATGAGGAACAGCAGCACGTTCCCGATGGTCATCGGGAGCATGAAGAGCAGGCCCTGGATCAGCTGGAGGTCGCTGGTGGCGCGCCCGACGACCTGCCCGGTGGACAGCTCGTCCTGGCGCCGCCCGTCGAGCCGGGTGATGGTCCCGAACATCTCGGTGCGCAGGTCGTGCTGGACGTCGAGGGCGAGGCGTCCGCCGTAGTAGCGGCGGACGTAGGTGAGGACGTAGACGACGACGGCGGAGGCGAGGAGCAGTCCCGTCCACAGCCCGAGGGACCCGGTGCCTTCGCCCTTCGCGCCGATGACGTCGTCGATGATGACCTTGGTGATGAGCGGGACGAGCGCGAGCACGGCCATGCCGGCGAGGGAGGACCCGAGCGCGAGCACCACGTCGGTCCTGTGCCGCCACGCGTACGACCACAGTCTGCGCGCCCAGCCCGGCCCGCGCTCCCCCGCCTGCTGTTCCTGCCCCACCGCCGCCACGTGGCGCCTCCCGTCCGTCCTGCTCTACCGCAAGCCCCAACACGGCCGACGTGCGATTTCATCCCGCCGCAACAATTCCGGGGCCAATGACCGACCTCGGCCGGCCGGAGGTCCCGGCGGTCCGGGCCCGCGGTCCTAAGACCGGTCAGGGACGGGATTCAGAGGTGCGTCGGCTCGAACATGCGGAGGAGGGCCGGGAGGACGACCACCGAGGGGCCCGGGGTCTTCAGGGCCTCGGCGAGGTCCTTGGCGAGGGTGTCCGGGGTGGTGAGGGTCGCCGGGACGCCGAAGGACTCCGCCAGGGCGACGAAGTCGGGGCGGGTGAGCTCGGTGGCCGTGGCCTCGCCGAAGGAGTCCGTCATGTACTCGCGCAGGATGCCGTAGCCGCCGTCGTCGACGATCAGCCAGGTGACGTCGAAGCCGTACTGCTTCGCCGTCGCCAGCTCCGCGATCGAGTACATCGCGCCGCCGTCGCCGGAGACCGCGAGGACCGGCGTCGTCGGGTCGGCGGCGGCGGCGCCGAGGGCGGCCGGGAAGGCGTAGCCGAGGCCTCCGGCGCCCTGGGCGGAGTGCATGGTGTTCGGGCGGCGGGCGTCGAAGGCGGACCAGGCCCAGTACGCCAGGATCGTCATGTCCCAGAAGCTGGGCGCCGTGGCGGGCAGGGCCTTGCGGACGGCCGCCACGACCCGCTGCTCCAGGTCCAGGTCCTGGGCGGCGAGGCGGTCCGCGACCTTGGCGAGCACCGCCGCGACCCGCTGCGGGGCGCTCGCGTCCTCCCGTACCTCGACCGTCTCCAGAAGGGCCTGGAGGGCCAGGCGCGCGTCCGCGTGGATGCCGAGGGCCGGGTGGTTCGACTCCAGTTTCCCGGCGTCGGCCTCGATCTGGACGACCCGGCCGCGCGGGGCGAAGGTGTGGTAGTTCGAGGACAGCTCGCCGAGGCCGGAGCCGACCACGAGGAGGACGTCGGCGTCCTCCAGGAAGTCGGTGGTGTGCCGGTCCTCGAGCCAGGACTGGAGCGACAGCGGGTGCCGCCACGGGAAGGCGCCCTTGCCGCCGAAGGTGGTGACGACCGGCGCGCTGATTCGCTCCGCGAGCGCCAGGAGCTTGCCGGAGGCGTCGGAGCGGACGACCCCGCCGCCCGCGATGATCGCCGGGCGCTCCGCGTTCGCCAGCAGGTGCGCGGCCACCGCGGTCAGCTCGGGTCGCGGCGCGGGCTCGTCGGGCGTCGCGTCCACGGCGGTGACCACCGGCAGCGCCGTCTCGGCGAGCAGCACGTCCTGCGGGATCTCGACCCACACCGGGCCGTGCGGGGCGGTGAGCGCCGACTTCCAGGCGGCGGCGATCGCGGACGGGATCTGCGACTGGGTGCGGACCGTGTGGACGGACTTCACGACGTCCCGGAAGGACGCCTGCTGGTCGCGCAGCTCGTGGAGGTAGCCGTGCCGGCCGCCGCCGAGCCCGGCCGTCGGGACCTGGGCGCCGATCGCGAGGACCGGCGCGGACGCGGCCGCCGCCTCCTGGAGCGCGGCGAGCGACATCAGCGCGCCGGGGCCGGCGGAGAGCAGCAGCGGGGCCGCCTCGCCGGTGATCCGGCCGTACGCGTCGGCGGCGAAGCCGGCGTTGTTCTCGACGCGGAGGCCGACGTAGCGGAGGGACGAGCGGCGCAGGGCGTCGAACATCCCGAGGGCGTGCTGGCCGGGCAGGCCGAAGACGGTGGTCGCCCCGAGGCCGGCGAGCGTCTCGACGACGAGGTCGCCGCCGATGCGCCCCGGGGGCGGGGCGAGGGCGGCGGCGGTCTGCGCGGCGGTGGGGCGCAGGACGAGGTCGTGGTCGTGGGTCATGGGGTCCCTCGGGGCGGCGTGTGGCGTACGTGCAAGCGTGCCCTGTGCGGTGTCGCGGCGGGTGACCGGGGGTGGGGCGGGGTCCGGGCCCGAACGGCCGCGGACCCCTCCCACCGCCGAGGTCCTACTCGGCCGCGCGGCTCGCCGCGATCTGGCGGGACATGATCGTCGTCAGCTCGTACGCCGTGTGCGAGGCGGCGACGGCCGTGATCTCGGCATGGTCGTAGGCCGGGGCGACCTCGACGACGTCGGCGGAGACCAGGTTGCAGGAGGACAGGCCGCGGAGGATCTCCAGGAGCTCGCGGGAGGTCATGCCGCCCGCCTCGGGGGTGCCGGTGCCGGGCGCGTGGGCCGGGTCGAGGCAGTCGATGTCGATGGAGATGTACAGCGGGCGGTCGCCGATGCGCTGGCGCAGCTGGTCGGCGACCTCGTCGGCGCCGCGGCGGTAGATGTCCGCCGAGGTGACGATGCCGAAGCCCATCTTCTCGTCGTCGGTCAGGTCCTGCTTGCCGTACAGCGGACCGCGCGTACCGACGTGGGACAGGGCCTCGGTGTCGAGGATGCCCTCCTCGACGGCACGGCGGAACGGCGTGCCGTGGGTGTACTCCGCGCCGAAGTACGTGTCCCAGGTGTCCAGGTGGGCGTCGAAGTGCAGCAGGGCCACCGGGCCGTGCTTCTTCGCGACCGAGCGGAGCAGCGGCAGCGCGATGGTGTGGTCGCCGCCCAGGGTCATCATGCGGGCGCCGGTGCCCAGGATCTCGTCCGCGGCCGCCTCGACCGTCTCGACGGCCTCGTTGATGTTGAACGGATTCGCCGCGATGTCACCGGCGTCCGCGACCTGGGCGAGCGCGAACGGCGAGGCGTCCTGCGCCGGGTTGTACGGGCGGAGCAGGCGGGAGGCCTCACGGATGGCGTTGCCGCCGAAGCGGGCGCCCGGGCGGTAGGAGACGCCGCTGTCGAAGGGGACGCCGACCACGGCGACGTCGGCGGTGCCGACCTCGTCGAGTCGCGGCAGCCGGGCGAACGTCGCGGGACCGGCGTACCGCGGGATGCGGGACGAGTCGATCGGGCCGCGGAACGCGTTCTGGTCGCTGCTGCTCATGCTCGGGTCCTCCTGGGGGTGTCGGTGGGGTCCGGCTCGACGGTAAGTGGCCCGAAAGCGACATTGAAGTGTACGTTTCCTCCACTGTACGGGCGGCCGATAGACGAAGGGTCCACAGTCGTTTCTGCCATGAGCGCCATGACCCCGCCGGAGCCCGGCGCCACTCCCCCCGCGCCGCCGGTCCCGCTGGCCTCGCTGCTCGCCCGCGAGGAGCTCGGGCTGCGGCTGCGCGCCGGTTCGCCCGAAGTGTCGCTGCACTGGGTCCACACCTCGGAGATGGCCGACCCCTATCCGTACCTCCTCGGCGGCGAGCTCCTGATGACGGCCGGCGTCCAGCTCACCGACCCTGCGCGGTACGTCGAGCGGGTGGTGGAGGCGGGCGCGGCGGCGCTCGGCTTCGGCGTCACGCCGGTGTACGACACGGTGCCGCCCGCGCTGGTGGAGGCCTGCGCCGCGCGCGGGCTGCCGCTGATCGAGGTGCCGCCGCAGACGCCGTTCACGGCGGTGGCCCGGGCGCTGTGGCGGCTGATGGCGGAGGCCCGGCTGCACGAGCTGCGCCGGGTGAGCGAGGCCCAGCAGTCCCTGGCGACGGCCGCCGCCCGCCCGGCGCCGGTGCCAGCGGTGCTGGGCGCGCTCGCCTCCCGGCTCGGCGGACGGGCCGTGCTGTTCGGCCCGGACGGTACGGAATCGGCGGCGGCCGGCCGCGCGATCCCGCCGGAGGCGGGGCGGGCGCTCGCCGGCCTGGCGGCGGTGCTCGGCCCGCGGCCCGGCGGACCGGCCTCCGCGAGCGGCGAGGGCGGCGGGCTCCGGCTCGCCGCGTACGCGCTGGGCGGCGGCGAAGGGCTGACCCTGGGCGTGGCCGCGGAGCGGCGCGCGCCGAGCGACCACACCATCGCGGGCGTCGCGGTCGTCCTCCTGTCCCTCCTCACGGCCCCGCACCGCGCCGCCGACGTCACGGCCCGCGACACGGCCCTGGTCCGGCTCCTGCTCGGCGCCTCCCCCGCGGAGGCCGTTCAGTTGCTGGGCCCGGGGCCCTGGACGGTGGTCCACGCGTCCGGCGGCGACGGGACGCCGTTCGCGGCGGCGGCACTGGCGGCGGGGCTGGGGACGCCGTTGCTGGATCCGGGCCGGGCCGGTGGGGCGGAAGGGGCTCCGGCACAGCCCGGGGCCGGTACGGCCGCCGTCGGCCGCCCCCGGCCCGTGCGCCTCCTGCTGCCCGCCTCCTCCGCCGTCACCGCCCAGCCCGGCTGGACCCTCGGCGTGAGCGCGCCCGCCGAGGCCGACGGGCTCGCCGCCGCCGACGCCGAGGCCGCCCGGGCCCTGCGCCGGGCCGAGGCGACCCGGACGCCGCTCGTACGGCACCGGGCCGCCGGTTTCGCGGGCCTCGTCGACCCGGACGAGGCCGCGGCCTACGCCCGCACGCTCCTCGCCCCGCTCTCCCCCGCGCTGGCCGACACCCTGCGCACCTGGCTCTCGCTGCACGGCAGCTGGGACCGGACGGCGGTGGCGATGGACATCCACCGCAACACCGTCCGCCAGCGCATCGCCCGCGCCGCGACGCTCCTCGACCGGGACCTGGACGACCCGGACGTACGGATGGAGCTGTGGTTCGCGCTCAGCTCCGCCTGACCACCGGTCAGTACAGCTTGTTGACGGCCGTCTTCGTCGTCGTGCGGAAGGCGGTCAGCGGAGCGTCCTTCAGGTCGCCCATCTGGCCCCAGCGGACGAGGGTGACGGTGCGGCCGTCGCGGCCGACCGAGAAGAGGTGGATGTCGGTGTTGCCGACCTGCGGGTCGGCGGTGTCCAGGCTGTAGACCCAGGCGCCCTCCTCGACGGCGAGCTTGCCGTGGTAGGCGCTGACCGCCTTCAGGCCCGGGTTCTGCTTCTCCAGCAGCGGGCCGCAGCCGGCCAGGGACTTGCGGAGGGTGTCGACCAGCTTCACGGCGTCGGCCTCGGTGCGGGCGACGGTGGTGACCTGGACGCCGTTGGTGTCGAGCTCGGTGCTGAACTCGCGGTAGCGGGTGTTCTGCGCCGGGATCTTGTACGAGGCGCAGAGGACGCCGCCGTTCTCGGGGACGCCGGGGAAGATCTGGGTCGCCGTCCACGGCGTCGACGACGGCGGCATCTGGGAGGCGGCCAGGAAGGCAGGCTGGGCGGCGGCCTGCGCCGGGGCCGTCGCGAGGGCCGCGAGGCCCAGGGCGGCAGCGGCGGCGGTGGCCAGTGCGGTACGGAACGTGTTCATGTGGTGGATCCCCCGTGGGTTGGTTCGGTCGGTGCTCCACCAGCGTCGGGCCGGCATCCGCCGCTCGCAACGGTGACGCGCCGACCATCCGTCCCGGAACCATTCCACCCCCGCTGACGTGCAAGAACGTGAAGGGTGAGACGCAGGGTCGAGGGGGATGGAATGCCGAAGGACGCCGCCGTCGAGGAGTTCGCGCGGCTCGTGCGCGGGCTGAAGGCGCGGGACGGGCGGAGTTACGAGGCGCTCGGCCGCCGCCTGAACGTCAGCGCCTCCACCCTGCACCGCTACTGCTCCGCCGCGACCGTCCCGGAGGACTTCGCCGTCGTCGACCGCCTGGCGGTGCTGTGCGGCGCGGACGCGGAGCAGCGGCGGACCCTGGAGGAGGCCTGGGTCCTCGCGGACCGCGCCCGGCGCCCCCCGGCTCCCGAGCCGGAGCCCGCGCCCGCACCGGAGCGGGAGCCCGTGGCCGGTTCCGGTTCCGGGTCCGGTCCCGTGTCCGAGCCCGCACGCGCGCGCGTGCCGGTGCCGGCCCCGGTGCCCGCCCCGGTGCGAGATCCGGAGGACGGGCCTGAGGCGACGGCGGCCGGGGCCGGGGATGCCCCGCGGCGCCGGCCGTCCGCGACGGGGCGCCGCCGGTGGTGGCGGGTGGGCCTGGTCGGGGCGCTGGCGGTCGTCGGGGCGGTGACGCTCGGAGCCGTACTCCTCACCGGGAAGCCCCGGGACCGGGAGGCGCCGGCGGTTCCTCCGGTCCCGCCTCCGCCGCTGACCTGGACCGTCGCCTCGCACGTCTGGGAGGCCGGGTGCGCGCACACGTACCTCGTGGAGCGGCCGCCCGGTCCGCCGCCGGAGCCGGCCGACGCGCGGCGGTGGGCGGTGGCGCGGGGTGCCGTGCACGGTGAGGAGACGCTCCTGCGGGTGTCGGTGCAGGGGAAGGGTGCGGCGGCGGTGGTGCTCCAGGGGCTGCACGTGCGCGTGGTGGAGCGGAGGGCGGCGCTGCCGTGGGCGGCGTACCGGATGGAGGAAGGCTGCGGCGGGGCGGTGACGCCGCGCCGTTTCACGGTGGATCTGGACCGGCCGCGTCCGGTGGCCCGGTCGCTGGACGGGTACGACGCCTCCGGGGAGGGCCGGACGCTGCCGGCGGTCTCCTTCCCGTACGCGGTCACCGCCGCCGAGCCCGAGGAGCTGCTGGTCTCCGCGCGGACGGCGGGCTGCGACTGCCGCTGGTACCTGGAGCTGGAGTGGAGCTCCGAGGGGCGCTCGGGGACCGTGCGGATCACCGACGAGGACGGCCGGCCCTTCCGTACCAGCGGGACCACCGGCGACACCCTCTCCTACGACGCCTCCGGGGGGCGCTGGATCACAGTCTCCGAGTCTGGACAGAGCGGTTGACCCATGGGTAACTTCGGAGGGAGACAGGCTGAGCAAGCGCTTAGACAAGCGTCAGAGCGCCAGGCGGCGGCCGGAGACCAGGACAGGACCCGAAGGAGGCGGCTCGTGCGCCGTACCGTATTCAACGAGGACCACGAGGCGTTCCGGGAGACCATCCGGGCCTTCATCGAGGCCGAGGTCGTCCCCGTCTACGACGAGTGGTTCGCCGCCGGTCAGGCGCCGCGCGACTTCTACTACAAGCTCGGCGAGCTGGGCATCTTCGGCATCAACGTGCCCGAGGAGTTCGGCGGCGCCGGCCTGGACACCCACAAGTTCGAGGCCGTCCTCTACGAGGAGACCGCCCGCGCCGGCGTGCAGTTCGGCGGCTCCGGCGTGCACGTCCTGCTCGCCCTGCCGTACATCAAGATGCTCGCCACCGACGAGCAGAAGAAGCGTTACCTCCCGAAGTTCGTCTCCGGCGAGGAGATGTGGGCCCTGGCGATGACCGAGCCGGGCACCGGCTCCGACGTCGCGGGCATGAAGACCACCGCCAAGCTCTCCGAGGACGGCACCCACTACGTCCTCAACGGCGCCAAGACCTTCATCACCGGCGGCGTCCACGCCGACCGCGTGATCGTCTGCGCCCGCACCTCCGCCCCGTCGGCCGAGGACCGCCGCTTCGGCATCTCCCTCTTCGCCGTGGACACCAAGTCCGAGGGCTACTCCATCGGCCGCAAGCTGGACAAGCTGGGCCTGCGCACCTCCGACACCGCCGAACTCGCCTTCGTCGACGTCAAGGTGCCGGCCGAGGACCTGCTGGGCGAGGAGGGCAAGGGCTTCTCCTACCTCGGCCACAACCTGGCCTCCGAGCGCTGGGGCATCGCCTTCGGCGCGTACGCGCAGGCCAAGGCCGCCGTCCGGTTCGCGCAGCAGTACGTCACGGACCGCACGGTCTTCGGCAAGCCGGTCGCGCACTTCCAGAACACCAAGTTCGAGCTGGCCGCCTGCCAGGCCGAGGTCGACGCCGCCGAGGCCGTCGCCGACCGCGCCCTCGAGGCCCTGGACGCGGGCGAGCTGACCCCGGCCGAGGCCGCCTCCGCCAAGCTCTTCTGCACCGAGGTCGCGCACCGCGTGATCGACCGCTGCCTCCAGCTGCACGGCGGCTACGGCTACATGAACGAGTACCCGATCGCCCGCCTGTACGCGGACAACCGCGTCAACCGCATCTACGGCGGCACCAGCGAGATCATGAAGTCGATCATCGCCAAGTCGATGGGTCTCTAAGTGCCCGACCCGCACACCGCATTGGATGACCTGCTCGATCTGCTCGACCTGGAGCGGATCGAGCAGGACATCTTCCGGGGCGAGTCCCGCTCCGCGCTCGTCCCCCGCGTCTTCGGCGGCCAGGTGGCCGCCCAGGCGCTGGTGGCTGCGGGCCGGACCGTCCCCGAGGACCGTCTCGCCCACTCCCTGCACGCGTACTTCCTGCGCGCGGGGGACCCGGGCGCGCCGATCGTCTACAACGTGGACCGCATCCGCGACGGCCGCTCCTTCACCACCCGGCGCGTGGTCGCGGTCCAGCACGGCCAGCCGGTCTTCCACCTCTCGGCGTCCTTCCAGACGTACGAGGAGGGCCTGGACCACCAGTACGACATGCCGGCCGCACCGGACCCGGAGTCGCTGCCGGCCCCGGCCGAGATGCTGCCCCGTCACCTCCCGCGCGAGGTCGCGGACCGGCTGATCGAGGCCCGGGCGGCGGTGGACCTGCGGTACGCCGACGTCCCGCCGTGGGGATCCGTCGGACGGCCCCGTGAGCCGCGCTCCCAGGTCTGGTTCCGCACCAACGGCAAGCTGGCCGACGACCCGCTGCTGCACGTCGTCCTGGCCACCTACGTCTCCGACATGACGCTGCTCGACTCGATCCTCCTCGCCCACGGGCGCGGCGGCTGGGCCGTCGGCGACGTCGTCGGGGCGTCCCTCGACCACGCCATGTGGTTCCACCGGCCCTTCCGGGCGGACGAGTGGCTGCTGTACGACCAGGAGTCGCCGACCGCGTCCGGCGGGCGCGGTCTCGGCCAGGCCCGGATCTACACGCAGGACGGCCGGCTCGCGATCTCCGTCATCCAGGAGGGTGTCGTCCGCGTCCCGCGCGGATGAGGATGACCCGACGGGCGGGCGCCGGCGGCCGGTGGCCGGTCCGGGGCCGGCGGCTCATCGCCGGTCGCTGCCGGGAACCGGTCCTGGCAGCGGCTGTTCCGCCCAGATGACCTTGCCGTCGGGCGTGTAGCGGGTTCCCCAGCGCTCGGCGACCTGGGCCACCAGGAACAGACCGCGGCCTCCCTCGTCCGAGAGCGCGGCCCGGCGCAGGTGCGGGGCGGTGCTGCTGCCGTCGGAGACCTCGCAGATCAGCGCGCGGTCGCGGATCAGCCGTACGCGGACCGGGTCGACGCCGTAGCGGATGGCGTTCGTGACCAGTTCGCTCAGGATCAGCTCGGTGGTGAACGCCTCCTCCGGCAGGCCCCAGTCCTCCAGCGTCCGGGTGGCCGCGGCCCGCACCGGGGCCACGGCGGAAGGATGGGAGCGCACCTCCCACGTGACGGTGCGGCCGGCGTCCAGCACGCGGGTCCGGGCGACGAGCACGGCGACGTCGTCGCCGGGGGGACGGGGCAGCACGGACTCCAGGACGGCGCGGCAGGTCTCCTCCGGCGAGCGCCCGGCGTGGGCGACCGCGCGGCGCAGCAGGTCGAGGCCCTCGTCGATGTCGCGGCCACGGGCCTCGACGAGCCCGTCGGTGTAGAGCACGAGGGTGCTGCCCTCGTCGAGTCGCAGCTCGGCCGTCTCGAACGGCAGGCCGCCCAGGCCGAGCGGCGGTCCGCCGGGGACGTCGGGGAACTCGGCGGCGCCGTCGGGCCGCACGAGGACGGGGCCGAGGTGCCCGGCCCGGGCCAGGGTGCACATGCGGGACATCGGGTCGTAGACCGCGTACAGACACGTGGCGCCGGTGACCGGCACCACCGCGTCGCCGTCGCCTCCCGCCGCCTCGTCCTGGTCGATCCGGGTGACCAGCTCGTCCAGGTGCCACAGCAGCTCGTCCGGGGGCAGGTCCAGGTTGGAGAAGTTGTGGACGGCGGTCCGCAGCCGCCCCATGGTGGCGGCGGCGTGCAGCCCGTGCCCGACGACGTCGCCCACCACGAGCGCCACCCGGGCGCCCGGCAACGGGATGACGTCGAACCAGTCGCCGCCGACCCCGCCCACGCCGCCCGCCCCGGGGTGCGCCGGCAGGTAGCGGTGGGCGACGTCCACGGCGGTCTGCTCGGGCAGGGCCCGCGGGAGCAGGCTGCGCTGCAGGGTGACCGCCATGGTGTGTTCGCGCGTGTAGCGGCGGGCGTTGTCGACGCTGACCGCGGCGCGGGCGACCAGCTCCTCGGCCAGTGACCGGTCGTCCTGTTCGAAGGGCTCGGGCTTGTCGGAGCGCCAGAAGGTGGCCACGCCCAGGACGACTCCCCTGGCCCGCAGCGGGGCCGCGATCATGGAGTGGATCCCGTACGAGAGCAGCCGCCGGGCGTTGTCCGGGTCCTGCCGCTGCCACCCGGAGAGCGCGGCCATGTCCGCCTCCATGACGACCTCTCCGGTGCGGAAGGCCGCTGCCTGCGGGGTGGACGACACGAAGCCGATGAGGCTGCCGGCCGGGTAGAGGGGGCTGTCGTCGCGGATGCCGCGGAACGCCACCCGGCGCATGTCCGCGCCCGGGCCCGCGGGCTCTTCCCCGCGCACGACCGGATCGGCGAGGTCGACGGTGACGAAGTCGGCGAACCGGGGGACCGCGAAGTCCGCCAGTTCCCCGGCGGTCCGCCCCACGTCGAGCGTGGTGCCGATCCGCAGCCCGGCGTCGTACAGCAGGCGCAGCCGCTCCCGGGCGACGACCGCGTGGCCGGCGAGCGCCCGCAGTTCGGTGGTGTCCCGCAGGGTGACGACGGTGCCGGAGGGGCCGCCGTCCTGGTCGGTGGGGCGCTGGTTGACGGCGAGCAGGCGGTCGCCGGCCACGTGGACCTCGTCGGCGGCCGGCCGGCCCGAGTCGAGGAGCCGTGCCATGTCCGGGTCGATCCCGAGGTCCGTCGCCCGGCGCCCCTGGGCGTCGGCGGTGAGGCCGAGCAGTCTGCGGGCCTCGTCGTTGGAGAGCACGAGGCGGCGTTCGCCGTCGAGGATGAGCACGCCTTCCCGTACGGCGTGCAGCACCGCGTCGTGGTGCTCGTACATGCGGGTGATCTCGGCGGGCCCCAGTCCGTGGGTCTGGCGCAGCAGCCGCCGGCTGACCAGGGCGGTCCCGCCGGCGGTGAGCGCGAGGGCGCCGGCCGCGGTGCCGAACAGCAGCGGCAGCTGGGCGTCGGCGACGCCGCTCACCTCGTCGAGCGTGACGCCTGCGGCCACCAGGGCGACCACGTCGCCGTCGTCCTCGACGACGGGCACGACGGCCCGGATGGACGGGCCGAGGGTTCCGGTGACGGTCTCCCTGACGACGCCGCCCGCGACGGCGGGGGCGATCGTGCCGATGTAGTGCCGTCCGATCTGGGCCGGGTCGGGATGGGTGTAGCGCACGCCGTCGGTCGTCATCACGACGACGAACGACACCCCGGCTCCCGTCCTGGCCCGTTCGGCCATGGGCTGCAGCACCGCGGAGGGGTCGGGGGAGGCCAGGGCCGCCTTGAGGCCGGGCGCGGCGGCGAAGGTCTGCGCCACGGCGAGGGAGCGGCTTCGTGCCTCCCGCTCGCTGTCGCTGCGGGACTGCAGGACGAGCGCCACCATGGCCGCGACGACGAGGAGCACCACGATCGCCACCTGCAGGAGGAAGACCTGACGGGCGACGGTGCGTGCGCCCAGCATCGAGCGCAGGTGGCCGGCGATTCCAGCCATGCCTCTTTTCTAGCACCGGGGCGGGTGTCGTTCTCCTCTCGCCCCGATAATCAGACATACCGTCCGATGTATGGCGGAACAGGGTGAGAGTCTCTTCACGGTGATCGTGGCGGCCACGGCCAACCTGGGCATCGCCGCCGCCAAGGCCGTCGCCGGCGTGATCTCCGGATCGAGCGCGATGCTGTCCGAGGCGGCCCACTCGCTCGCCGACACCGTCACCGAGGTCATGCTGCTCACGGCCCTCCGGCGCAGCGGGAAGCCGGCCGACGAGGACCACCCCGTCGGGTACGCGGGCGAGCGCTACGTGTGGGCCCTGCTGGCCGCGGTCGCCACCTTCGTGGGCGGCGCGGTCTTCTCGGTCTACGACGGCGTCCACACCCTCACGCACGGCGAGGAGCCGGGCGACCCCCTCGTCTCGTACGTCGTCCTCGGCATCGCCTTCGTCCTCGAGGGCCTCAGCCTGCGCACCGCGATCCGGCAGGTCACGGCGGAGGCGGCCCGGGCGAAGGCGCCCTTCGGCCGCTATCTGCGCCTCACCCCGGACACCACCGTCAAGGCGGTCGTCCTGGAGGACTCGGCCGCCCTCGCCGGCCTGATGCTGGCGGCCGGCGGCCTGCTCGGCGTCGAGATCACCGGTTCGGGCGTCTGGGACGGCGTCGCCTCGATCCTCATCGGCCTGCTGCTCGCCTACGTGGCCTGGGTCCTCGGCCGCTCCAACGCGGAGCTCCTGATCGGCCGCCCGCTCCCCCGCCCGATGCGGGAGGCGGTGCGCGACGAACTCCTGGCCGTGGACCACGTGGTCGGCGTCCTGGACCTGACGACGCTGATCCAGGGGCCCGACGAGGTGCTGGTCGCCGCGAAGATCGACTTCCGGGACATGGCCTCGGCCGAGCAGGTCGAACTCGCCTGCGAGCAGGCGGAGTCACGGCTCCGCGACCGCTTCCCCGCCGTCCGCCGGGTCTACCTGGACCCGACACCGGGCCACGGGTGACGCCGACGGACCCCCGCACCGGCCGTGAGGGCCGGCCCTCAGTCCAGCAGTCCCGCCGCGTCCAGGACGTAGGCGGTCAGCGGCTCGTAGTACCGCGGGTCCACCACGTGGTCGTCCAGCGGGACGGTGACCTGCATGGTGCCCTCCGCCTCCGCCAGGAACAGGGCCGGGTCGTTGCAGTCCGCGTACCCGACGGCGTCCACGCCGCGCTGCGCCGCGCGCCCCGCCCACCCGTGGTCGGCGACGACGAGGTCCGGCGCGGGCTCGCCCAGGGCGGCCAGGCCGTCGAGGACCGCGTTCATGGGCTCCGGGGAGTGGGTGTGCCAGAGCGAGGCGCCCCGCTCGAAGACGGCGACGTCGGCGAACTGCACCACGTAGCCCTCGTCGGCGGTCAGTCCGCCGGGGATGCGGACGATGTCGCAGCCCCGCGCCCGCAGGGCGGCGGCGACCCGGCCGTGGGCGTCGATCAGGGAGCCCGGGTGCCCGGTCGCGAACAGCACGCGCTCCTTCGCGGCGGCGGCCTTCGCGAGGCGGGCGGCCATCCGGTCGAGCGCGGCGACGGTCAGCTCGGGGTCGATGGTGTCCTGGCCGGTCCGGTGCGCCGGGTCGTCGACGACGCCGCACCGCTCGGCCATGACGGCGAGCACGTCCTGCTCGTCGGTCCACCGGTCGCCGAACTCGAGGCCGAACCAGTAGTGCCGGTCGCCGTTGGCGAGCTTGCGGTAGTGGCTGAGGTTGTTGTCACGCGGGGTGGCGACGTCTCCGGCGATACGGGTCCGGACGAGGTGCTCGACGAGGTCGGCGCGGCTGAGTATCGGCATGCGCCCCATTCTGCCGGTCCGCGGCCCCGGAAGGCCGCGGATCGGCGGGCGAAGGTCCCCGGGCGGCGCCCGCGGCCGCGGGTGTCAGGCCCCGAGGGCCCCGAAGGCGCCCCGGGCGAGGCCGCGCAGCAGGGTCTCCAGCTCCGTGCGGCCCAGCGGAGTGCCCAGGTGGGGCGTGGAGTTCAGCAGGCCGAAGACGGCGTGGACGGCGGCGCGGGCCTCGGACTCGGCCGCGTCCGGGTACAGCTCGCGCACGACGGCGACCCACAGTTCGACGTACTGCCGCTGGAGCTGGCGGACCCGCTTGCGGTCCTCGTCCTTGAGCCGGTCGAGCTCGCGGTCGTGGAGGGTGATGAGCGGCCGGTCGTCGAGGGCGAAGTCGATGTGGCCGTCGATGAGGGAGCCGAGCACGGCCCGGGGGGTGTCGTCGGACTCGGTGACCCGCAACCGCCCGCCGTCGAGCAGCCGCTCGCTGATGCCCACGAGCAGCTCCGCGAGCATCGCGTCCTTGCCGGGGAAGTGGCGGTAGAGCCCGGGCCCGCTGATGCCGACCGCGGCTCCGATCTCGTCCACGCCCACCCCGTGGAAGCCGCGCTCGGCGAAGAGGCGGGCGGCCTCCTTGAGGATCTGCTCGCGTCGCGTCAGGGCGTCGGTCCGGCCGTTCGGGGCCGGTGTCGGGGTCGGCGTCGTGGTCATGGATTCGATTCTAGACAACCCCGTTAGCGGTCGTTAACCTGAAGGGCATACGTTAACGGTCATTAACAGCACTCCTGAACGAGTGGACCGACCGAGCAAGGGAGCTCGACGGATGCAGCAGGCACCTGTGCTGACGAGCGCGGCCGATCCCGCGTCGCCGGCCTGGCAGGCCAACGAGGCGGCTCACCACGAGCTGGCCGCGACCCTGCGCGACAAGCTCGCGGCGGCCGCCCTCGGCGGCGGCGAGAAGGCCCGCGCCCGCCACACCGCGCGCGGCAAGCTGCTGCCGCGCGACCGCGTGGACACCCTCCTCGACCCGGGCTCGCCCTTCCTGGAGCTGGCCCCGCTCGCGGCGAACGGGATGTACGGCGACCAGGCCCCGGCCGCCGGCGTGATCGCGGGCATCGGGCGGGTCTCCGGCCGCGAGTGCGTGATCGTCGCCAACGACGCGACGGTCAAGGGCGGCACGTACTACCCGATGACGGTGAAGAAGCACCTGCGGGCGCAGGAGGTGGCGCTGGAGAACCGCCTGCCCTGCCTCTACCTCGTGGACTCTGGCGGCGCCTTCCTGCCCATGCAGGACGAGGTCTTCCCGGACCGCGAGCACTTCGGGCGGATCTTCTTCAACCAGGCCCGGATGTCCGGCGCCGGCATCCCGCAGATCGCGGCGGTCATGGGCTCCTGCACGGCCGGCGGCGCGTACGTCCCGGCGATGAGCGACGAGGCGGTGATCGTCCGGAACCAGGGGACGATCTTCCTCGGCGGCCCGCCGCTGGTGAAGGCGGCGACCGGCGAGGTCGTGACCGCGGAGGAGCTCGGCGGCGGCGAGGTCCACTCGCGGATCTCCGGCGTCACCGACCACCTGGCGGAGGACGACGCCCACGCGCTCCGCATCGTCCGCAACATCGTCGCCACCCTCCCCGAGCGCGGCCCGCTCCCCTGGTCGGTGGAGCCGGCCGAGGAGCCGAAGGTCGACCCGGCGGGTCTGTACGGCGCGGTGCCGGTCGACTCCCGCACGCCCTACGACGTGCGCGAGGTCATCGCGCGGATCGTGGACGCCTCCCGCTTCCAGGAGTTCAAGGCCGAGTACGGGCAGACGCTGGTCACCGGCTTCGCCCGGATCCACGGCCACCCGGTCGGGATCGTCGCCAACAACGGCATCCTGTTCGCCGAGTCGGCCCAGAAGGGCGCGCACTTCATCGAGCTGTGCGACCAGCGCGGCATCCCGCTCGTCTTCCTGCAGAACATCACCGGCTTCATGGTCGGCAAGGCGTACGAGCACGGCGGCATCGCCAAGCACGGCGCCAAGATGGTGACGGCGGTGGCCACGACCCGCGTCCCGAAGCTCACCGTGGTCGTCGGCGGCTCGTACGGCGCGGGCAACTACTCGATGTGCGGCCGGGCGTACTCGCCCCGGTTCCTGTGGATGTGGCCGAACGCCAAGATCTCCGTGATGGGCGGCGAGCAGGCCGCCTCCGTCCTCGCCACGGTCAAGCGCGACCAGCTCGGTGACGCGTGGAGCGCCGAGGAGGAGGAGTCCTTCAAGGACCCGATCCGCGCGCAGTACGAGACGCAGGGCAACGCCTACTACGCGACGGCCCGGCTGTGGGACGACGGGGTCATCGACCCGATGGAGACCCGGCAGGTGCTGGGTCTCGCCCTGACCGCGTGCGCCAACGCGCCCCTGGGTGACCCCCAGTTCGGCGTCTTCCGGATGTAAGGGACACCCAGACGATGCAGCACATGTTCGACACCGTCCTCGTCGCCAACCGCGGCGAGATCGCCGTCCGGGTGATCCGCACCCTGCGCGAGCTCGGCGTGCGTTCGGTCGCCGTGTACAGCGACGCGGACGCCGACGCCCGGCACGTACGGGAGGCGGACACGGCGGTACGGATCGGGCCCGCGCCGGCCTCGCAGTCGTACCTCTCCGTGCCGGCCCTGCTCGACGCCGCCGCCCGCACCGGCGCGCAGGCCGTCCACCCCGGCTACGGCTTCCTCGCGGAGAACGCGGCCTTCGCGCGGGCCTGCGCGGAGGCCGGCCTGGTCTTCATCGGCCCGCCGGCCGAGGCGATCGCGCTGATGGGCGACAAGATCCGGGCGAAGGAGACCGTGAAGGCGGCGGGCGTGCCGGTCGTCCCCGGCGCCGCCGACCCCGACATCGCCGACGCCGCCCGCGAGCTGGGCGCGCCCGTGCTGCTCAAGCCGAGCGCGGGCGGCGGCGGCAAGGGCATGCGCCTGGTGCGCGACCTGACCGTCCTGGAGGACGAGATCGCGGCGGCGCGGCGCGAGGCGCGCTCCTCGTTCGGCGACGACACGCTCCTCGTGGAGCGGTGGATCGACCGGCCGCGGCACATCGAGATCCAGGTCCTGGCGGACGCCCACGGCAACGTCGTCCACCTCGGCGAGCGCGAGTGCTCGCTCCAGCGGCGCCACCAGAAGATCATCGAGGAGGCGCCGAGCGTCCTGCTGACCCCGGAGATCCGGGCGGCGATGGGCGCGGCGGCGGTCGAGGCGGCGCGGTCCTGCGGCTATGTCGGCGCGGGCACCGTCGAGTTCATCGTGCCGGGCGGCGACCCCGCCTCGTACTACTTCATGGAGATGAACACCCGCCTGCAGGTGGAGCACCCGGTGACGGAGCTCGTCACGGGCCTGGACCTGGTGGAGTGGCAGCTGCGGGTGGCGGCGGGCGAGCCGCTGTCGTTCGGGCAGGAGGACGTCCGGCTGGACGGCTGGGCGATCGAGGCCCGGATCTGCGCCGAGGACCCCTCCCGCGGCTTCCTGCCGTCGGGCGGCACGGTGCTGTCCCTGAACGAGCCGCAGGGCGACGGGGTGCGCACCGACTCGGGTCTCGCCGAGGGCACGGAGGTGTCGTCCCTCTACGACCCGATGCTGTCGAAGGTCATCGTCCACGCCAAGGACCGCCCGACGGCCCTGCGCAAGCTCCGCGCCGCCCTCGCGGACACGGTCGCCCTGGGCGTGCCCACCAACGCGGGCTTCCTGCGCAGGCTGCTGGCGCACCCGGACGTCGTCTCCGGCGAGCTCGACACGGGCCTGGTCGAGCGGGACGCGGAGAGCCTGGTCCCGCAGGGCGTCCCGGAAGAGGTGTACGCGGCGGCCGCGGCGGTCCGGCTCGACGCGCTGGCCCCGGCGCCCCGCGAGGGCTGGACGGACCCGTTCTCGGTCCCCAGCGGCTGGCGCCTGGGCGGCGCCCCGAAGCCGCTCGCCTTCCCGTTCCGAGTACCGGGAGCCGAACCCGTCACGCACGGCGCGCCGTCCGGCGCGCGGGTGACGGACCGGTCGGTGACCGTGACCGTGGACGGGGTCACCCACCGCTTCCACCGCGCCGGCGACTGGCTGGGCCGAGACGGCGACTCCTGGCACGTGCTCGACCACGACCCGGTTGCCGCCGCGCTGTCCGGGGCCCGGCACGGCGGGGCCGACACCCTCGCCGCGCCCATGCCGGGGACCGTCACGGTGGTCAAGGTGGCGGTCGGTGACGAGGTGGAGGCCGGACAGAGCCTGCTCGTCGTGGAGGCGATGAAGATGGAGCACGTCATCTCCGCCCCGCACGCCGGCACCGTCACCGAGCTGGACGTCACGCCCGGCACGACCGTCGCCATGGACCAGGTCCTGGCCGTGGTGACGCCCCGCGAGGAGGAGGACGCATGAGCCTGCCCATGACCGTGCCCGCCGCCGGGCTGCCGGCCCGGGTCCGGATCCACGAGGTCGGGCCCCGCGACGGCCTGCAGAACGAGAAGACGGCCGTCCCGACCGACGTGAAGGCCGAGTTCGTCCGGCGGCTCGTCGCCGCGGGCCTGACCACGGTCGAGGCGACCAGCTTCGTGCACCCGAAGTGGGTGCCCCAGCTCGCCGACGCCGAGGAGCTGTTCCCGCGCGTCCGTGACCTGCCCGTACGGCTGCCGGTGCTGGTGCCGAACGAGCGCGGACTCGACCGGGCGCTCGCGCTCGGCGCCCGCGAGGTCGCCGTCTTCGCCTCGGCGACCGAGTCCTTCGCGAAGGCCAACCTCAACCGGACCGTCGACGAGGCGCTCCTGATGTTCGCGCCGACCGTCACCCGGGCCATAGAGGCCGGTCTGAAGGTCCGCGGCTACCTCTCCATGTGCTTCGGCGACCCGTGGGAGGGTGCCGTCCCGGTCGAGCAGGTCGTCCGCGTCACCAAGGCCCTCGCCGACATGGGCTGCGACGAGCTGAGCCTCGGCGACACCATCGGCGTCGCCACGCCGGGCCACGTCCGCGCCCTGCTCTCCGCGCTGAACGAGGCCGGGGTGCCCACCTCGCGCCTCGCCGTGCACTTCCACGACACCTACGGGCAGGCCCTCGCCAACGCCTACGCGGCGCTGGAGCACGGGGTCACCGTCTTCGACGCCTCCGCCGGAGGCCTCGGCGGCTGCCCGTACGCCAAGTCCGCCACCGGCAACCTCGCCACAGAGGACCTCGTGTGGATGTTCCGCGGTCTCGGCATCGAGACCGGGGTCGACCTGGCCGCCCTCACCGCCACCAGCGTGTGGATGGCCGACCAGCTGGGCCGCCCGAGCCCTTCCCGTACCGTCCGTGCGCTCTCCCACAAGGAGTCCTGAGCATGTCCCTCGACCACCGGCTCTCCGAAGAGCACGAGGAACTCCGCCGCACCGTCGAGGCGTTCGCCCACGACGTCGTCGCCCCGAAGATCGGCGACTACTACGAGCGGCACGAGTTCCCGTACGAGATCGTCCGCGAGATGGGCCGCATGGGCCTGTTCGGCCTGCCGTTCCCCGAGGAGTACGGCGGCATGGGCGGCGACTACCTGGCGCTCGGCATCGCCCTGGAGGAGCTGGCGCGGGTCGACTCCTCGGTCGCCATCACCCTGGAGGCGGGCGTCTCGCTGGGCGCGATGCCGGTCTACCGCTTCGGCACGGAGGAGCAGAAGCGGGAGTGGCTGCCGAAGCTGTGCGCCGGCGAGGTGCTCGGCGCGTTCGGCCTGACCGAGCCGGGCGCCGGCTCGGACGCCGGCGGCACCCGCACCACGGCGGTCCGCGACGGCGACCACTGGGTCATCAACGGCTCGAAGTGCTTCATCACCAACTCCGGTACGGACATCACGGGTCTGGTCACGGTCACCGCCGTCACCGGCCGCAAGGCGGACGGCAGGCCGCTGATCTCGTCGATCATCGTCCCGTCCGGCACGCCGGGCTTCACGGTCGCCGCGCCGTACTCGAAGGTCGGCTGGAACGCCTCGGACACCCGCGAGCTCTCCTTCGACGACGTGCGCGTCCCGGTGGAGAACCTGCTCGGCGAGGAGGGCCGCGGCTACGCGCAGTTCCTGCGGATCCTGGACGAGGGCCGGATCGCGATCGCGGCGCTGGCCACGGGTCTGGCGCAGGGCTGTGTGGACGAGTCGGTGAAGTACGCGAAGGAACGTCACGCCTTCGGCCGTCCGATCGCCGACAACCAGGCCATCCAGTTCAAGATCGCCGACATGGAGATGCGGGCCCACATGGCCCGCATCGGCTGGCGCGACGCGGCCTCCCGCCTCGTCCTCGGCGAGCCGTTCAAGAAGGAGGCGGCGCTCGCGAAGCTGTACTCGTCGACGGTGGCCGTCGACAACGCGCGCGAGGCGACCCAGATCCACGGCGGCTACGGCTTCATGAACGAGTATCCGGTGGCCCGCATGTGGCGGGACTCCAAGATCCTGGAGATCGGCGAGGGCACCAGCGAGGTCCAGCGGATGCTGATCGCCCGCGAGTTGGGCCTGTCGGCCTGACCCGTACGCGGACACGGCCCCCGGGGCGCGCGCCGGAACGCGCCCTAGGGGCCGGCCTGCTAACCATGGGCGACGACCTGTTGCCCTACCAGGAGCGAGCCTCCGAGACGAAGGTGATCCACGCGTGGGACGTGAACACCAGGACCGCCCCGCCCGGCGTCTTGCTGTCCCGCACGGGAACGCCATCCCCGAAGCCGTCGGCGACTTCCACGCACTCGTTGTTGCCTCCGCTGTACGTACTCTTGCGCCAACGCGCACCCGTGAGATCGGGATTCGGGGGGCTTGGGATACTCCTCGTCCGTGCTCCTTGGCGACCTTGCGAATCCGAGCGATCGACTCCACCGGCGACAGCGCGCCCGTGCGGGCGTCATCGAACAGCGCACGTTAGCGCGAGACGTCCGTGTCCTGCTCCAGCCAGATGGACCCAGTCGAATTGTCGGCCAACACGACGTCCAGTGCCGATGCCTCGGAGAAGCCGAGTATGAGGTACGGGCCCACATCGGGCAGCTCTGCGGCCCGCACCAGATGATCGAGCTGTGCGCGCATGACGTCCCGCCCACCGACTTCCTGCCAGAGAACTCCCTCCGCGATGACCGCCCATACGTGCAGCGGATCGCTCGCGGTGAGCCTTTCCTGCCGCGCCAACCGTCACGGCCCCCCACGATGGCAAACCGATCATCACGAGGTGGCCGCAGGGGCCGAGGAGCGTCCCGCTGGCTCGGCGCGCGCTGCGCAGGGCGCTGGACGATTGGGGGCTGCGGGACATCGAGGACGTGGCGTCACTCGTCCTCTCCGAGCTGATGACCAACGCGGTCCGGCACGCTCACGTACCGGGGCGGGAGATCGAGACACGATTCGAAGCGACCCTCGGCAGCCTACGCATCGAGGTCCACGACGCATCGGAGAATCGACCACTGATGGCACTGCCGGAAGATGACGCCGGTGGCGGCTGGGGGCTTCCGCTCGTGGACACCCTCTCGGAGAAGTGGGGCGTATCCGACCGGCAAGGGACCGGCAAGCTTGTCTGGGCCGAACTGACGACCGGAGCGGCGCACAACCACTCCTGAACCCAGTCCTGGCCGTCCGCCGGCTTATGGCCGGCGAACGGCCAGGGCGTTCTTTTGCCTCTAGAGCGTCTCTTCCGGATCTTGCTCAGAGTCGGTGTGAGCGGTGTGGCACGATCGCGCCCATGACGTCCGCTTCCATTCCTCTCGCTGACACTCACGTGAGGCTCCTGGCCGGCCATGCCAGCAACGGGAACCCTGTCTTCGAAGTGTTGCCCGCTCGCAGTCTTGGTCCCGGCCTCTTCGAGCTTGCCGGCAGCCCGGGACTTGTCCTGGGCTGTGCAGCTGGAGACGTCCTACGCGTATCCGATGAAGGGCAATTCGAGGTACGGACGACGGGCCAGAACCTCTGCGTCCAGGCTGCTCCACAGAGCGGCCTCTTCACGGCCGAGGCCCTGGCAGCACTGACCGAGGACTTCGAAGCGGTCGGAGGCCTGGTCGAATCCCCGCCTGACCGACGCTTCATCGTGGTCACGGTGGACCGCTCGACCGGTATACCCCTCATCACACGGTTGATGGAGGCTTGGTCTCTCGGTGTCGGCCAGGGCGAATGGTGGTTCGGAAACGCTGACGAGACTCAGTAGGACCCTCGGCGGTTGTCATCGGGCAGCCCAGGTGAGGATGCCGGCAAGGTGGAGTCCAACATCGTGGCGGTCTTGTCGTGCCGCGTCGCAAGACCACGCCATTGCTTGAGCCTGTTGATGCATCGCTCGACGCTGTTCGGCTGCTTGTAGGCAACCTTGTCGAAGGACGGCGGCCTGCCGCCATCTCGGCCTCGACGTCGGCGATGGGCCATCTGATCGGCGGGCTGCGGGATAACTGCTCGAATCGCACGTCGGCGCAAATGCTCGCGGATGGCGCGCGACGAGTGCCGCCTTATCGGCGAGCACCACGGGCGGCGAGCCCTGGGCCTCCCACGCTCTCTGGGCACCCGGATCGCAGCCATGACCTGCTCGAGTGCTGGAGCATCCCCCGCCTGTCCAGCCGTGAGGACGAAGGCCAGTGGCCTGCAGTCGCCTTCGGCGGCCAGATGGATCTTCCTGGTCAGACCCCCACGGGAACGACCGAGGGCATAATCCGTGGGCTCAGCCGCCGAAGCCCCCTTCTTACGCGCGCCGGCCGCGTGCTGATGGGCGCGAACAATCCCTTCCACGAACCGAAGTCTGAAGGAAGGTTCTTCCAGGGCGAGCCCGTCCGGTACTTCCAGACGATGGCATTGATCACCTGTCGGTGATCCCGCCACTGCCCGCCTCGCTTCGGAGTTCGGTCCGGTAGCAGCGGCTCGATCCGAGCCCACTGAACGTCAGGCAATGACATACCTGGGCCAACGATCCATGATTCGGAAGAGACGGCCTAGACCGTGTAGATCGAGGGCTTGGCCGCCACCATGTCCGGCGTAGTGCCTTCGACCGTCAGGTTCCCGGTCCACAGTTCGTACCGGTTGCAGTACGAGCCCCCGAACTCGATCCTCCGACCTCCGGGCTCCAGCTTCCAGTCCGCCTCGTCCCACCGGGCGAGGAGATCACCGCAGACGAAGGCCCGGTGGGCTTGCAGCATGATCCACTTGCCTTTGTCGACCTCGCTCGCGGACTCCTTGTTCATGCCGGCCGCCATCTGCCACAGCCGGGACGAATCAACACCCGGAGTCAGCGGGCCGACGATGCCGACCTCGCCGAGATTGCGCGCGTCCAGGTGGTGGGTGGCGTAGCCGAAGACGGTTCCGAACACAGGGAAGACGCACGTGCGGGTGCGGCCTTCCGCGCCGTTGGCGTTGTGCATATCGTCGACTCCGATAGCAGCGCGGCCCGGACGTCTTGCCCACGTCCGGGTCGCGCTTCGTTCAGTGGGTCAAGGTCAGCAGCACGGGCCGTCGCCGCAGCAGGCCGGCGAGTTGCAGTCCGCGGCGAACCCCCACAGCGACCGGTCCACCTCGAAGCCGGCGTCCCGGATCAGGTCCATGACGTCGAGCATCAGCCCAACGGTGCGCGTCTTGGAGTTCGGAGCGTGGTGAAGGAAGCGGCCGAAATGCTCCTCGCACCACTCGGCGTACTCCTGGCTGTGCAGCATGAACGTGTGCCATGCCGGGTCCACGTCCGCGCTGGGCGCCATCACGTCGCCCTTCCCGGTCGTTCCCATGGTCCACAGGAACGCCAGCCCCTCGCTCATGACCCGGCTGGCCATGACCGGGTCGAGCTTGTACTCCTCGGCGCAGAACGCCGTCAGCCTGTCGAACAGTTCGGGGGCCACGAGGTCCCTGCCGCGCCGCAGAGCGACTGGCCTTTCGGGTGCGACCGTCATGAGGAAGTCCTCTCGTGTGTGGGAGTGACCGGCACCCGCTGGGGGCACCGGTCGGCGTGCCAGTAGGAGGGGATCAGATCCACGACGTCCTCCGGACGCCGGTATCCGCGCCGGACCGGCTCAGCCGGGTCGATGTCCTGCCGACACGCAGGACAGACCTCCCCCGCAGGCGCGTACGTGCCGTACTCCACGTATCCGGCGTCAGTGTCCGATGCCGACGCCCTTCCCGCTCTCGCCATGTCGTCCGCCTCCTGGATTTCGGGACGGGTCGATAGTCCTGCGGACGGCCAAGCGGTTCTAGCCTGTTTCCTGTTCCCTCAAGAAGCCGTCTCGGATGCCCTCTACAAGGTCTCGCATGGCATCACCCGAAAGTGCCAGGTGTGCGAAACCATCGAACTTCCGGAGGTAAAGCCCCACGTCGCACGGATCCGTAACGACACAGGCGCAGAGTGGCCATCTGAGCTTCGAGGGCCATGGCCGCGTACTGGCCCTTGTGGATTCCGGCACGCTTGAGAAGCCGCCATGCGGTCACCTCTGCCGTCGCCGCTCTGGCTGCCTTGGTGTACTCGTCCTTGATCTCGGCGGACACACCGATGGCCGTAAGGATGCGTTCGACATCGGTGGCACTGGGCAGAAGCTTGGCGTTCTCAATCTTCGACAGCTTCGACGGAGACATGAGTGCGCTACGGGCTACCGCTTTGGCGTCCCTTCCGGAGGCCTCACGCAGAGCCCGCAGCGCGGCCCCGAGCTGTGCTTTGTTCACTCGCCGTGCTTTGCCCACCAGTCGGTGAACGGCTCGGAGTGCGCGAGCGCTGTCCGCCGGTAGCCGACGAATCTCTCCGACTCCGTCACCGGCAGCACCTTCGCGCCTCGGAAAGCACCGTGCTCGTCGTACTCCATTACTGCCGTGTCAGCCGAGTCGAACAGCCAGAAGTCCGGCACTTCCGCCAGCGGATTCGGTGCGTCGGTCACGTCGAGAATGAAGAACTCCTCCCCTCCTGTCATGTTCTTCCGATATCCCCAGCCGAGCTCGAAGCGCAGGTACTCCGTGAGCGGTCGAGCCAGGACATGAACGCGACAGACACGCTTGCCCTGGCTGGTATGGGACCGGAGCTCCGCGACCCATTCGGCGTTGTAGTCGTCCGGTTGCGGCTCTCCCGCCTGGAACAGCTCATAGGCATTCGTGTTCCCGGACCGGCTGTAGTCGTCCAGGGTCTCCAGGCGGAACGCCTCTCGCTCGAACGAGTCGAAGAGGTCACCGAGCGTCCTAGACGAGGCCATCGGCAATGGCCTTCTTGAGCAGGTCCATCGGAATCTCGACGAGCGTCTCGTGAGCGGGAATCTCGAGTCCGTGGTCGGTCGGTGTCTCCCCCTGCACGAGAAACGTCCCGCGGTCGGTCGCGTAGATCGTCGGACAGTCCTTGAGGTCACACGTGCTGACCAGCTTGGTCACCTGCATGGTGATCGGTTCCCCTCTCCGCCTGGTTGGCGCCCACGGCTCTGTGCCTCGCTTGATGCTCCCGAGGCCGCGACGCGAGGGTCAAGGGATCACGGTTGAGAGAACGGGAAACCCTCTCACGACAGCGTTTCACGGTGTCGTGCCGGGTGGCACGTAGGCGTCGTAGCGGTCCCAGCCGGGGGCCGCGGGCAGCCGCACCGGCCGCCAGGTCCGCGCGTACGCCGGGGGTGCGGCGCCGGCGGCGACGAGGACGGCGACCGGCATGCGGCGGGCGGCCGCGGTGATGCCCGCGGGGGTGATGGCGGCGTCGTGGCCGCCGACCGCGCGCGAGGCGCAGCCCGCGTAGTAGCCGACGAGCACGTACTCCCTGCCGCTGACCAGGCACGGCGGCCGGACGCCGGCGCCGTGCAGGGCGGCGGCGATCCCCGTGAACTGCGCGCGGGTGGAACGGCTGTGGGCGACGGCCTTGGAGAGCACGGCGTACTGGACGGCGAGATGGCCGACGAGGAGACCGGTGAGCAGCCCCACGGCCAGCGGCCGGCGGGCGGGGCGCACCGCGGCGAGCGCGTGCGCGAGCGCCTCGGCGGCGGGCAGGGCCAGCAGGGCGTAGGCCGGGAGCAGGAAGCGGGGCGCGGCGTAGCCGACGGTGAAGAGGTACGGGGCGGCCAGCGAGAGCGCGGTGACGGTGGCGAGGACGGCGGGGGCGCCGCGGCCGGCCCGGAAGGCGGCGGCGATGCCCGCGGCGACGGCGACCGGCAGCAGGAACCACCAGAGGGCGGTGACGGGTTGGTCCCAGGGCACGTCGCAGGGCCGGCACAGGGTGCGGCCCGCGAGCGCCCTGACGTGGTCGTCGACGGACATGTACCAGCCCAGGTGGCCCTGGATCTCGCCGGCGCGGCGCAGCCGGGCGGTGAGTCCGCCGTAGTGCGCGTGGGCCTCGGCGATCCACGGCGCGGCCCCGAGCAGCGGCCCGGCGACGAGGGCGAGGGACACCGCCGGGCGGCGGCGCCAGGCGGGCACGAGCAGGGCCGCCGCGAGGAGCGGAAGGGCGAGCCAGAAGCCGTCGGCTGGCCTCAGCAGGGTGACCGCGCCCACGGCGGCGCCGAGACCGGGGAGGGCCGCGCGGCCCTGGCCGGCCCGGGGCTTCGCGACGGCGCGCAGGAAGCAGCCGACGGCGGCCAGGGCGCCGAACGCGCACCACAGATTGGGCATCACGCGCGGCCCGTAGAACAGGGTGATCCACAGTCCGGCGAACAGGCCGCCCGCGACGGTGAGCACGGGCACGGGCAGGACCCGGCGCCAGATCCACAGCGCGCCGAACAGGGCGGCTCCGGACAGCAGGGCCAGGTAGACGCGGATCGCGGTGGTGGAGGCCGTGAGGAAGGCGACGGGGGCGACGAGGTACGAGATGCCCCGGGCGCGGGGCGCGCTGAAGAACGCGGGCGGGGCGTTGCCGCCGACCTGGCTGACGTAGACGGACTCGTCCCAGCCGAGCCCGGATCCGGGGACGACGAGGGCGAGTTGGGCGAGGGTGAACAGGACCGCGAGGGCGGCCGGCCGGAAGGCGGGGTGTGACGGCGGGATCGTCGTGAGGCGCCGCCGGCGGACGTCGGACGCGGAGTCCGGGAGGGACGGCCGCGGTACGGGAGCGGTGAGGGGGCTCATCCGGTCCACGCTGCTCGGGTCCGGCACCCGACGGCCAGGCGACGTACCGTGCCGGGCGCGTCCGTCACTCCGTCAGAGGCCTGGCGGACCAGGCGGCGACGCGGTGACCCGCCGGAGGCGGGGCCGGGCGGGCGAGGTGACGGGCCGTTCCCCGGGAGCCCCACAAGGTGGCGGGCCTCACTCCCGGCCCGGCGACCCCACCCCTGTTGATCGGACTGAGGTTAGGCTAACCTACCCACGAATTGCCCAGGCCGACCCCGGCACGTACGAAAGCGACTTCGCCATGCCCAGCACCGCCCGAGCCACTTCCCTCACCCGTCGCGGTCTGCTCGCCGCGGGCGGCGCCCTCGGGCTCGGCGCCGCGCTCGCCGCCTGCGGCGACAAGGGAGGCGAGAAGAACGGCGGCTCGCCCGCCAAGGCCTCCGAGAAGGCCGGCCCGTGGAAGTTCACCGACGACCGCGGCACCGCCGTCGAGGCGAAGTCCACCCCGAAGAACATCGTCGCCTTCACCGGAACGGCCGCCGCCCTCAAGGACTTCGGCATCGAGGTCAAGGGCGTCTTCGGCCCGACCTACGTCGAGGACCCGAAGACCAAGGCGAAGACGCCCGACGTGCAGGCCGGCGACCTCGACATCGAGAAGGTCAAGGTCATCGGCAACGTCTGGGGCGAGTTCAAGATCGAGGAGTACCTCAAGCTCCAGCCCGAGCTCCTCGTCACGGACATGTGGGAGAAGAACGACCTCTGGTACGTCCCGGCCGAGCAGAAGGAAAAGATCCTCAAGATCGCGCCGAGCGTCGCCCTGTGGGCCGCCGACAAGTCCATGCCGGCCGTCCTGCAGCGCCACGCCGACCTCGCCGCCTCGCTCGGCGCCGACGTGCAGACCGCGCAGATCAAGGCGGACAAGGCCCGCTTCGAGGCCGCCGCCGAGCGCGTCCGCAAGGCCGCCCAGGGCAAGAAGGACATCAAGGTCCTCATCGGCTCGGGCTCCCCGGACCTCTTCTACGTCTCCACCCCGGTCCGCCCGACCGACACGCTCTTCTTCAAGGAGCTGGGCGTCAACATCGTCGTTCCCACCAAGCTCGACCAGGGCGGCTGGTTCGAGGGCCTGAGCTGGGAGAACGTCGACAAGTACCAGGCCGACATCATCATGCTCGACAACCGCACCTCGGCCCTCCAGCCCGAGGCCCTGAAGGCCAAGCCCACCTGGGCCGCGCTGCCCGCCGTCAAGGCCGGCCAGGTGATCCCGCGCGTGACCGAGCCGATCTACTCCTACGCCAAGTGCGCCCCGCTGCTCGAGGACCTGGCCAAGGCCCTCGAGACCGCCAAGAAGGTGTCCTGACCCATGACGAACACCGAGACCGCCCCGTTCCAGTTCTTCTCCCTCCAGGTCGACCGGACGCGGCGGCTCGGGCCGTCCCTGGTCCGCGTCACCTTCACCGGTGAGGACCTCAGGCGCTTCGCCTCCGGCGGTCGCGACCAGTCGCTCTCGCTGTTCCTGCCCCACCCGGGGCAGGACGCGCCGGTGCTGCCGCCGCTCGACGACCCGGACATGTACGCGATCCTGGGCGCCTACCGGGCCATGCCGCACGACGAGCGGGCCGTGATGCGCTCGTACACCGTCCGCGCGCAGCGCACCTCGCCGGTGGACGAGATCGACATCGACTTCGCGATCCACGAGGCGGCGCCAGGCGCCGGCGCGGGCGTCGGCCCCGCCTGCCGTTGGGCCCAGCAGGCCAAGGCCGGCGACCGGGTCGTCGTACTCGGTCCCGCCGTGACCGAGAACACGGGTGTCCGCTTCCAGCTGCCCGCCGACGCGGACTCCGTGCTCGTGTGGGGCGACGAGACGGCCCTGCCGGCCGTCTCCGCGATCCTGGAGTGGCTGCCCGCGGAGACCCGCGCCCACGTCTACCTCGACGTCCCGTACTCCGGCGACCGCATGGAGCTCGCGACCGAGGCCGACGCGACCGTCACCTGGCTGGTACGGGAGGAGGGCGCGCCGTCCGCGGTCGAGGCGATCGCGGGCGCCGAGCTGCCCGGCGAGTCGCCGTACGTGTGGATCGCGGGCGAGTCCGGTTCCGTGAAGGCGCTGCGCCGCCACTTCGTGCGCGAGCGCGGGATCGACAAGCGCCGCGTGACGTTCGTGGGCTACTGGCGCAAGGGCCTGTCCGAGGACGCCCTGCGCGAGGTCCCGGACGAGACGGCGCAGGACGAGGCACAGGACGTGGCGCAGGACGTGGCGTAGCCACCCCTCTACCCCCCGCAGGGCGCACGGCCCCTCAACCCGCTCGGGTTGGGGGGCCGTTGTGCTGCAAACTTAGGTTAGGCTAACCTAACCAGGACACCGAAGGTTCCTTGCGTCCCCTCACTCCCGGAAGGGCCCCCACATGCGCTCCCACCTCCTCAACGCCACGACGGCGGAGTCGTACCGACACTCCGTCACCGAAGGAGTGGATCGGGTGGCGAGGAAACTCGCCACCGTGCGCGGCCCGTTCACGGGTGTCACCCCCGCCGGCCTCGCGCCCGTCGTCGACGCCGTCGACCTCGACAAGCCGCTCGGCGACGCCTCCGCCGCCCTCGACGAGCTGGAGGACGTGTACCTGCGCGACGCGGTCTACTTCCACCATCCCCGCTACCTCGCCCACCTCAACTGCCCCGTGGTGATCCCCGCGGTCCTCGGCGAGGCCGTCCTGTCCGCCGTCAACTCCTCGCTGGACACCTGGGACCAGAGCGCCGGCGGCACCCTCATCGAGCGCAAGCTGGTCGACTGGACCACCGGCCGGATCGGCCTCGGCCCGCTCGCCGACGGCGTGTTCACCAGCGGCGGCACCCAGTCCAACCTGCAGGCGCTGCTGCTCGCCCGCGAGGAGGCCAGGACCGGCCGCGACGGCCGTCAGGGCACCGACGACCTGGCGAAACTGCGGATCTTCTCCTCGGAGTGCAGCCACTTCAGCGTCCAGAAGTCGGCCACCCTGCTCGGTCTGTCCCGCGACGCCGTCGTCTCCGTCCCCGTCGACCGCGAGCGCCGCATGCAGTCGGTCGTCCTCGCCGCCGAGCTGGAGGCCTGCCGGGCCGAGGGCCTGATCCCGATGGCGATCGTCGCCACCGCCGGCACCACCGACTTCGGCTCCATCGACCCGCTGCCCGAGATCGCCGCCCTGGCCGCCGAGTACGGCGCCTGGATGCACGTCGACGCCGCCTACGGCTGCGGACTGCTCGCCTCGCCGACCCGCCGTCACCTCCTCGACGGCATCGAGCACGCCGACTCGGTCACCGTCGACTTCCACAAGTCCTTCTTCCAGCCGGTGAGTTCCTCGGCCGTCCTGGTCCGCGACGGCGCCACCCTGCGCCACGCCACCTACCACGCCGACTACCTCAACCCGCGCCGCGCGCTGGCCGAGCAGATCCCCAACCAGGTCGACAAGTCCCTGCAGACCACCCGCCGCTTCGACGCCCTCAAGCTGTGGCTGACCCTGCGCGTCATGGGCGCCGACGGCGTCGGCGGCCTCTTCGACGAGGTCTGCGACCTGGCCCGGGCCGGGTTCGAGCTGCTCGCCGCCGACCCGCGCTACGACGTGGTCGTCGAGCCGCAGCTCTCCACCCTCGTCTACCGCTACATCCCCGAGAACGTCACCGCGCCCGAGGACATCGACCGCGCCAACCTCCACGCCCGCAAGGCCCTGATGGCCTCCGGCGAGGCGATCGTGGCCGGCACGAAGGTCGACGGGCGCCAGTACCTCAAGTTCACCTTGCTCAACCCCGAGACGACCGTGGCCGACATCGCCGCCGTCCTCGATCTGATAGCCGGCCACGCCGAGCAGTACCTGGGAGAGAACCTTGTCCATGCCTGAGACGACTCAGACGTACGACTTCATCGGCATCGGGCTCGGTCCCTTCAACCTCGGCCTGGCCTGCCTCACCGAGCCCATCGACGAGCTGAACGGCCTCTTCGTCGAGTCCAAGCCGGACTTCGAGTGGCACTCCGGGATGTTCCTGGAGGGCGCCCACCTCCAGACGCCGTTCATGTCGGACCTGGTCACCCTGGCCGACCCGACCTCGCCGTACTCCTTCCTCCAGTACCTGAAGGAGAAGGGCCGGCTGTACTCGTTCTACATCCGCGAGAACTTCTACCCGCTGCGCGCCGAGTACAACGACTACTGCCGCTGGGCCGCCGCGCAGCTCTCCTCCATCCGCTTCTCGACCACCGTCTCCTCGGTCTCCTTCGACGAGTCCGCCGAGGAGTACGTGGTGGCCACCACGGCCGGAGAAACGTTCCGCGCCCGCCGGATCGTGCTCGGCACCGGCACCCCGCCGTACGTCCCCGAGTCCTGCCGGGGCCTGGGCGGCGACCTCGTGCACAACTCGCGCTACCTGCCGAACAAGGAAGCGCTGCAGAAGAAGAAGTCGATCACGATCGTCGGCAGCGGCCAGAGCGCCGCCGAGATCTACTACGACCTCCTCAGCGAGATCGACGTCCACGGCTACCGGCTCAACTGGGTGACCCGCTCCCCGCGCTTCTTCCCGCTGGAGTACACCAAGCTCACCCTGGAGATGACCTCCCCCGAGTACGTGGACTACTTCCACGCGCTCCCCGAGCCGACCCGCTACCGCCTGGAGAGCCAGCAGAAGGGCCTCTTCAAGGGCATCAACGGCGAGCTGATCGACGCCATCTTCGACCTGCTCTACCAGAAGAACTTCGCCGGCCCGGTCCCCACCCGGCTGCTCACCAACTCCGCGCTGCACTCCGCCGCGTACGACGAGACGAGCGGCACGTACACGCTCGGCTTCCGCCAGGAGGAGCAGGAGAAGGACTTCGAGATCGAGACCGAGGGCCTGATCCTCTCCACCGGCTACAAGTACACCGTCCCCGCCTTCCTGGAGCCGGTCAGGGACCGCCTCCGCTGGGACTCCCAGGGCCGCTTCGACGTGGCCCGCAACTACTCGGTCGACACCACCGGCCGCGGGGTCTTCCTGCAGAACGCCGGCGTGCACACCCACTCGATCACCTCGCCCGACCTGGGCATGGGGCCGTACCGCAACGCGTACATCATCGGGGAGATGCTGGGCTCCGAGTACTACCCCGTCGAGAAGACCATCGCGTTCCAGGAGTTCGCCGTATGACCGCCACCGTCCAGATACGCCCGCTCGACCCGCTGAAGGACGCGGAACTGATCCACCCCTGGGTCACCGACCCCAAGGCGACCTACTGGATGATGCAGGGCTTCGCGCTCCAGGACGTCGAGCGCGAGTACATGGCGATCGCCGCGAACCCGCACCACGACGCCTTCATCGGCCTCGTGGACGGCGAGCCCGCCTTCCTCATGGAGCGCTACGACCCCGCGAAGGTCGAGCTCGTCGGCCTCTACGAGCCGCAGCCCGGCGACGTCGGCATGCACTTCCTCGTCGCACCCACCGACACCCCCGTGCACGGCTTCACCCGCCGGGTGATCACGGCCGTCATGGCCGAGCTGTTCGCCGACCCGGCCACCGCCCGCGTGGTCGTCGAGCCCGACGTCCGCAACACCGCCGTGCACGCGCTCAACGAGGCCGTCGGCTTCGTGCCCGAGCGGGAGATCCAGAAGCCGGAGAAGAAGGCCCTGCTGAGTTTCTGCACCCGCGCCGCCTTCGAGGCCGCCGTCGCCTCCGCGGCGACCGCCGCGCCCGTGGAGGTGGCGGCATGAGCGCGCTCACCGACAGCCCCGTCGCCCACCTCACGCCCGAGCGCTGGGCCGACGCCAACCGCGCCCTGATCCGCAAGGGTCTCGCCGAGTTCATCCACGAGCGGCTGCTCGACCCGCAGGAGCTCGGCGACAGCCGCTACCAGGTCCTCAGCGACGACGGCCGCACCGAATACCGCTTCACCGCCGACCGCTTCGCCCTCGACCACTGGCAGGTCTACCCGGAGTCCATCAGCCGGCACCGGGGCAGCGAGCAGCTCCCGCTGGACGCCCTGCAGTTCATCACCGAGCTGCGCGGCTCGCTCGGCCTGAGCGACGAGATCCTCCCGGTCTACCTGGAGGAGATCTCCTCCACCCTGGCCGGCACCGCGTACAAGGCGACCAAGCCGCGCATCGGCTCCGCCGAGCTGGCCCGGGCCGGCTTCCAGGCGATCGAGACCGGGATGACCGAGGGCCACCCCTGCTTCGTCGCCAACAACGGGCGGCTCGGCTTCGGCGTCGACGAGTACCGCGCCTACGCCCCCGAGGCCGCGAGCCCGATCCACCTCGTGTGGCTGGCCGCGCACCGCGACCGCGCCACCTTCACCGCCGGTGCGGACGTGGAGTACGACTCGTTCATCCGCGCCGAGCTCGGCGACGAGGCGGTGGACCGCTTCGCCGCCACCCTCGCCGAGCGCGGCCTGGACCTGGCCGACTACCTGCTGATGCCGGTGCACCCCTGGCAGTGGTGGAACAAGATGGCCGTCACCTTCGCCGCCGAGGTCGCGCAGCAGCGGCTCGTGTACCTGGGCGAGGGCGACGACGCCTACCTGGCGCAGCAGTCCATCCGCACCTTCTTCAACACCAGCGACCCGGCGAAGCACTACGTGAAGACGGCCCTGTCCGTCCTCAACATGGGCTTCATGCGGGGCCTCTCGGCCGCCTACATGGAGGCCACGCCCGCCATCAACGACTGGCTCGCCGGCCTGATCGAGGCCGACCCGGTCCTCCGGGCGGCCCGCTTCTCGATCATCCGCGAGCGGGCGGCGGTCGGCTACCGGCACCTGGAGTACGAGGCCGCCACCGACCGCTACTCGCCCTACCGCAAGATGCTCGCCGCGCTGTGGCGCGAGTCCCCGGTGCCGTCCCTCGCCGAGGGCGAGCGGCTCGCCACGATGGCCTCGCTGCTGCACGTCGACCACGCGGGCGCGTCCTTCGCGGGCGCCCTGGTCAAGGACTCGGGCCTCGCCCCGACCGACTGGCTGCGGGCCTACCTGGACGCCTACCTCCTCCCGATCCTGCACTGCTTCTACGCGTACGACCTGGTCTACATGCCGCACGGCGAGAACGTGATCCTGGTCCTCGACGAGCAGGGCGCGGTGTCCCGGGCGATCTTCAAGGACATCGCCGAGGAGATCTGCGTCATGGACCCGGACGCGGTCCTGCCGCCGGCCGTGGAGCGGATCCGGGCCGAGGTCCCGGAGGACATGAAGCTCCTGTCCGTCTTCACCGACGTCTTCGACTGCTTCTTCCGCTTCCTCGGCGCCACGCTGGCCGCCGAGGGCGTCCTCGGCGAGGACGACTTCTGGCAGACGGTCGCCGAGTGCGTCAAGGACTACCAGGCCTCCAAGCCGGAACTCGCGGACCGTTTCGCGCAGTACGACATCTTCACGGAGACCTTCGCCCTCTCGGCCCTCAACCGCCTCCAGCTGCGCAACAACCGCCAGATGGTGGACCTGGCGGACCCGTCGGCGGCACTCCAGCTCGTCGGCGACCTGGTGAACCCGATCGCGCGGTTCGCCTGACGGACCGGCGCGGGCCCTGGCGGAGTTACGGTCCTCCGCCAGGGCCCGTCGTCATGCCGGCGCGCGCCGCGCGGCTAGCCGAGCCGGCCTGCCGGTCCGACGAGCCGGCCTGCCGGTCCGACGAGCCGGTCATACAAGGGGCGGTCCGTCACCGGGCGGGCCGTCAGGCCGGGGGCGGCGGCGCTCCGGGGCGACCGCCCGGTCCGCCGGGCGCCCTGCTGCCCTTCGCAGTTGACCACCGTGTCCGTCCCTCCCTCGCCGTCGCAGTCGTCGACGCCCGCCTGGCCGTCGAGGGCGTCGTCGGCGGGGCCGCCGCGCAGGAAGTCGTTGGCGTCACCGCCGCGCAGGACGTCCCGGCCACCGGCGGTGCCGAGCGTCTGGCTCCAGTCCGAGTTGTCGCCGAAGATCCGGTCGTCGCCGCCGCGGCCGTCGATCTGGTCGTTGCCCGCGGTCGCCCCGGTGGGATCGACGAGCGTGCTGTCGCCGATGAGGATGATCTCGCCCGTGCCGCCGCCGACGATGCGGTCGTTGCCGGAACCGACCGCGGTACCGCCGGACGTGTGGTCGCCGACGGCTCCGAACGCGCCGTCCGCTCCCAGGTCGATCAGGTCGTCGCCGCCGGCCCCGGTCGCGTTGCCGAAGGGCGCGAAGCTGTCCCCCGTGACGTCGCCGAACGTGCCGGCGCCTTCGAGCAGCACGTCGTCCGCGGCGCCCGACGCGGAGAAGAAGCCGAGCGAATCCCCGACGATGACGTCCTCCCCGTTGCCGCCGATGATCCGGTCGGGGGCCCCGCCGTCGGCGTGGTCGCCGGAGTCGTCCCCGTACAGGACGTCGTCCCCGTCCCCGCCGACGAGGACGTCGGGGGAGGCTCCGGCTGCCGTGCCCTGCGACGCCCCGTTGTCGCCGAGAAGGAAGTCGTGCCCGGAGCCGCCGTCGAGGTAGTCCCGCCCGGTGGGGCTGGTGACGTCACCCGTGTACGCGCGCTCGTCGCCGGTCATGCGGTCGTTGCCGGCGTCGCCGAAGATCCGGTCGTCCCCGGTGCCGCCCGAGACGCTGTCGTCGCCGTCCCCGCCGTGGACGAGGTCGTTGCCTCCCAGGCCGCAGATCTTGTCGTTGCCGCCCCTGCCGTCGATGACGTCGTTGCCGGGCGTGCCGATGATGACGTCGTCGCCGGGGGTCCCGGTGGTGCCGGGGACGGTGGCGGCGGCCTCGAAGCAGGTGGGCGCCGCCGCGGCGGGCGTGCCCGTGGTGGCGGTGAGCGCCGCGGCGGCGAGCACCGGGGCGCACAGGAGGCTGACTGTCCGGCGGCGTGCTGCGGGGCGGACGGCTCGTCTTCGGGGCATGGGTGGTTCCTTCCCGTGGCAGGGACGCGAGTCGGTCACTCTGCGCGATGTCTGCCCCGGGTGAGGGGGGCCCGTGATGAACGGACAGTAATTTCACCCGATGGGTCCGCGGCTCCGGCCGACGGGCCGGAGCCGGTGTCGACCGGCCCGGCGCGTCCCGGCCCGCGCCGGCCGGGACCCGGCGCGAGCGGGCCCCGGCGGCGCGAGCGGCGTCCCGTGTTGCTACGGACTGACGGCTATTCAGCCGCCCACGGCACCTGCGGCGACCGGTAGAAGTCGACGCCCAGGGCGCTCAGGCGCGGGCCCTGCGCGGCCAGGCGCAGCCGGTACGACTCCCAGTCGTGGCTCGCGGCGGGTGACCAGCCCAGTTCGGCGATGCCCGGCAGGCGCGGGAAGGCCATGTGGTCGATGTGGGCGCTCGTGGAGACGGTCTCGGTCCACAGCGGGGCCTCGACGCCCGCGATGCCCGACTCGGGCAGGCCCGGCAGCAGGGTCGCCGGGTCCCAGTCGTAGGACCGCCGGACCTCCACGTAGCCCGCCCAGGACAGGCCGAGCGGGGTGTCCTTCGTGTACTTCATGTCGAGGTAGGCCCGGTCGGCGGGCGAGAGGATCACCTTGGTGCCCGCCCGCGCGGCCGCCGCGACCCGTTCCTTCTCCGTCGCCGACGAGCGGTCCAGGCCCCACCACTGGGCGAGCGCGCCTTCGGCCGGCCGGGCGTTCGTCAGCTGGTGCCAGCCGATGACCGTCTTGCCGTACCGCGCGACGACCGGCTGCACCCGGTCCATGAAGGCGACGTAATCCGCGTGGCTGGTGGAGTGCGCCTCGTCGCCGCCGATGTGGAGGTGGCGGCCCGGCGTGAGGGCGGCGAGTTCGCGGACGACGTCGTCCACGAAGTCGTACGTGACCTCCTTGGGCACGCACAGCGAGCTGAAGCCCACGTTCGTCCCCGTGTAGAGCGGCGGTGCGACGCCGTCGCAGTTGAGCTCGGCGTAGGAGGCGAGGGCCGCGTTGGTGTGGCCGGGCATGTCGATCTCGGGCACGACCTCCTGGTAGCGGGAGGCGGCGTAGCGGACGATCTCGCGGTAGTCGTCCTTGGTGTAGTGACCGCCGGGCCCGCCGCCGACCTGGGTGGAGCCGCCGTGGGTGGCCAGCCGGGGCCAGGAGTCGATCGCGAGGCGCCAGCCCTGGTCGTCGCTCAGGTGCAGGTGCAGCTTGTTGATCTTGTAGAGGGCGAGCTGGTCGATGTAGCGCTTGACCTGGTCGACGGTGAAGAAGTGCCGGGAGACGTCGAGCATCGCGCCCCGGTAGGCGAAGCGCGGGGCGTCCCGGACGACGCCGCCGGCGATCTTCCAGGGGCCGGGCTGCACGGTGCGCTTCTCGACGGCCGCGGGCAGCTGCTGGCGCAGGGTCTGGACGCCGCGGAAGAGCCCGGCGTGCTCGTGGGCGGTGAGGGTGACGCCGCCGCGGCCGGAGCGCAGCTCGTAGCCCTCCTCGCCGAGCGCGGTGGCGCCGCGGTCGATGCGGAGCAGGATGCCGCCGCGGGCCGCGCCGTCGCCGACGACGGGCAGCGGGTAGCCGGTGGAGGGCCGGAGCACCCCGGCGAGGTAGCGGCCGATCTCCCGGGTGGCGCGGTCGCCGGAGTCGACGCGGACGGCAGTGGCGGGGCCGAGCGTGTACGGCGCGCCGCCGGGCGTCACGGAGGCCGGGACGGGCACGACGTCGCCGAGCGGCCGGACGAGGGGCTCGGCGGCGGCGGTCCGCGCGCCGGGGACGCCGGCGACGGCGAGGAGCAGGGAGGAGAGGACGAGGAGCCGCGAGGAGCGGAGGAGCGGAAACGTTCTGCGCGGTCGCACAGGCATGTCCCTTTCGATGGGGTCGACTGCGGGCATGGCGTATCCGAACGGTCACCATGCGTACCGCCTGCCCCATCGCGGGTCAAGGTGTAGACCAATTAACCCGTCTGGCGGCGCGATCACACCCCCTCCTGCCCGATATCGGGCAGGATTCTTGCAATGCCCCTCGAGTACCCCTCAGTATTCACGGGTGCTCGAACGCCGACCGTCGCACGACGACCTCATCGACCACCTGGTCCGCAGCACCGCGCTCCAGCGCGGTGAGGCCGCCCGGGTGGTGCTCGACGTGCTGGCGTACTTCGACGAGTCGACCGAGGACTTCGTCCGGCGCCGCCACCGCGAGCTGCAGTCGGGCGGCGCGGTCAACGCGGAGATCTTCGAGCGGATCGCGGCCGAACTGCCGCACCGCGCCGTGGCACCACCGGAGCTCTCGCTCCGCCAGCTGCGACGGATCGTCTACGGCTGACCACCGGGGCTCCCGCCCCCTCGGTCGCCCGGCCGGGCACACCCACTGACTTCTGGAGGACTGACACCTTTATGTGCGGAATCGTCGGTTACATCGGCAAGCGCGACGTCGCTCCCCTGCTGCTCGAAGGACTGCAGCGGCTCGAGTACCGGGGTTACGACTCCGCCGGCATCGTCGTCACCAGCCCGAAGGCCTCCGGCCTGAAGATGGTGAAGGCCAAGGGCCGGGTCCGCGACCTCGAGGCCCGCGTCCCCAAGCGCTTCGCGGGCACCACCGGCATCGCGCACACCCGCTGGGCCACCCACGGCGCCCCGAGCGACGTCAACGCCCACCCGCACCTCGACCCCGAGAACAAGGTCGCCGTCGTCCACAACGGCATCGTCGACAACGCGGCCGAGCTGCGCGCCAAGCTCGAGGCCGACGGCGTCGTCTTCGCCTCCGAGACCGACACCGAGGTCATCACCCACCTGATCGCCCGCTCCCAGGCCGACTCCCTGGAGGAGAAGGTCCGCGAGGCGCTCAAGCACATCGAGGGCACCTACGGCATCGCCGTCATGCACGCCGACTTCAACGACCGCATCGTGGTGGCCCGCAACGGCTCCCCGGTCGTCCTCGGCATCGGCGAGAAGGAGATGTTCGTCGCCTCCGACGTCGCCGCCCTGGTCGCCCACACCCGCCAGGTCGTCACCCTCGACGACGGCGAGATGGCCACCCTGAAGGCCGACGACTTCCGCACCTACACGACCTCGGGCGCGTCCACCAACGCCACCCCGGAGACCGTGGAGTGGGAGGCCGCCTCGTACGACATGGGCGGCCACGACACCTACATGCACAAGGAGATCTCCGAGCAGCCCGACGCGGTCGACCGCGTGCTGCGCGGACGGATCGACGACCGCTTCTCCACCGTGCACCTCGGCGGCCTGAACCTGGACGCCCGCGAGGCCCGCTCGATCCGCCGGATCAAGATCCTCGGCTGCGGCACCTCGTACCACGCCGGTCTGATCGGCGCCTCCCTCATCGAGGGCATGGCCCGCATCCCGGCCGACGCCGAGCCGGCCTCCGAGTTCCGCTACCGCAACCCGGTCGTGGACCCCGACACCCTCTACATCGCCGTCTCCCAGTCCGGCGAGACCTACGACGTGCTCGCCGCCGTCCAGGAGCTCAAGCGCAAGGGCGCCCGCGTCCTCGGCGTGGTCAACGTGGTCGGCTCCGCCATCGCCCGCGAGGCCGACGGCGGCGTCTACGTCCACGCGGGTCCCGAGGTCTGCGTCGTCTCCACCAAGTGCTTCACCAACACCGTGGTCGCCTTCGCGCTGCTCGCCCTGCACCTCGGCCGCATCCGCGACCTGTCCGTCACCGACGGCAAGCGGATCATCGAGGGCCTGCGCAAGCTGCCCGGCCAGATCGAGGAGATCCTCAAGACCGAGGACGAGATCAAGAAGCTGGCCAAGGAGTACGCGGGCGCCCAGTCGATGATGTTCATCGGCCGCGTCCGGGGCTACCCGGTCGCCCTGGAGGCCTCCCTCAAGCTGAAGGAGATCTCCTACATCCACGCCGAGGCCTACCCGGCCTCCGAGCTGAAGCACGGCCCGCTCGCCCTCATCGAGCCGGCCCTGCCGACGGTCGCGATCGTCCCCGACGACGACCTGCTGGAGAAGAACCGCGCCGCCCTGGAGGAGATCAAGGCCCGCAGCGGCCGCATCCTCGCGGTCGCGCACCAGGTGCAGGAGAAGGCCGACCACACCATCGTCGTGCCGAAGAACGAGGACGAGCTCGACCCGATCCTCATGGGCATCCCGCTCCAGCTCCTCGCCTACCACACCGCGCTCGCCATGGGCCGCGACATCGACAAGCCGCGGAACCTGGCCAAGTCCGTCACGGTCGAGTAGCGGGGACTCCGGGCCTGTCCCCCGGACCCCCGCCCGCCGGGCCTGTCCCCCGGCGTCGGCCGGACACCACAGCGGTCCCCGTGCTTCCCAGGAGCACGGGGACCGCTGCTTTCCGCGTGGTGTACGGATCAGCTCGCCGCGGCGGCGCGGGAGCCGCGGGCCAGCGAGGTCGGCCAGCCGGCCACCGCCGCCGTCGCGCCGTACCAGGCCGCGAGGCCGGCCACCGCGGCCACCCAGCCGCCCGCCTTGCCGAGGCCCGAGTTGTCGGCGAGGGCGCCGATGCCGAGCAGCAGCAGGGCGACGAAGAGCAGCCCGTACACGCCCTGTCCGAAGAGGCCGCTGCCGCCCGACGCCATGGTCAGGGTGAGCGCGAGGAGCGCCCACAGCAGCAGGAAGAGACCGGCGGCCTCGGCGGAGCCGCTGTCGCCGACGCCGGTGCCCCAGGTGAACCAGAAGGCGCCGAGCGCCGAATAGGCCGTGCCCTCACCGGTGTTGCCCGCACGCAGGGCGAGCAGGCCGACGAGGAACAGGGCCACACCGCCGACCCAGGTCGCGAGCCCGGCCGCGTCCGCCGCGCCGACGTGGTCGATCACGCCGGTGGAGCCGATGCCGAAGGCCAGCAGGGTCAGTCCGAGTGCGAGGTGTCCGAGGGTGGAGGTGCTGTTTCCCGCGGTGGCGTCATTGGACACGGCGGGCTCCCTTCAGGTGTGCAGTTGTGCTGCTTGGGCTGCTTTGTTCCGGTGAGCTTTATGTACCCTTCACAAGCACACAATTCACCTGAGGAAGGCCGAAATTATGGCCGGAACAAGGGAGTTGAGGCAGCGACCCGAGGGACCGGCGGTGCCGCTGTTACGGGACGACGGGATCGCGGGACCGGAGCGGGGGACCGGAGCGCGGTGTCTACGGGATGACGACGACCGGGCGCTGGGCGCGCCGTGCGAGCCGGCCGGCCACCGAGCCGAAGATCCGCCCGACCACGCCGTGCGTGGAGCCCACCACGATCGCGTCGGCGGAGTACTCCCGGCCGACCTCTTCCAGCTCGTGACAGATGTCGCCGCCGCGCTCGACCAGGATCCACGGCACCTCGGAGAGGTGCTCCGCGCAGGCCAGCTCCAGGCCGAGGACCTCGGTGCGGTGGTCCGGCACGTCGACGAAGACCGGCGGCTCGCAGCCGGCCCACACGGTGGTGGGCAGCCGGTTGGCGACGTGCACGATGATCAGGCCCGATCCGGAGCGGCGGGCCATGCCGATGGCGTACGCGAGGGCTCGTTCACTGGACGTCGAGCCGTCGAATCCGACGACGACGCCGTGCCGGAAGGCCGGGTCGCAGGCGTGACGGGGCTGTTCCACCGCGAGGGGGTCGACCGTGGAGTCGGCGACGCGCTTGCGGTCCGCGGGTTCGGGGAATTCGTGACCGGCCATCGGTGTCTCGGCGAAGAGGGTCCTCTGGAAGGGACGGGCAGGACGGGGAGCGGAACAACGGTTGGCGGCGGAGCTGTGTCCGGGAATCATCTTCCCAAGCCCATACCCCCAAGGGTACGGCGACACTCCTCTCGTGCCCAGGGGCGGCCGCCGGGCGCCGTTACGGCGTTCCAGGGAGCATGCACGAGCCCCGCGCCGTAGCGCAATGCCGGATGTGCCCTACAGGAGTCCGAACGGGGGCCAAACGGACGCCCCGCGCAGTGACCGGAACGTTCCGCTCCTCGTTCCCACAGGTCAACGCCACCGTCGCAGGGAGCCCGCCCGTGCCCGCACCGTCGCCCATGGACACCGACGACCGCCTCGACCCCGCCGCCCTCGCCTCCGCCGAGACGGTCACCGCTTTCCTCGCACCCCCCGGCGCCGCCCCCGCCGGCCCCCGCGCCCCCCGTCCGCGCGGGCGCCGCCGGGCGCGGGAGGCGGGCGGTCCGGGCGGTTCCGGCGAGCACGGGACGCCGGGCGGCGGCACCGCGCCGGACGCGGCGAGCGACGTGGTCCGCTGGGCGGTCTTCTGCTGCGCGCTCGTCCCGGTCGTCCTCGTGGTCTACGGCACCTCACTGGGCGGCGCGGCCGGCACCGCGCTCGGCCTGGCCGCCGTGACGGCGGCCTGCCGGGTGCTGCTGCGGCGCTCCGAACGGGGTCTGCGGGCCGAGCGCCACTCGCGGAGTTGACAGGGTCGCACAGCCGATCCCGTATGTTTTCAGCCAAGTTCCTGTGCCCGGCCGGAGCATGGCCGAAGACCGCTCAACCCGCGTAGGTCCAGGCATCACCGCCCTGGACTGGGCTTCCTGATCGAACGCTTCACGCCAAGTGCCCATGTCGACAATGTGCCGGAAGGAGAACTTGTCGCTCGGGCGCCACGGGACGCAGTAGATTCGATCATGGATACCGAAGACTGGGGTCTCGCGCAAAACCGAGGGGAAACGTGGCACAGCGACACGACCAGGGAGACGCCAACACCGAGGGGGGCTTAGCGTCATGAGCCAGGACCACTCCGCCGCACCGGAGGCGGCACGGAAGCTGTCCGGGCGCCGCCGTCGCGAAGTCGTCGCGGTACTGCTGTTCAGCGGTGGCCCCATCTTCGAGAGCTCCATCCCGCTCTCCGTTTTCGGCATCGACCGCCAGGACGCGGGGGTGCCACGCTACCGACTGCTCGTATGCGCCGGCGAGGACGGCCCCCTGCGGACCACGGGCGGGCTCGAACTCTCCGCGCCGTACGGCCTGGAGGCGATCAGCCGGGCCGGCACCGTCGTGGTGCCCGCCTGGCGCTCGATCACCTCACCGCCGCCGCCGGAGGCGCTCGAAGCGCTCCGCCGGGCCCACGAGGAGGGCGCGCGCATCGTCGGTCTGTGCACCGGCGCGTTCGTCCTCGCCGCGGCCGGCCTGCTCGACGGCCGCCCGGCGACCACGCACTGGATGTACGCGCCGACGCTCGCCAAGCGCTATCCGTCGGTCCACGTGGACCCGCGGGAGCTCTTCGTCGACGACGGCGACGTGCTGACCTCGGCCGGCACCGCGGCCGGAATCGACCTCTGTCTGCACATCGTGCGGACCGACCACGGCACGGAGGCCGCGGGCGCCCTGGCGCGCCGGCTGGTCGTCCCGCCGCGGCGCAGCGGCGGTCAGGAGCGCTACCTCGACAGGTCTTTACCCGAGGAGATCGGCGCCGACCCGCTGGCCGAGGTCGTCGCCTGGGCGCTGGAGCACCTCCACGAGCAGTTCGACGTGGAGACCCTGGCGGCGAGGGCGTACATGAGCCGTCGTACGTTCGACCGCCGGTTCCGCTCGCTGACCGGCTCGGCGCCGCTGCAGTGGCTGATCACCCAGCGGGTGCTCCAGGCACAGCGGCTCCTGGAGACCTCCGACTACTCGGTCGACGAGGTCGCGGGACGCTGCGGCTTCCGCTCGCCGGTGGCCCTGCGCGGCCACTTCCGGCGGCAGCTGGGTTCCTCGCCGGCGGCCTACCGGGCGGCGTACCGGGCCCGGCGGCCGCAGGGCGAGGGCGCCACGGCGGTCCTCGACGCGGTCGTCCCGGCGCAGGCCCAGACGGTCCCGCGCCGCCCGGGGCACCTGATGGAGCCCGGAAAGCCGCCGTCGGACGCCTTCACGGGCGGCCGCCCGGCCCTCCCGGGCCAGCGCAGCGCGCCGTAACCGGCCCCGTGAGCCGCGCGAGCCACAAGCCGCGCACCGAGAAAAAACCGAAGGGCTCCCCAGGACACCTCCTGGAGGGGCCCTTCGGCCATCCTGCGGTTCCGCTCCGCGTTCGGCCATAAGGTAGGACGCATGAACGATCGCATGGTGTGGATCGACTGCGAGATGACCGGGCTCTCGCTGACGGACGACGCACTCATCGAGGTGGCCGCACTGGTCACCGACTCGGAACTGAACGTGCTCGGCGAAGGCGTGGACATCGTGATCCGCCCGCCCGAGGCGGCCCTGGAGACGATGCCGGAGATCGTGCGCCAGATGCACACGGCCTCGGGCCTGCTCGACGCGCTGGCCGAGGGCACCACCCTGGCCGACGCCGAGGCGCAGGTCCTCGCGTACGTCCGCGAGCACGTCAAGGAGCCCGGCCGGGCCCCGCTGTGCGGGAACTCGGTCTCCACCGACCGCGGCTTCCTCGCCCGGGACATGCCCGCCCTGGAGAGCCACCTCCACTACCGGATCGTCGATGTCTCCTCGGTCAAGGAACTGGCGCGCCGCTGGTACCCGAGGGCGTACTTCAACAGTCCGGAGAAGAACGGCAACCACCGGGCGCTCGCCGACATCCGCGAGTCCATCGCCGAGCTCCGCTACTACCGCGAGGCGATCTTCGTGCCGCAGCCCGGCCCGGACTCGGAGACCGCCAGGCAGATCGCGGCCCGGCACGTCCTCCCGGCCGAGTAGGCACCGGCCCCCGGCCCTCGCCGGGAAGCCGCTCGCGCCCACCGGACCCCCTCGGGGAAAACGTGTGCGCGAGCACCCCCTCGGACCCTGTAGACTTCTTCTCGGCCGGTCAGGGAAGCCCTCGGGCGAATGACCGGTCGTGGTGGGTATAGCTCAGCTGGTAGAGCACCTGGTTGTGGTCCAGGATGTCGCGGGTTCGAGTCCCGTTACTCACCCTGAGAGATCGAGGCCCCGGTTCGGAAGAACCGGGGCCTCGGTCGTTTCCCTGTTCCGTACGCCTCGGTCCCGCCCCGGGAGGGACGGGACCGAGAAGGAGCCGGGTCAGATCACCGGCGGGCGGCCCAGGCGGCCCATGCGCCACACCGTGGACCAGCGCATCGGGCGGCGGGTGCCGCCGGAGCGGCGGACGCCCTCGAAGAAGCCGGCGAACCAGGCGCGCAGGCCCGGCAGGGAGCGGGTGCGGGCCAGGGTCAGCAGCGTCCACACGCCCAGGTAGACGGGAACGAGCGGGACCGGCAGGTTCCGCTTGGCCAGCCACACCCGGTTGCGGGCGGTCATCCGGTAGTAGACCGCGTGCCGGGCCGGGCTGGTCTTCGGGTGCTGGAGGAGCAGCTCCGGCGCGTACCGCACGGTCCAGCCGTCGTCGAGGGCGCGCCAGGCGAGGTCGGTCTCCTCATGGGTGAAGAAGAAGTCCTCGGGCCAGCCGCCGATCCGGTCGAGCATCCGCATCGACAGGCCGTGGCCGCCGCCGAGGAAGGTGGTCACCTCGCCGCCCCGCATCGGGTCCTTCGCGCCGAGCCTGGGCACGTGCCGCCGCTGCGTCTCGCCGTTCTCGTCCGCGATGCGGAAGGAGACCACGCCGAGCCTCGGCTCCGCCTCGTACAGGTCGACGAGCCGGCGGAAGACGTCCGTGTCGACGAGCAGGCCGTCGTCGTCGAGGTCCACCAGGACGTCGACGTCGCCGAAGGACCGGAGCGTCTCGATCGCGACGTTGCGGCCGCCGGACACCCCGCGGTTCTCCGGGAGCTCCACCCCGTGCACGCCGTCCGGCAGATCGGCCAGCGTCCCCGCGCCGTTGCCGATCACGACGACCCGGGTGGCCGGCTCGTCCTGCGCGGCCACCGAATCGAGCAGCGCCCGCAGCTCCTTCGGGCGCGTGCCCATCGTCAGCACCGCCACACCCACACGCGGTCGCGCCACAACCCACTCCGTCCGTCGATCACCATCCCGGGTCCCGCGATGCTAACGGGCCCGCGTCCCCGTCCGTTCACGTGGACGGCACGCGGCGCACGCCCGCCCGTCATGATCGCCGTCGCAGCCGTGATCGCCGTCGCCGCAGCCGCAGCCGCAGCCGTCGCCGCCGTGGCCGTGGCCGCGCCCGGGCCGGGCCGGGCCGGCCGGGCGGGGCGGGCGGGGCGCGCAGGGCGTCCCGGGTCAGCGCAGGTCGCGTCGCATCAGGACGCGGGGATGACCGGCGAGGACCGAGGTGGTGTCGGCGGCGTGGACGAAGCCGGCGCGCTCGAAGTTCCCGCGCAGTCCCGGATACGCCATGGTCAGGTCGACCCGCGCGTCGCCGTTGTCCAGCGGATACGCCTCGACGACGGGCGCGCCCCGCTCGCGGGCGAACTCGACGGCGCCGGCGATCAGCGCGTGCGAGACGCCCTGCCCGCGGTGCCCGGGCCGCACCCTGACGCACCACAGCGACCACACCGGGAGGTCGTCGACGTGCGGGATCTTCCGGCTGCGCGCGAAGCTCGTCTCGGCGCGCGGCGCCACGGCCGCCCAGCCGACCGGCTCGTCCCCGTCGTACGCGAGGACACCCGGCGGGACCGCCCCGCGGCAGAGCCCGGCGACGTACTCGCCCCGGGCCGGGCCGCGCAGCTCGTTGTTGAGCGCGGACGGGATCCGGTAGCTCAGGCACCAGCAGACGGTGGCCGTCGGCGACTTCGGGCCGATGACGGCGGCGGTGTCGGCGAAGTCCGAGGCCGGCCGCACCTCGATCGTCATCCCCTTCTCCCCTCTCTCCCCTTCTCTTCCGTCACCCTCCCACGGTGCTCCTTCGCCCGCCCGGGTGGCGCGGCGGAGCGACTTCCGCGGCCCCGGCGAGCTGTCCCCCGACGGCCGCGCGGGCCGCACTACGGTCGCGCCATGTCCAGGCGCACGAGAGGGAGCGGCGGCCTCGCCGGCCGGCCCGTCACCGCGCTCGTCCTCGCCCTCCTCCTCGCCGCGGGGCTCACCGCCGGCTGCGCCACCGACCCGCCCGTGCCGCGCCCCGCCGGTGCCGGCGGCGTGGACCCGGCCGGGCGGCCGGTCACGCTGACCGTCGGCGTCTTCGGGTCCTTCGGGCTCAAGGAGGCCGGGCTCTACGACGCGTACATGCGGCTGCACCCGGACGTCGCGGTCCGCCAGACGTCCGTCGAGCGCAACGAGAACTACTACCCGCAGCTGATCACCCATCTCGTCACCGGCTCCGGACTCGCCGACGTACAGGCCGTGGAGATCGGCAACATCGCCGAGGTCGTCGGCACGCAGGGCCACCGCCTGGTGGACCTGGGCAGGGCGCCCGGGGTGGACCGGGGGGCGTTCCTGCCGTGGAAGTGGGCGCAGGGCACGGGCCGGGACGGCCGGACGGTCGGGCTCGGCACCGACATCGGCCCGCAGGCCGTCTGCTACCGCAAGGACCTGTTCGCCCGGGCCGGGCTGCCGACCGGGCGGGAGGCCGTGGGGCGGCTGTGGGCCGGGGACTGGCGGCGCTTCCTCGCCGTGGGCCGGCGGTTCGCCGCGCGGGCACCGGACGGCGCCGCGTTCACCGACTCGGCGTCGGGCGTGCTGGCGGCGGTCATCAGCAGCGGCCCGCTGCGCTTCTACGACGGGCGGGGCACCCTCGTCGTCGGCACCAACCCGGCCGTCCGGGAGGCCTGGGACCTGGCCGCCGCCTTCGCCCGGGAGGGGCTGACGGCCCGGCTCCAGCAGTTCACCCCCGGCTGGGACCAGGGCTTCGCGAACGGGACCTTCGCGACGGTCGCCTGCCCGGCCTGGATGCTCGGCTACATCCAGGACAAGGCGGGCCCGGCGGGCGCGGGCCGCTGGGACGTGGCCGCGGCGCCCCGGCCGGGCAACTGGGGCGGCTCCTTCCTCGTCGTCCCCCGGGCCGGCCGGCACCGGGCGGAGGCCGCCCGCCTGGCCGCGTGGCTGACCGCCCCCGCCCAGCAGGCCCGGGTGTTCGCGCTCCGCGGCAGCTTCCCGAGCACCTCGGCCGCCCACGCCGTGCCCGCGGTGGCGTCCGCCCGCCACCCGTACTTCGGCGACGCCCCGGTGGGCGCGCTCTTCACGGCGGCGGCGCGGGGCGTGCCGACGGCCCCGGTCGGCCCGAAGGAGGGGCTCGTCGCCCAGCACCTGTCCGACGTGGGCATGCTCCAGGTCGACCAGGCGGGCCGCGACCCGGACGAGGCCTGGGCGGAAGCGCTGCGGTCGATCGACAACGCGCTGGACCGGTGAGACGGTGACCGACGTTCCCGCGCACGGGGCGCCGCCCGCGACCGCCCTGGCCACACCCGAAGCGCCGGTCCGCCGGGCCGTGCGGCGCGGCCGCTGGGTCCCGTACGGCTTCGTCGCGCCGTTCTTCGTGCTCTTCGGGGCGTTCGGCCTGTTCCCGCTGCTGTACACCGGGTGGGCCTCGCTGCACCGGGTCGAGCTGACCTCGCTCGACCGCTGGGAGTGGCTGGGGCCGGGGAACTACGTGCGGCTCGCCGGCGATCCGTTCTTCTGGAACGCCCTGGGCAACACCTTCGTGATCGGCGTGCTGTCGACGGTGCCGCAGCTGCTGCTCGCGCTGGGGGTCGCGCACCTCCTCGACGTACGGCTGCGGGGGCGCGCGTTCTTCCGTGTGGTGGCGCTCGCTCCGTACGCCACCTCCGTGGCCGCGGCGACGCTCGTCTTCGCGCTGCTCTTCGGGCGGGACCACGGTCTCGTCAACTGGGTCCTGTCGGTCGCCGGCGTCGGCCCGGTCGACTGGCAGAACGGGCCGTGGGCGTCGAAGGCCGCGGTGTCGGCGATCGTCGTGTGGCGGTGGACCGGCTACAACGCGCTGGTCTACCTCGCCGCGATGCAGACCGTGCCGCGCGAGCTGTACGAGGCGGCGGCGCTCGACGGGGCCTCGCGGTGGCGGCAGTTCGTCCACGTGACGCTGCCGGGACTGCGGCCGGCGATCGTGTTCACGGTGGTCGTGTCGACGATCGGGGCGACCCAGCTGTTCGGCGAGCCGCTGCTGTTCGGGGCCGGGGCGGGGGCGTCGGGCGGGGCGGACCACCAGTTCCAGACGCTGGGGCTCTACCTGTACGAGCAGGGGTGGGTGAACCTGCATCTGGGGCGGGCCTCGGCGATCGCCTGGGTGATGCTGCTGATCCTGCTCGTGGTGTTCGGGGCGGCGCGGCTCGTCCGGTCGCGGGCGGCGGCCGGGCCCGGGGAGGCGGACTGATGCGTACGGCACGGGCCGGCTGGGGCACGTACGTCCTGCTGCTCCTCTTCGCCGCCGTCTCCCTCTTCCCGCTGCTGTGGGCGGCGGTCGCGGCCTCCCGGACGACGACCCGGCTCGCGCACACGCCGCCGCCGCTGCGCTTCGGCCGCAACCTGCCGCGCAATCTGGGCATCGCGTGGACCGACGCCCATCTGGGCGCGGCGCTCGCGAACACGGCGCTCGTGGCGTCGGTGGTCGCGGCGGGCACGGTGCTCGTGGCGACGCTCGCCGGCTTCGCGTTCGCGCGGCTGCGGTTCCGGTTCCGGGGCGCGCTGCTCGCCCTCGTGGTGGGGACGATGCTGATCCCGCCGCAGCTGGGGGTCGTGCCGCTGTTTCTGCTGGTGGCCCGGCTGCGCTGGACGGACGAGCTGCAGGCGGTGATCCTGCCGGGTCTGGTGTCGGCGTTCGGGGTGTTCTTCATGCGCCAGCACCTGGTGCGGGCGCTGCCGGCCGAGCTGGTGGAGGCGGCGCGGGTGGACGGGGCCGGGGCGCTGCGGATCGTGTGGCACGTGGTGTTCCCGGCGGCGCGGCCGGCGATGGCGGTACTGGGGGCGCTGACGTTCGTGGCGGCCTGGAACGACTTCTTCTGGCCGGTGCTCGTGCTGACCCAGACGGGGAGTCCGACGGTGCAGGTGGCGCTGACGGGTCTGGGGCGCGGCTACATCCCGGACCAGTCGGTGGTGATGGCGGGCGCGGTGCTGGGGACGGTGCCGCTGCTGCTGGTGTTCGCGGTGCTGGGCCGGCAGATCGTGGGCGGGGTGATGCGGGGCGCGGTGAAGGGCTAGGGGTGTCCGACCCTGATCCGCCGGACAGG